>DATKSV010000050.1:0-63847 GCA_035531535.1 Candidatus Nanopelagicaceae bacterium | reverse complement strand
TACTTCGGCCAGGGCGCGACCGGCATCCAGGCGGCCGCGGAGACCTACTTCGGGGTCAGCGCCAGCCAGCTCACGGCAGCTCAGGCCACCCTGCTGGCGGGCCTGTTGCCGGCGCCCTCCTACCTTGACCCCTTCTCGAATATGGCCGGGGCCCGCGCGCGGCAGCAGGCGGTCGTGGCCGCGATGGTGAAGTATGGAAATCTGAGCCAGGCCGAGGCGACCAAGATCCTGGCCGCACCGCCGCCTCTGGCCTCGGGCAGCGAGGCACCAGTGGATTACGCCCCTTACTTCGTCGATCAGGTGAAGCTCTGGCTGCAGTCCCACTACGGATCCGGCTACTCCACCATGGGCCTGCGGGTCTACACCAGCCTCAATCTGGCGCTCAACCAGAAGGCCCAGCAGCTGGTCACAGCCGACATCGCCCGCCACCAGGCGATGCACATGACCGATGGCGCCCTGGTGGCGGAGGATCCCACCACCGGCAACATCGAGGTCTGGGTGGGAGGGGCGGGCCAGAACGTCCCCGGCGGGCAGATCAACATGGCCGCCGTGCCGCGACAGCCGGGATCCACCTTCAAGCTCTTCACCTACTCGGCGGCGATCACGGCCCACAAGGTGACCATGACCACGCCGGTGCTGGACAGCCCGCTGACCTTCCCCACAGGTGGGCCCGGCGGGGGCCCCTTCGTGGTCCACGACTACGAGGGGGTGTACGCCGGGGTGGTACCGATCCAGGTCGCCCTGGGCAACTCGCTGAACGTTCCGGCGGTCAGGGTTGAAATGGCAACCGGGATTCCCCAGGTGCTGGCCATGGCGCGGTCGATGGGGGTGACCACGCTGACCGGACCGGCCTCCAGCTATGGGCCGAGCATGACCCTGGGAGCCTACCCAGTTCCGCTGTGGGAGCTAGCTCAGGCCGGCTCGGTGTTCGCCGCCCAGGGCATCCTGCACCCGGCGAAATTCGTTTTGGAGGTGGTGAACCAGAGCGGCGCCATCATCTACACCCCCAAGCCCCAGGCCCAGCTGGTGCTGTCGCCCCAGGTGGCCTACATCATGAACACCATCCTCTCCCGCAACAACAACCGCCTGCTCGCCTTCGGCCCGAACACCGACCTGATCCTCCCGGGGCACACCGCCGCGGTCAAGACGGGCACCTCCAACAACTACGTCGACAACCTGGCGGTGGGCTGGACCCCCACCCTGGTCGGCGCAACCTGGGTGGGCAACGCCAGTGATGCCCCCATGTACGGGGGTGGCATCAACGGCATCAGCGGCGCGGCCAGCCTCTGGAACCAGTTCATGGAGGCGGCCCTCGCCAAAACTCCCAACACCTGGTACCCGCCCCCCACCGGGCTGGTCACCCATAGGGTTAGCGGCCAGACCGCCTACTACCTGCCCGGGACCGGGGTCAGCTACCAGGTCCTCGGAGGGGGCTCGATCGCGCCCACACCGTCACCTACGCCCAGCCCTTCGGCCAGCCCCTCGGCCAGCCCCTCGCCGAGCGCGAGTCCGACCGCGTCCCCAGCTCCAAGCTCGAGCGCGCCGGCCGGAGGGGGCGCCCCTGGCACCGGTCAGTCGGCCGGCAATTCTCCGTCGCCACCGGGCTGATCCGGACGCGCTAAGGGCCAGGTCGAGGGCGGCTCAGCCCTCGACGGCAGCCTCGGCCCGGGCCAACACCTGCGCCCGGTCGGGGCGGGCCTGCTGGATCTGACCCCCGCTGGCAAGCGCATCCCCCACCGAAGCCAGCAGTTGGTCGGCGCGGAACGGCTTGGCCAGGTAGGCGAAGCCACCGGCCTGCATGCCTACCTCCAGGTCCAAGCTGGGTTGCCGGGCGCTGGTGAAGATCACCGGGGTCCAGTCCCAGCCCGCTTTGGCCAGCAACCGGCGGCACAGTTCGAAGGCACCCATCTCAATCAAATTGAGATCGAGAATGGCGCATGAGTAGGGGCCACCGCGGGCCTGGGCGAGCGCTGCCCGGGACGACTCCACCGCCACCACCTCAAAGCCGAGCCGCTGCAGGATCGCTCCGGTGGCGGTCCGGGCGAGCTGGTCGCGATCCGCCACCAGGATGGAACGCCCCCCCAAAGGGCGTCGGGTGGACTTGGGGCTGGGCGCGGTAGCTGCCATCGGTGCCAGTCTAGGCGCGGGCTGGGCCGACTTTGTGCAAGTTCCTGCACCGGTCCAGCGATGCCCTGTAACACTCACGCGACCGCCCAAAACACTGCTGTCGCAAAGCCCGCTCCGCCCTCCCGAACGCCCTTCGGGGGACTCTCGCGAAGAGGTGGAGAGAGCTGGATCGACGACCAACCTGGGGGAGCTGGCACAGCCGGCCGCGCTGCTGGGAGTGGCCCTGGTGGCGATGGCGCTGCGCAGCAGCCCAAGCAGGCCCCGGCCAGGTGGGCCTGTCTCATCTGTGCTCCAGGTAGTGACCCGGCCGCTGGTATCTGGCCCGGCCCCCGCGCTGACGGGCGCCGCCCTCCTCCTCCTGCTGGCGGGATGTCTCTGGCTGTGGGCCCAGGAGCGCCGACTGCTTCGCCCCGGAATTCTGGGGGGCGCTCGCCGCGCCCGCGGACGGGACCTGAGGGCCCTTCGAGCCAGCCGCCTGAGAGGCCGACCATCGGCCTCGGTCCAGCTGGGCAGCCACCGCGGCGGAGGGATTCTGCTGCCAGCCGAGGAGCACCTGCTGGTCCTCGGCCCCACCGGAGCCGGGAAGTCAAGCGCTCTGGCGATTCCGGCGATTCTGGAGTGGCCGGGGCCGGTGGTGGTCACGGACCCCAAGGGGGAGCTGCTGGAGGCGACCCTGCCCGCCCGCCGCAGCCGCGGCCAGGTGGCTGTGTTCGCCCCGCTGATGCTGCCCTCGGACCGGTGGAACCCGATCAGCTCGGTCACGAGTTCGGAGGACGCTCTGCGCACCGCATCCTTTCTGATGGGCAAGGCTCCCGAGCGCGAGCCGTTTTGGCACGACCTTGCCCTCCAGCTGCTGCACGGGCTGGTGGTCGAGGCGGCCGCCGAGGGTCAGACCCTGAACCAGGTCCTGAGCCTGCTCCAGGCCGTCCCTGGCGACGAGCTCGCCGACGAGATGACCCACCCCCTGGCGAGGCGACTGGTTTTGGGGGCGCTCAGTGGGGGTGATCGGACCGCCCTGGGAGTGGTGGCCACCCTGGTCTCCCACCTCGGCCCCTATGGCACCGAGCAGGTGGCGTGGGCGACCGGGGAGAGCAGTTTCGATCCCAGCTCGATCGCAGGGCCGGGCCCGAGCACTATCTACTGTCTGGTCACACCGGCCGACGCACCCCTGCTCCGGGGCCTGGTGAGCGCCCTGCTGTCCTGCTGCTGGCGGGCGATCTACGCCAGTCCCCCCGAGGTGCCGGTGCTGTTCGTGCTGGACGAGTTCGCCCAGCTGACGTTCCTGCCGGAGCTGGCGGCGCTGGTCCAACTGGGCCGCTCTCAGGGCGCTCGCATCCTCCTGCTGGCGCAGGACCTGGCTTCGATATCGGCCAACTACGGGGGGGACACCACATCCGCCCTCTGGGCCAACTGCCGCACCAAGCTGCTGCTGCCGGGGATCTCCGAGGTCGAGCTGCTGGAACGGGTGAGCAAGCTGGCCGGGTCAGCCACCATCCACGGCCTCCGCGACGGCCGCCGGGGGGAGCCGATGGGAGCTCACCCGCTGCTCCCGCCGGACGAGATCAGGCGGATCCGCCATGACCGCGCCCTGGTCCTGCACGGTGGCGATCAGCCCGCGGTGATCCGGCAGCGACGCTGGTATCAGGACGCCCGCCTGCGGCGCCTGGTCGGCTCGGGGCTCCCGCCGTCCCAGATCCCCCGGCCGGCGCGCGGACGATCCCTGCGCGAGTGGCCGAGCAGGACGGGGGCCCGGGGGTCCGATCCCCTCCCCTGGGTGACCGACCGGGCCTGCAAGCCGCCGGAAACCATCTCGGCATGACGGTACTGGCCACCTTCGCAGCCGGGCTCGACAGCGTCATCCACACGGTGACTTCGCTGGCTCTGGGAGCCGTGGCGGTGCTCTGCCTCAGCTTCGCCGCGATCCGTTACATGACCTCGATGGACAACAGTCAGCGCCGAGCGGCCGCCATCCAGGGTCTGGTCACGGTCCTACTCGGGGTCCTGCTGCTGGTCAACGAGGGCGCCATCCTCAGCTTCGTGGAGGGGCTGTCAGGCAGCAACACCACCTGCTCCACCAGCAGCTGCTCAGCCACCAGCCCCTGAACCGACGGCGGGCGCGGCACCCGCTGCTGGGCCCGGCGGTCCTGGGGCTCGCCATTCTGGTTCCCGCCGCCGTCCTGTGGATCGGCAGCCGCGCGCCGGCCCAGGACAGCTCGGCGGCTCCGGCCCGGCCGCTGGCAGCCCCGGTGAGTCCCATCCCGACCACACCCGCGGCCAGCCCGCCGGTGGCCGCCGCTCAGGCGGGCTCCAGCAGCCAGCAGTGCGGTGGGATCACCGACCCCATCTGCTACGTGATCGACGCCTTCATCTCCGGGCCGGTGACGATCATGGGCAGCCTGGACGGCAGCCCCGACCCCGCCCACGTCGACCCTCTGACAGGGGCCGTGACGGCGGGGCCATGGCGGCTGATAACCACCTTGGTTGGCACCAATCCGGTGGTCGACAACTACGACGGCAGCCTGGGCGAGCCCGCCCACGAGTGTGGCACCCAGGGATGCCTCCCGTGGGTGCAGCGGCTCAACGCGATCCTGACCCCGCTGGCACTGAGCCTGCTGGTGGTCGCCTTCGCGGTGCAGGTGGCGCTCTTCATGGTCGGCCAGGAGCTCAACTTGCGAGCCGGCATCGTGCCCTGCCTGGTGGCCGCCGGGGTGATCGCGGCCGGGGCTCCACTGCACCTCGCCGGCCGGGTCATCGACGCCGGCACCTGGATCTCGCAGGGGGTGCTGCAGCAGACATTCCAGGAGCTGGGGAGCCACCGTTCCCAGCCTCTGGACATGATGACCGTGCTGGCGATGACGGCCTATTGCCCTGAGGACAGCCCGATCACCCATCCCGGCATCCACGTCTCCTCGCCGGGGTCATCGCCGCGGCAGCAGGTTCTGGTCGACCCCTGGATGGACCCTCGGTTCACCCAGTCGCACTGCATCGGTACCGGCAGCCCCGACTTCGTCAAGGAGGTCCTGGATCGCAGCGAGAACTTCTCCGGCCCCCCCTTGCACGACGCCAACTGCGATCGCGGCCAAGCCGATCCCAACCAACCTCTCTGCACCAACACCGACAACCAGGTCAACCAGAATCAGAACCAGAACTGCCTGGAGGGCTCGGGGAGCCCGATCCTGGGAAGTGAGCAGCTCAACTTGCTGCCACTGCCCGGCGAGCCGCGGGCCGGCAACGGCCAGAACCCGGCCGATTGCCGGTACGCGGACATCTATTGGGGCACCGTGCCCACCTTCACCGACGTCTGGAGCGGCGTCGGGCCCCACGGACGCAACGGTTACGACGTCCCCGACGGGCTCCAGGGGATGGCGGCCTTCACGGTGCTCACGCTGCTCGGCCTCTGGCTGGCGCTCACCTACCTCGCCCGCTACATCGCCCTGGCGCTGCTGGCCGCCTGCTCCAGCCTGGCCTTCCTGCTGCTGGCCTTCCCCGGCGGCCGGCCGCTGTTCGCCCGCTACTGGCGGACCGTGGCCGAGCTGTCCGCCGTGGTGGTGCTCCAGACCCTGGTCTTCCTGGCCTTCGTGGCAATCGTCTCGACCGTCTCGGGGCTGGCCCCGGTGGCCGCCAGCGGCAGCTGTCCCCTGATCTCCCCGCAGGCGGCGCCCCAGTGCGGCGCCGGCAGCCAGGGACTGCTGGCGGCAGTGGGCAGCGGCAACCCCGGCGACCAGTTCGCCAAGTGCCTGCTGGCGATAGTCACGGTCTGGCTGATGCTGGAGGTTCCCCGGCGCCTGAGTCGCGGCGAGATGTCCACCTACCACGGCCTGCGTCAGCTGGCGTCAGCCTCCGGGGGCGTGCTCCTCGGCGGGGCTCTCCTGGCGCGCTCGCAGGCGGGCCCGCGGGCGTCCCGGTTCGGGGCCAGGCTGTCGCCGGCGGTGCAGTCCGCAGTCGGGCAGCCCTCGCCCCAGGACCACCAGTTGGCCGCCGAACTGGAGGGCCAGGAGAGAAGAGTGGGCGGCGCCCCCTGGCCGGCGGCCCCCGGCCGGGAGTCGAGGGAGCATTACATCGGCAGGCAGCTGCTCGGAAGGGCCGGGGACCCATCTGAGCTGCGCCGCCTGCTCGGCCTCGACCAGGATCGGCTGGCCGAGCTGAGCGCCGACATCGAGGCGGGTGGATCGCGGTCCACGGGCAGCGGGGAAGGCCTGGGAGCCGACTACGTTCGGGCTGGGGGCCGGCTCGTCCACCAGCTGGACGCGGGCTACTTGAACCAGTTGCGCCGGGGCCGGCTGGAGCCACGATCTCCGACCCCGGCGGACAGAGGCGGTGAGCTCTGATGCAAGCTGAAGTTCCCCAACCGATCTCCAGTCTCCCTGCCCGCTGGGGCATGTTCACGATCGCCCAGATGGGCTGGTTGGCGCTGGCGGCACTGCCGCCATATCTGGGCCTGCGGCTCCACGCGGACGCCGTCCTGGTCCTCTCGGCCAGCGCCCCCTGGGTGGCCGCCGCGATGGCCCTGGCCTTCGGGCGGCGCGAAGGCCGCCGCCTGGACGCCTTCGCCGGAGACTTTTGCCTGTACCTGTTGCAACCCCGGTCGCTGACCCATCCGGGAGACCGCCCGCGCCGGACACGGGACCGCTTCCAGGCAGTTGACCATCCCCCGGCAGCCGCGGGCAAGCTGCGCTGGAGCCGACCGTGAGTCGGGGCCGGTCGGGGGTGTCCCGAAGCTCAACCACCGCGCTGGTGGACGCCGAGTTCCTCGAGAACAGCGCCGCTCGCCTGCGCTCGGGCGGGTGGCGGGCAGCGCTCGAGCTGGAACCGCTCAACCTGGCTCTGCAGGGAGAGCCCGAGCGGACCAGGATCTGGCGGCGCTACCGGCAGATGCTGGCGGCACTGCCGGGGCCAGTCTCGCTCTACTGCCTGTCCAAGCCTCGGGATTGGCGGCCTCCCCCTCCACTCAGCTCGGCCTGTCCCTCGGCAGGCGCGGACAGCGCCTTCCAGCGTGATCTGGTGCGCGATCGCCTGATTCAGCACCAACGCCACCTGCTCGTGATCTGGGCCGATCCCCCGCTGAGCCCGGGCGCGGGGATTACGGCCCTCCTCGGTCGGGGTCGGAGCGGGCGTCCGGCGGTCGACCTCGACCAGCGCTGTCTGGCGGTGGGGGCTGGGCTGGAGAGGGTGGGGCTGCGATCCCGGCGCCTGGACGACGGCCAATGGCTGGAGCTGTTGCAGAGCTGGACGGGCGGCCGGAGCGGCCGGCAGCCAGCCACCTTCGCCAGCTGGCTCGCGCCCGGGCGGGCCGAGGTCGGGCCCCGGCGCCTCCTGGTCGACGGCAGGTCGGTCCGGAGCCTGGTGATCACGGGGTACCCCCGGCGGGTTGGGCTGGGCTGGCTGGCCCCGGTGCTGCTGGCCCCACCCTGCGATCTGCGCCTGGTCGAACACATCTACCCGGTCCCCAAGCTGGCCAGCCTCTCCCATCTCCGCCGCCGGATCCGTAGCTTCGAGACCAGCCTCCAGGTCGACCACCTGCGGGGCCAGCGGCCGGACCGGGGCACCGAGGCCGCGCTCGGCGATGCCCTGGAGCTGGAGGAGAGGGTCCTGATGGAAGAGGAGCAACTCTTCCAGATGGCCATCGGCATGACCCTGGAGGCCGGCTCGGACGCGCAGCTGGAGCGCGCCTGGCACCAGCTGGTGGGTCGCCTGGCCGAGCTGGGTTGCACCGCGGTCCCCCTGACGCACCGACAGGCCGACGGGTATCGGATGACCATGCCCCTGGGTGCGGACCCGGTGGGGTGGGGGAGGGACATGACCGCCAGCGCGCTGGCCACCGCCCTGCCCTTCATCCGGGCGGGCCTCTCCACCACCGAAGGCGTCCTGCTCGGCCCCAGCCTGGTCTCGCGCGAGCTGGTGGTGGTGGACCCCTTCTCGTCGCGCAATCCCAACTTCAACATCATTGTCCTGGGCACCTCCGGGGCCGGCAAGTCCTACACCGCAAAGCTGCTGGCAACCCGTCTGGGACTGGCCGGGTGCCGGCTGCACTGCATCGACCCGGTGGGCGAGTACCGGGGCCTGGCCCAGCTCCTGGGGGAGGCCGTGGTGGAGCTGGGGCTGCAACCAGGCAGCGGCCTGAACCCGCTGGGGCCACCGGGCCACGGAGAGGCCCTGCCGGAGGTGGCGCAGCGGGCGGCCGCCGCGATGCCGGTGCTGGAGCGGCTGGCGATGGGACGCGGGGAGGAGGGCGCCCTGTCCGACGAGCTGGCGGAGGCCCTGGAGGAGGCGCTGCTCCAGACCCTTCAGCGGCAACCTGGGAGCGCCCGCCTGGCCGACCTGGTGGCCGAGCTCGATGGGATGGGGGCGCGGCTGCTGGCGGGGCGGCTCCGGCATTTCACCCAGGGCCCCGACGCCGGGGTCTTCGACGGCAGCCTGCCGCTGGCCGGGGTGATCTCGCTGTCCCGGGTGCGGCGCGACCGCGAGCGGCTGCTGCCCGCCGTCATGCAGATGGTGCTCCTGCACCTGGAGGCGGAGCTCTCGGGGTCCCCCGAGCTCCCCCGCCTGATCCTGGTCGACGAGGCCGAGGTGCTGCTGTCGTCGGCCCGGAGCGCGGTCGCCCTGGAGGGGCTCAGTCGGAGGCTGCGCAAGCTGGGGGCGGGGCTGTTGGTGGTCTCCCAGGTGGTCGAGGACTTCCTCAACTCGGAGGTGGGGAACGTGATCATCCGCAACTGTCACACCAAGCTCCTGCTGCGCCAGGAGGAGGTGGCCATCCCCGCGCTTCGGCAGGCATTCGGCCTCTCGCCGGCGGAATGTGACCTGCTCCGCGATGCCGAGCCCGGGTCGGGACTGGTACTGGTCGGACGTGAGCGGGCTGCCTTCACCGGGTCGGCCCCCCCGGCCTGGCATCACGCCCTCAGCACCGACGCCAGGCCCGTCCGGCCGGCATCGCCGGCGTGAGCGGCTTGGCCGGCCCGCTTTGAACCCGCTCACCAGGGGCGTGTCGGCGCTGGCGCTGGCGGGGTGCGCGCTGCCCCTCCTGGTCACGCTCTCCTTGGTGGGACTGCTGGGGTCGGGGGCGGCCGCAGCGGCCTGGCCCGCCCTGAGCGGATTGCTGCCCGACCCGGGGGGATTCATGCTGCCGGTCGGACACGACCTTCTGGCCGGCACCCCGGCCTTCCCCACCTGGGCGCTGCCTTGCGGGCCGGAGCCCGGTGGGCTGGCGATGGACCCCTCCTCGTGCACGGGCGCGCCCGCCCCGTTCCCGGCCGGGTACGAGGGCTTCGCGACCGGCCAGTGCACCTGGTATGTGGCCACCCGGCGGCTGGTTACCTGGCACACCGATCAGGGTTTGCTGGGCGGCAATGCCGGCCAGTGGTTGGCGCTGGCGGCCCGGGCCGGGTTCTCGGTGGGGCCAGCTCCGGAGCTGGGTGCGATAGCCGTCTATTCCGACAGCGGCGACGGCCACGTGGCCTTCGTGGTGGGGGTCGACAGCGCCGGGGACTACACCGTGGCCGAGTCCAACTGGGATCTGCCTGGACCGCTCCCGCCCTACGTCGATCTACGCGGGGTGGCGGCGGGCACGACCGGAAGCTCCGCCGAACGCCTGGCCGGCTTCATCTACGGACCGGCGGCGGCTCCGGCCGGCAGCTGAGCTGGCTCTATCCTGGTCGCGTGCCAGTCGAGTCCGTCACCGCCGCGCCCGCTGTCAAGCGGAAACGGGCTCTGGGGCTGGTGGCAGCCTCGCACGCCAGCCAGCACATGTACTCCGGGCTGCTGCCGCTCACCTATCCCGCCATCCTGGTCGCCTTCCATCTCAACTACGCGACCCTGGGGCTGGCGGTTGGTGTGATCGGGGTGGTCGGCGGGCTGACCCAGGCGACGGCCGGCTTCGTGGGCCGCCGGGTGGCGGCGCGCTGGATCCTGGGCGGGCAGAATCTGGTGGTCGGGCTCTGCGCGATCATCCAGGGCCTGGCGCCCGCCTATTTCGTATTCGCGGCGGGCCAGGGCCTGGGGGCGCTGGCGGCGAGTCAGCAGCACCCGGTGGGCAGCGCGGTGGCGACCCGGGTATATCCGGAGCGGCGCGGCACCGCCCTCAGCGTGGCCACCATCGGGGGCAGCGTCGGCTCGCTGGTGGTGCCGATCCCGGCCGCGCTTCTGATCTCGTCCTGGGGGTGGCGCCCCACCCTGCTGCTGATGTCCATCCCGCTGATGGTGATGTCCCTGATCCTGCTCCTGACCTTTCCGCCCGTGCCCCGGGAGCACCGGGTGGCACGGGTGGCGGGCGCCCCGCGCTTCCAACTTCCCCGTCTCCGCCGGTCCCAGTTCATCGACCCCAAGGTGGCGGTGTTCGCGATCCTGGCGGGCACCGTGGCCGCGGGGGGCCGCGGTCTGGGGACCCTGAACGCGTACATCCCCCTCTACCTTCGAGACGGGGCGCACCTGCCGGAGCTGACGGTCGGGGTCATCTTCAATCTGGTCCTGCTGGGAGCCGTGCTTGGACCCCTGGTCGGGGGACCCCTCTCCGACCGCTTCGGCCGGGTGCCGGTGCTGTGGACCGCCTACGGGCTGTCGGCGGTGGCGGTGTTCGCCTTCGGCCAGGCCACCCATTTCCCGGTGGCGGCGCTGGCAGCCCTGGGTCTGGTGGTGGGGCTGGTGGCCTACGTCGAGAACCCCCTCATCCAGGCGCTGCTCAGCGACGGCGTCACCGCCCAGGCCCAGTCGGCGGTCTTCGGGCTCTACTTCGCCATCAGCTACGGAATAGGGTCGCTCTGGATCATCGGTGTGGGACAGGCCATCCAGCACCTCGGCTTCGGCACCGGATTCGCGATCATGGCCGGCTCGTACCTGGGAGCCGGAGCCCTGCTGGTGCCCTGCTACCGGGGAGCCCAGCGAGCTCGGCATGCCTGACCTGCCCGAGCTTGGCGGGGTGGCCGGGCTCCAGGCGCTCGATGCGGCCGCCCGCGACGCCAGGTCGCTCCTGCGCCGGATGGAGAGGCTGGCCGAGCAGCCGGCCGCCCATCAGGACCCCTCCCTGGACCAGATCGTGAGGGAGATGGTGGATGCCGGAGAGCGGCTGGTGGCCGGGCTGGAGGAACGCCGCGCCCAGGAACGCCTGCGGCTGCGCTCTCGGCTGCGGGCCGAATCCGATCAGGACCACGCCTGAGAGACTGACCAGCGGCTTCCGGCGGGGGACGATCTCGGCCCCCGTCACTCCCCCTCAAACTCGTTCATGGGCGCGGGCGGTACTCGATGAGGTCAAAACCGAACCGAGCCCTGGAATGAGGAGCCCGCAAGGGGGGATCCGGCAGTGGGCTCACTGGAGTTTCCACAGTGGCTACGGGCGGCTGTCACGCTCCCAGCTGGCGACGCCAGGCAGGTCAGGCCGCCGCCGCGCGATGCTGGACACCAGCCGATCCGCGCTCGCCCGATCGAGTCGGAACTGGAAGCCCTCCGGCGCGTACCGCTGCATCACCTCGGCGGCCCGGGAGCGGCCCCGCCCGCGCTTCTTGACCTGAAAGTCGTCGGAGTTGATCTTGAGGACCACGATCCGGTGGCCAGGGAGGCTGACCTCGACCGACTCCAGGTGGGCCCAGGGAGCGGTCACGTTGCAGCCTCGTGAGATCCGCCGAATCCCGGCGTCGCCGACGAAGACCGCGTTGTGCGCCTGCCCGAAGTAGGACAGGGCGGCCAGCAGCACCGCCCAGCCCTCCAGCACCCCGACCCACACTAGGGACCGGGCCAGCAGAGCCATCACCAGCCCCACCGGCAAGAGCAGCAACCCGACCCACAGGGCGGCGGTCACGGCAGCGCGCGCCCGCTGCTCCGGAGCCGGCCGGATTCTCAGCTCCGGGCCATCTCCGCCGTAGTCGCGGATGCCCTCCCCGGCGGCCTGGTCGTCAGCCGGATCTGCCACCAGCCAATGCTATCCCGCCTGATCCGGGGAGAGGTTCTCGTGGGCGCGGCTGGCCCCTCGAGCGCCGCCCGGCGCGAAGCGGGCACTCGGGAGCCCGGCGCTGCCAGTCCGGATCGTGATTCGGAGGTTGGGCAGGGGCCGACCCGGGGCTGAAACTGTCGCTGGCGCCAGCCCTCGGAACGGCGCCAGGCGGCTCGCCGCCGGAATGCCTCCGGGTCCGCTCGCCGACCGCGCCAGAGACCGCCCCGGGTCGCCATTGCGAAGCCTCACCGAAAGGACCATACTGCGCCGATGGCGTGGGGCCGCGGGCCCTGGCGATGACGCTCCCGGCGGCGCGTGCCGGGCTCGAGCCACCGCCTGAGGGGCGCCGCGCGGACCGCTCGAATGGAGGGTGGCGATGGGGCAGACTCTGCGGCTGAAGATCAATGGCGTGGAGCGGGTCGACGAGGTCGAACCCCGGCTCCTGCTGGTGTACTACCTGCGTGAGGTGTGCGGACTGACCGGCACCCACGTGGGCTGCGACACCAGCCAGTGCGGCGCCTGCACGGTGCTCCTGGACGGCGCCCCGGTGAAGTCCTGCAACATGCTCGCGCTGCAGGCCGAGGGGACCAGCCTGACGACCATCGAGGGCTTGGCGGCGCCCGGGGAGCTGCACCCGTTGCAGACCGCCTTCTGGGAACAGCACGGGCTGCAGTGTGGCTTCTGCACCCCCGGCTTCATCATGGCGGCCACCGCCCTGCTGGCCGACAACCCCGACCCCAGTGATGAGGAGATCGGGCGCGGCCTGGAGGGCAACCTCTGCCGCTGCACCGGCTACGTCAACATCCGGAAGGCGGTCAAGGCGGCCGGCGAGGCGATGCGCGCAGGGGCCGCGGCCCCCATGGGAGGGTAGGGCGATGGCCGTCAGCCAGCTCATCGGCGCCCGGGTGCAACGGCGGGAGGACCCCCGCCTCATAACCGGCCGGGGCCGCTTCATCGAGGATCACGTGCTGCCCGGGCTGACCCACATGGCGGTGGTGCGCAGCCCCCATCCCCACGCCCGCATCGTCGGCATTGACGTGACCGCGGCCCGGTCGGCCCCGGGAGTCCTGGCAGTGCTCACAGCCAAGGACTTCAAGGCGCAGATATCGGGGAGCATGCCGGTGACCCCCGCCTTCGCGCCGGACAAGAAGTACGTGCCGGAGCGCTTCCCCATCGCGGAGTCCGAGGTGTGCTTTCAGGGCGAGCCGGTAGCGGTTGTGATCGCCACCGACCGCCATCTGGCCGCGGATGCCGCCGAGCTGGTCCGGGTGGAGTACGAGCCGCTCCCGGCGGTGGTCGACCCCGAGGCCGCGATGGCCGAGGGTAGCCTCAAAGCCCACAGCGACGGGCCCGACAACATCGGCTGGGACATGACCTACGCCGGGGGCGACATCGAGGCCGCCTTCGCCAGAGCCGAGATCCGCGTCAGCGAGCGGATCCTGCAGCAACGGCTCGCCCCCACCGCCATCGAGCCGCGGGGCGTGATGGCGGAGTACTCCCCCTACGACGAGCGCCTGACTCTCTGGCTGAGCAGTCAGAATCCGCACTTCATCCGACTCTTCGTATCCGGGGCCATGGGGCTGCCGGAGAGCCACGTGCGGGTGGTCTCGCCCGATGTCGGCGGTGGTTTCGGCAGCAAGATTAGCCCCTACCCCGAGGACTACCTGGTGCCGGCGGCCTCGCGCATCCTCTCTCGGCCGGTGCGCTGGATCGAGACCCGGACCGAGAGCATCATGACCACCATCCACGGCCGCGGCCAGGTCTTCACCGCCGAGGCGGCGGCCCTGCGAGACGGCACCCTGCTGGGCCTTAGGCTGACCCAGGTCCTCGACCTGGGTGCCTACCACGGCACCTTCGGCGCCTTTCAGGCCTGCGCCTGCCTGATGTCCGGGGGCGTCTATCGCTGGGAGGCGATCTCCGCCCGCACCATCGGCGTTCTGACCAACAAGGTGCCGACCGACCCCTACCGCGGCGCCGGGCGGCCCGAGGGCACCCATCTCTGCGAGCGGATGGTGGACCGGGTGGCCCAGGAGCTCGGCATGGACCCCGCCGAGCTGCGCCGCAAGAACTTCGCCCAGGAGTTCCCCTTCGTCAACAACTTCGGGCTCACCTATGACTCCGGCAACTACGACGGCAGCCTCGACCGCGCCCTGGAGCTGGTGGATTATCCGGGCTGGCGGCAGCGCCAGGCGAAGGCCCGCCAGGAGGGTCGCCTGATTGGGGTGGGGCTCTCCACCTGGGTCGAGATCTGTGGCTTCGGACCCAGTCAGCCCACGGCCGCTGCGACCGGCGGGATAGCCCTGGTGGAGGCGGCTGAGATCCGGTTTTTGCCCTCGGGGTCGGTGGCGGCCTACGTCGGCACCCACGCCCACGGGCAGGGGCACGACACCACCTTCTCCCAGATCGTCGCCGACACTCTGGGACTGCCCCTGGAGGCGATCGAGCTTCACCACGGGGACACCGCGGAGGGGCCGGCGTTCGGCTACGGCACCTATGGCAGCCGCAGCCTGGCGGTCGGAGGGATGGCGCTGCACCAGGCGGCGACGGTGGTCCGGGAGAAGGCCCGCCAGTTGGCGGCCCACCTCCTGGAGGCATCTCCGGACGATCTGGACTTCGCCCAGGGAACCTTCTCGGTGAAGGGCAATCCAGCCGCTCACAAGACCGTCCAGGAGGTCGCCCTGGCCGCCTACGGAGGCGATCTGCCAGAGGGCATGGAACACGGCTTGGAGGCGGTCTCCTATTTCGATCCGCCCAACTTCGTCTGGCCGTTCGGGGCCCACATCTGCGTGGTGGAGGTGGACCGCGAGACCGGCGCGGTGGCAATCCAGAAATACGTGGCCGTGGACGACTGCGGCAACGTGATCAATCCGATGATCGTGGAGGGCCAGCTGCACGGCGGGATCGCCCAGGGAATCTCCCAGGCGCTCTACGAGGAGGTGGTGTACGACCAGGAGAGTGGCCAGTTGGTGACCGGGACCATGGTGGACTACCTGATTCCGACCATGAACGAGCTGCCGGTCCCAACCCTGGATCGCACCGTGACTCCCAGCCCGACCAACGCGCTCGGTGTCAAGGGCATCGGCGAGGCGGGCACCATCGCCAGCTCGGCGGCGGTGATCAACGCCATCTGCGACGCCCTGAGCCCCTTGGGAATCCACCATGTGGACATGCCCGCCACCCCCGAGCGGATCTGGCGGATGATTCAGGAGGCAGCACGGTGATACCAGCCGCATTCGACTACTCTCGGGCCCACTCTGTGGCCGAGGCAGTGACCCAGCTGGGGGAGGCCGGGCCGGAGGCCAAGGTGATCGCGGGAGGTCAGAGCCTGCTCCCGATGATGCGCATGCGGCTGGCCCAACCCACCCACCTGGTGGACGTCAACTCGCTGCGCGAGCTCGACTACGTCCGGGTTGAGGACGGGCATCTGCGGGTCGGCGCCCTGACCCGGCACTCGACGCTCGCCCGGTCGGAGGTCGTGCAACGCCACCTGCCACTGCTGGCAGAGATGGCGAGCGAGGTGGGGGACGCTCAGATCCGCAGCCGCGGCACTCTGGGCGGCGTCATGGCTCATGCCGACGCGGCCGGCGACTATCCGACGCTGGCCATGATGCTGGACGCCATGATCGTCACCGACCGCCGCCGGATCGCGGCGGCGGACTTCTTCCAGCACCTCTTCACAACCCCGCTCGATTTGGATGAGCTGGTCTGCGAGGTCGTCTTCCCGGTCGCTGCCGGGCCCCGCCGCTACCTCAAGTTCCGGCGCCGCCTGTTCGACTGGGCGATCGTGGGCGCCGGGGTGCAGCGCACCGAGGCCGGCTGGAGGGTGGGGCTGACCCATGTCGGGCCGACTCCGGTGCGCGCCCGCAGCGTGGAGGCCGCGCTCGCTTCAGGGGCCACCCCCGCCGAGGCCGCGGCCCACGCCTCCGACGGGCTGGAGCCCAGCAGCGATGTCCGCGCCTCGGCCGACTTCCGGCGTCATCTGGCCCGGGTGCTGACCCGCAGGGCCCTGGAGCAGGCTGCGTGAGATGGCCAGCCAGCGCCGGGCGGCGGTCTCCCAGCCCCTAACCGGTTGGAACCAAGCACAGCCGGTGCCAGCGGGCCACCCCCGGCAATCTCCCAGGGGTGGCCCGGGGCGCCTGAGCTGGCCAGCGTGGACGACATGGCCCGCAGCCTCGCCGCCGCGGGCTACCTGGCGGATCGCGCCCTCGCGACCGCGTGCTACCTCAGCCTGCGGCTCGAGCGCCCCCTGCTGCTGGAGGGCGAGGCCGGGGTGGGGAAGACGGAGCTGGCGAAAACCCTGGCCCAGTGCCTGGGCGCTCCCCTCATCCGGCTGCAGTGCTACGAGGGCATCGACATCAGCCAGGCGGTCTATGAGTGGAACCATCCTCAGCAGCTGCTGGCAATCCGGCAGCAGGAGGTGAGCGGGGAGGCGGGGCTTGACGTCTTCAGTGATCGGTTCCTGATCCGCCGCCCCCTGCTGCAGGCCCTCGATCCGCCCGACCAGGGCCGGGCGGTGCTTTTGATCGACGAGTTGGATCGCAGCGACGATGAGTTCGAGGCCTTCCTCCTGGAGATGCTCTCCGACTGGCAGGTGACCATCCCCGAGCTGGGAACCCTGCGGGCCCGCCGGCCGCCGGCGGTGATCTGCACCTCCAATCGCACGCGAGACCTCCACGATGCCCTCAAACGCCGCTGCCTCTTTCACTGGATCGACTACCCCACGGCGGAGGCCGAGCTCGCCATCGTCCGCCTCCGGGCGCCCTGGGTGGGCCCCGCCTTGGCCCGCCAGGTGGTGGCGTTCGTCCAGAGCCTGCGCCAGCTGGAGCTGTACAAGGTCCCCGGAGTGGCGGAGACTTTGGACTGGGCGGCAGCTCTGGTGGCCCTGGAGCGCGACACCCTCAGCGTGGAAACGGTCGAGGCCACCCTCGGGAGCCTGCTCAAATATCAGGAGGACCTGGCGACCATGAGGGAGATGCGGCTGGCGGAGCTGGTGAGCCATGCCCAATCCGGACTCTGAACCGGCCCTGCTGCGGCACCTGGTCGCCTTCGCCCGGGAGCTCCGGCAAGCGGGCCTGGCGGTGGGGCCGGCGGATGTGCCCTGGGGCCTGCGAGCTGCCGGCGTGGTCGGGGTGGCGAGATTGGAGGACCTGCGCGCCGCCCTGCGGGCGACCTGGTGTCACAGCCGTTCCGACTACGCGGTGTTCGACGCCGTCTTTCTGCGCACGTTCGCAGGCACCGCCTCGGCACCTGAGGCCAGGGGACTTCCCCTGCTGACCGTGCGGGTGGCCGCCGCCGGACCCGCCCCAGACGGCGGCGCGGGGAGCTCCGCTGAGCGGCCCCCACGGGGCCTGGCCAGCCCCGACGAGCGACTGCGCCAGCTGGATTTCGGCGCCTGCACCCCAGAGGAGCTGCGCGATCTGGAACGGGCGGTGGCCAGGCTCGGCGCCCATCACCCGGAGCGTCCTTCGCGCCAGCGCCGGCCGACCCGTCGGGGCCACCAGATCGACTGGCGTCGTTCGCAACGGTCGGCCCTGCGGCACCAGGGAGAGTGGCTCTCCCTGGTGCACAGCCGGCGCCGGCGGCGGCCCCGCCCGCTCCTCGTGATCTGCGACGTCAGCGGCTCGATGGAGCGCTACTCCCGGGTGCTGGTGCGGTTCCTGCACGCCCTGGAACGCTCCACCCACTCCAGCGAGGCCTTCGTCTTCGGCACCCGGCTGACCCGGGTGACTCGGGAGCTCCGCCAGCCCGACCCCGGGCGTGCGCTGCAGGCGGTGGGAACCGCCGTCGACGATTGGGCTGGCGGCACCCGGATCGGCGAGTGCCTCCAGGAGCTGCTCTCCAAGTGGGGGCACCGCGCCCTCGCCAGGGCGCCGGTGACGATTGTGCTGAGCGACGGCTGGGAGGTGGGCGACACGACTCGGCTGGCGGCCGCCACGGCCCGGCTCCAGCGCGCCAGCTGGCGACTGATCTGGTGCAATCCCCGCATGGGCGATCCCCAGTTCCAGCCCTCCGCCGCCGGCATGCGAGCGGCCCTGCCGTTTCTGGACGGGATCGTGCCGGTGCACAATCTGGAGAGCCTGGACGAGCTCAGCCGGCTGCTCCAGACCGGCCTGCTCCGGCGTCCCGTCCGGCGCCAGTTTCCAACCCGCCCCAGGGGGATCGAGCATGCGTGAGGTGATGGCCACCCTCGACAGCTGGTCGGCGGATGTCCCGGCGGTGGCCCTGGCCACCGTGGTGGGGGCCGCCGGCTCCACGCCCCGTCCCCCCGGGGCGCGCCTGGCGGTCGCCCCGGACGGCCGCATGGTGGGCTCGGTCAGCGGCGGCTGCCTGGAGGCGGACGTGGTGGAGGAGGCGCTGCGCACCCTCAATGGGGAGGCTCCGGCCCGCGTCCTCCATTACGGGATCGCTGACGAGCTGGGCTGGTCGGTGGGCCTGGCCTGCGGCGGCGAGGTGGATGTCTTCGTCCAGCGGCTCGAGTGGAGCCGCCCAGACCCGGTGGTGGCCGCCCTTCGGGAGGCGCTGGGGTCGGAGCAACCAGTCGCCTGGTGCACCCTGCTCGATGGGCCGGCCCTGGCCACCAGCGCCCTGGTGACCGAGGACGGATTGGTCGGCGACTCGCAGGCGTTCGGCGACCCAGCGGAGCTCAGGGCGGCGGTGCAGCGGCGACTGCGCAGCGGCCTCTCCGGCGTCGAGCGGCTGGTCGCGGGGTCGGTGTTCGTGCAGCCGCTGGTGCCGGCCCCCAAGCTCGTGATCGTGGGAGCGGTCGACACCGGCAGCGTGCTGACCGAGCTGGCCAAGTCGATCGGGTACCAGGTGACGGTGATAGACCCGCGGGAGCGCTTCTGCACCAGGGAGCGCTTCCCGAGCGCCGACCAGTTGCTGCTGGAGTGGCCGGAGCGGGGGCTGGCCCAGATCCCGCTGGGGCCTCGTGATGCGGCGGTCTGCCTGGCTCACGACCCCAAGTTCGACGACCCCACCCTGCTGACCCTGATCGGCGGCCGGGTGGGCTACATAGGTGCCGTCGGCAGCCGCCAGACCCAGGCGAGCCGGCGCGAGCGGCTGCTGGCGGCGGGCGCCACCCCCGCGGACCTGGAGCGGATCCACGGCCCGGTGGGGCTGGACCTGGGGGCAGCCACCCCGGCTGAGATGGCGCTTTCGATCCTCGCCGAGCTGGTGGCGGTCCGCTACGGACGATCCGGAGGCGAGCTCAGGTCCGCGGCCGCCCCGGCGTGACCCGGGACAGGTCGCCGGCTCCTCAGCCACTGGTGGTTCTGGCCGCCGGCCGGAGCGCTCGGATGGGGCGCCCCAAGCCGCTGTTGCGCTGGGAGGGAGCCAGCTTCCTGGAGCATGCCTGCGCCGCCGCCCACCGGGGAGGCGCCGCGCCGGTGCTGGTGGTGGCCGAGGACCCCGGGTGGCTGCGCGAGCGAGCCGGAGCGGTGGGCGATGTGCTCTGGGTGGGCTGCCCGACAGCCGCCCGCGGCCAGTCCGAGTCGCTCCGGGCGGGCTTGAGCGCGGCGCTGCGAGCGGCGCCGTCCGCCGCGGCGGTCCTGGTCGGCTTGGTGGACCAGGTGGGGATGAGGGCCGAGGCGGTCCGGGCCCTCTTGGAGGCTGTCGCCCGCGGTGGTTTCGACGCCTGGGCCTCCGGCTATGGCGGCAGCGGTGGGATCCCCAGCCACCCGGTGGCACTGGGCCCCTCCACGTGGCCCCTGGTGGCGCGGCTAAAGGGCGATGTCGGCGCGCGGGCAATCCTGCACGGGCTGGGGGCCCGGCTGGCTTGGGTCGAGCTGCCGGAGTTGTGGCGGCCCCTGGACTGTGACACCCCGGAGGACTACCGGCGGGCCCTGGTCGGCAATGCGAGAGTCGGCGGTGGCGAAGGGCAGTGACCTTGACCACCGCGATCCAGGCGTCGGCCGGGGTCATCGTTGCGCGCTGAGCTGCTACCGGCGGAGGCGCTGCGAGGGCCGTCCTCGGCCTGGCTGGGCGGGATCCTCTGCCAGGACCTCAGGGCCGCTGACGGGACCGTGATCCTGGGCAAGGGCCACCGCCTGGAGCGGGCCGACGACATCAGCCTGGACGCAGCCGAGACCCGGCCGCTGCACCTGGTCTTCCTGGATGAGGGCGATGTCCACGAAGACGAGGCCGCCCGCCGCCTGGCCCGGGCGGTCGCTGGGGATGGGGTTCTGCAAGGCCGGCCGGTGGAGTCCCAGGTCACCTGCCGGGCCTCCCAGCGGGGGCTGGTGGCGGTCGATCAGGCCGCCCTGAGCCGACTCAACAGCCAGCCGGACGTGACCGTGTTCACGCTGCCCGATGGCATGCCGGTGGAGGCGGGACGGGCGGTCGCGGGAGTGAAGGTCACCCCTCTGGGAGTCCCGGAGTCGGTGCTGGTCGCAGCCGAGCAGGGCCTGGCCCAGCTCCCCCGCCCGCTTCTCGATGTCAGGCCGTTCCTGCCTCTACGTGTCGATGTGGTGGTGTGCGAGGCGCTCTCCGGGGCCCGCCGGGAGCGCTTTGAGGCGGCCCTGCACCGGAAGGTCGAATGGTTCGGGGGCAGCCTGGTGGGCCTCAGCTACCTCCCCCAGCGGGAGTCTGCGGACCCTGCGGCGCTGCGGGAGAGGGCCAGCGGCTGCGAGCTGCTGCTGCTTGCCGGGGTGGCGTCCACCGATCCCCTGGACCCGCCCTGGACGGCCCTGCTCGCCGCCGGCGCCAGGCCGGTGCGCCGTGGCCTTCCGGTGCACCCGGGCAGCAGCTACTGGCTGGCGGAGATGTCAGGGTGCACCGCCATCGGGGTCTCCTCCTGCGGCATGTTCTCCCGCCGGACTGTCCTCGACATCCTGCTCTCGCGACGCTTCTCCGGAGGTGGCCTGGACGCCGAGTTCCTGAGCTCGCTCGGGCACGGCGGCCTGCTGGCTCGTGAGCTCGCCTACCACTTTCCCAACTACGGTCTTGGCGAGGATGGGCCGTCTTGATCCTCTCCCGTCGCGCCAACCTGTGCAGGGTCGCTGCCTGACGCTCAGGGGACTCCGCGCTCACTTCTCGGCCACCAGTTGCCGACCCCCCCCACCCGTCGCGGCGGGATCCCAAACGCCCGCGGGCGCACCCGCTGCGGAGAGGTCAGCCTGGGGTCAGACCGGGGGCGCTTCCGGAGGCGACCGTGGCCGCCGGGAGGGCACCCGCCGGCCCTCCACCCTCCCGCGCCGCTCCGCACAGCCAGCCCCCAGCCAGGCACCCGGCCCCCAGCACCGGCAGCACGAAAGGATGCTGGCCTGGGCCCCGGCCCGGCTTGGCCACCAGGCGGTCAGCCCCCAATAGCCCGAGGCAGGCCAGAGCTCCAGCCCGAGCCAGATGGCGACCCCGGCCCGGACTGCTGGCCACCACCAGGGCGGCCGCGACCGTGAGCGCCAGATGGGTGCCCAGGCGGGTCCTCCTGGGCCCCAGCAGGACCGGCAGGCTGCGCCGCCCAGCCAGGCGATCCCGCTCGATGTCCGGACCCCCATTGGCAAGGTGCAGGCCGACCCCCAGGGCTCCGCCGATAGCGACCGTGAACCAGGGCCGGGGAACCTCCACGCCCACGGCCACCGGCCCCAGCCAGGGCACCGTGGCGATCCCCGTCAGGAAGGGCAGCCAGGATTCCGGCCGGCGGTCGAGGCCAGCGTCGTAGGCCCAGCCGCTGGCTAGGCCGAAGGCCATGGTTTTGAGCGCGGGGCGGCCGCACCTGGCCGCCAGCAGCAGCGAGCCGGCCCCGGTGGAGAGGCTGAAGGCGAGCGCTTGGGCGGCGGTCAGGTCGCGGCGCGGAATCGGCTTGTAGGGCTGATGGAGCTCGTCGGAGGCACGGTCGAAGAAGTCGTTCAGGCTACCGGTGCTGATCTGAGCCAGGAACATGGCGGAGGTGGCCAGCAGCAGCCGGTGCCTCCATCCCACGGGAGGCCCGGCCGACTGGCGGGCGGCGCTCCAACCGGCCATGGCCGTGAGGGCGGTGCAGGCCGCGGCGGGGCCGGGGTGGGCGACCGCGGCGTAACCTGCCGCCAGCCGAGAGGACCTGGAATTTGTCATGCTCACCGGGTCTTGCTGATGCTGCCCCCGCCGCTGTGAATCCCGCCGCCCGCCTGCTGGCCGCCAGTCGCCGGGAACCGGTCGACGCCACCCCGGTCTGGTTCATGCGTCAGGCGGGGAGGTCTCTGCCAGAGTACCGCTCCTTGCGCCAGCGACTGAGCCTACTGGAGATGGTGCACCAGCCGGAGCTGTGTGCCCAGGTGACCTGCATGCCCGTCGACCTGCTGGAAGTGGATGCCGCGGTGCTATTCGCCGACATCATGCTGCCCCTGGAGGGCATGGGCATCGAGTTTGAGATCCAGGAGGGGGTGGGCCCGGTGGTGGGGGATCCGATCCGGAGCCGGGCCCAGGTGGAGCGGATCCAGGTGGTGACCGCGGAGGAGGCGACGCCCTATTTGTTCGCCGCCCTCAGGATCGCCCGCGAGCGGTTGGGAGACAGAGCCGCGCTGATCGGCTTCGCCGCTTCCCCGTTCACCCTCGCGTGCTACCTGGTGGAGGGCCGTGGCTCCCGCGACTACCCCCATGTGCGGGCGTTGATGCACGGGGAGCCGGGCCTTTGGCACCAGCTGATGGCGACCCTCACCGAGGTGATCTCCCGGTACCTCCTCGCCCAGGCTCGAGCCGGAGCCCAGTTGCTGCAGGTCTTCGACAGCTGGGCAGGGGTCCTGGACGCGAGCGCGTTCAAGGACCAGGTGGCCCCCTACCTCAGCCGCCTGTTCAGCACCCTGGCCAGCAGCGCGCCCGCCATCTACTTCTCCACTGGTTCTGCCCACCTGCTGGAGGAGATCGCCGCCACCGGCGCCCCCGGAGTTTCGGTGGACTGGCGCCTGCCGCTCGATCAGGCATGGGGAGCGGTGGGACGCGACCGCTTCATCCAGGGCAACCTGGACCCCGCCTTGCTGCTCTGCCCGTGGCCGGTCCTGAAGCCTGCAGCCGAGGCGGTCCTGAGGCAGGCCGGCGGCCGGCCCGGGCACATATTCAACCTAGGGCATGGGGTCCTGCCCGACTCCGACCCGGATCAGCTGAGGCGCCTGGTCGATCTGGTCCACGGCTTCGACCTGAATTCCGCCCGGGACCTCGGGGAGCGAGAGGGAGGTTGACCGGCGCCCCCCGGATCGGTTAGGGTCCCACCTCGTAAAGGTCGCGCTATGTGGGAGGACAGATGCGCGGAGCCCGAATTCTTCGGCATGCCTCGCTTGCGTTCGCTATGGCCAGCATGGTCTGGGTCTCAGCGGTTATGGGACCGGGGCCGGCGGCCTTTGCCAAGCAGGGCACGGCCACCAGCAGCGCCCGCCTGACCAATCTGCTCAACGTGCTCAAGGCCGAGGGTGACCTCAACGCCCAGGGGCAGGTGAGGGCTTTGCTGGTCAAGGTGGCAGCCGAACAGAGCTACCTGCAGCAGTTGAACCAGCGGCTGGCCTCCGACCAGGAGACGGCGGCGGTCCTGCAACAGCAGATGGCGGGAGATCGCAACGCCCTCACCAACCTGGTCAGCACCGCCTACGTGGACGGCACCGGCAGCCAGGCGGTGGCCGACGCCCTGGCCGCCCCCAGCCTCTCCCAGTTCCTTAGCAGCACCACCCTGCCAGCGGCGATCGCCTCGCAGGTGGCCGCCCTGGTGAGCAACATGCAGAAGGACCAGCGGGTGGTCAGCACCGACACCAGTCAGCTGATGGTCGACGAGAGCCAGGCGATGGCCGTTCAGCAAGAGCTGGGAACTCAGTCGGCCCAGCTGCTCTCCAGCCTCTCCAACCCCCAGCCCGCGCTCGGCAGCGGCAGCTGGTCGTTCGCGTTCGGCGACTGCACCTGGTACGTGGCCACTCAGCGCAAGGTGACCTGGGGGGGCAACGCCTACCAGTGGTGGGCCAACGCGGCCGCCGCCGGGTACGCCGAGGGACAGACTCCGCAGGTGGGTTCGATTGTGGTCTGGGGGCAGGACGTTCCCGGCTACAGCTACGGCTACGGCCACGTCGCCTACGTCCAGGCGGTGCAGGGCAATCAGTTCGAGGTCTCCGAGATGAATTTCGGCGCTCCGGGGGGCGGGTGGGATCGGGTCGACTACCGCTGGGTGGCAGATGGCGCAGGTTACCTGGGTTTCATCTACGGCCAGGGCTGAGCTGAGCCTGAGGCACGAGGCCTCAGCTCAGCCCCGCTCGCTGCCGTTGCTCGCCAGCCGCCTCCGCTGGATCCTGGCCGCCGGTGCGGTCCTGGTCTCAGTTCCTTTGGTAGGAGCCCTCACCATGACCGGCGTCCGGGGCCCGGTGGCGACCCCGCCGGCCACGATCAGCCAGATCGCGAACCAGGCCAGCAACATCCTCTCTCCGACCAGCTACGAGATCACGATGCCGCTTCAGGTGACCAAGGTGACGCCCCCACCGCCACCGCCGCCGCCGGCGGCACCCGCGGCGGCGGCCGCCGCCGGCTCACCCTACGGCAACAGCTTCTGGCAGCCCGTGGCCGAGCCGCCGGTGGGGACCATCAAGCAGATCATCTGGACCGCCGCCCAGAAGTACAACGTCTCCTACAGCTGGCTGATCTCGGTTGCGGAGTGTGAATCGGGGCTCGACCCGGTGGACGTCAACCGGTCGTCGGGGGCCAGCGGTCTGTTCCAGTTCATGCCCGCCACCTTCTACGGTCACGGCGGCACCGACATCTGGAATCCCACCCAGCAGGCCAACATCGCCGCCAAGATGTTTTCGATCGGGGAGTCCGGAGAGTGGGTCTGCAAGTAGTCTGAGGGGCGATGGGACTGCTGACGCGATGGCTGCTGAGCCGACGGTGGCAGGAGTCGCGCCTCCGCCAGGACGCCGCCGGGATCGTGCTGCTGCTGGGCTCGTTCTTTGGCCACCAGCCACCCCACATCGACCCCTTGCCCACCGTGATCGGAACCCCGCTCGGTGAGGAGCCCGGGAACGAGCTGCCCATGGCAACTCCGCCCGGAGATGACCTCTCCCGGCCATAGAATCTATCCGTGTCTCCCCGGCGTGAGTCGATGGCCCTACCCGAACTACAGCGCTGGCTCGAACAGCGCCAGGCCCTCTGGACTGAGATCCTGGAGGAGCTGGTTCGGATCGAGTCGCCCAGCGGCGACGCGGCAGCCCTGCAGCAGTGCGCCGAGGCCGTCGCGGGCTGGATCCAGCGGCTGCTGGGACCATCGCCCGTGGAGCTGGGGTCTGAGCAGGGCGTGCCCCACCTGACTCTGAGATCAGGCGAGGGACCTGGGGTGCTCTTGCTGGCCCACCTCGACACCGTCTGGGGCGTGGGCTCGTTCCAGCCCCTGTTTGAGATCCAAGGGGGACGGGCCAGCGGGCCCGGGGTCTTCGACATGAAGGGCGGCGTGGTGATAGCGCTGGCAGCTCTGGCCGCGCTCCGCGAAAGGGGTGGCCAGAGCTTGCCGGTAACCCTGCTGTGCACCGGCGACGAGGAGGTTGGAAGCCCGGCGTCACGCTCCCTCATCGAGCGCGAGGCGACCCGGAGCGCGGCGGTGCTGGTGCTCGAGGCGGCCTCGGGACAGGCGGTCAAGGTGGCCCGTAAAGGGGTCGGGGGCTACCGCCTCCGGCTGCTGGGCCGGGCCGCCCATGCCGGCCTGGAGCCGGAGCGAGGTGTCAACGCGGTGGTCGAGCTCGCCGGGCTGGTGGCCGGCGTCGCCGCCATCGCCAGCCCGGAGCTGGGAACCACCGTGACCCCCACCGTGTTTCAAGGGGGCCAGCGGACCAACGTCGTTCCCGCAGAGGCGGCCCTGGAGGTGGACGTGCGCTTCGCCACGGCGGCCGAGGCGGACCGGGTCGACCGGGAGCTGCACCGGCTTCGGCCGGCGCATCCCGAAGCGGTTCTGGAAGTCCATGGCGGCGCCAACCGTCCGCCCCTGGAGCGCCCCGCCTCAAACTCGCTTTTCGAGATCGCCACCCATGTGGCCGCCGGCCTGGGCTGGCCTCCGCTGGAGGGCATCTCGGTCGGTGGCGGCAGCGACGGCAACTTCACCGCAGCCTTGGGCGTGCCGACCCTGGACGGGCTGGGCGCGGTGGGCGGCAACGCCCACGCCGCCGGCGAGTGGATCGAGCTCACCTCCCTGGCCAGCCGCGCCGCGTTGCTGGCGGGCTGCATCGAGAGAATTGGAGAGGAGTCCAGCTCATGAATCAGGTTCAGCTTCCGGAATTGCCCGTGGAACGGGCCCGCCTGCGGGTGGTGGCCCTGCCCCTGGTGTCTCCATTCACCACCAGCTTCGGGACCCAGACCGAGCGTCGCGCGCTCCTGGTGGAGGTCTTCGGCGCCGGCCTGCGCGGTTGGGGGGAATGCGCGGCCGGCCTTGACCCCGGCTATTCCTACGAGACCCTGGCCTCGACCATGGAGGCGCTGCGCCGCCACATTCTGCCCTCGATCCTGGGCCAGGAGGCGGCGGACCCGGCCGGGCAGTCCGCCCGCTGGGCCTGGGTGCGGGGCCACAACATGGCCAAGGCGGCGGCTGAGATGGCGCTGCTCGACCAGGCCGGACAGGCCGCCGGCCTCAGCCTGGCCGCGATCCTGGGTGGCGTCAAGCAGCGCATTCCATGTGGCGTCAGCATCGGGATCCAACCCTCCCTGGAGGCGACCCTCACCGCCATCGACGGCTACCTGGCCCAGGGGTACTTGCGGATCAAGCTCAAGTGCAAGCCGGGCTACGACCTGCAGCTGGCCGCCGCCGTGCGGGAGCGGTTCCCCACCACCCCGGTGATGCTGGACGCCAACAGTGCCTACACTCTGGCCGATTCCGACCGACTGCGCCGGCTCGACGAGTTCAACCTGATGATGATCGAGCAACCGCTGGCCCATGACGACCTGCTTGATCACGCCTCGCTCCAAGCCCAGATCAAGACTCCCGTCTGTCTCGATGAGAGCGTGGAGTCGCTGACCGACCTGCGGGCGGCCGTCCGTCTCCAGTCGGGGCGCATCCTCAACATCAAGGCGGGGCGCGTGGCCGGCCTGTTGCCGGCCGCCCGAATCCACGACGCCTGCCGGGAGGCCGGCTGGCCGGTCTGGTGCGGCGGCATGCTCGAGACCGGGATCGGCCGGGCGGCCAACCTGGCGCTGGCGTCGCTCCCGGGCTTCACCCTTCCCGGAGACACCTCCGCCAGCGACCGGTATTTCCGGCGTGACCTCCTCGAAGACCCCTTCACGCTGGCGGCGGACGGGACCCTGCCCGTCCCATCCGGGCCCGGCCTGGGCGTCGCCATCGACTCCGCCTGGCTGGATCAGGTAACGGTCCACATGGAAGAGGTCGGCTGAGGAGGTGGGTCGGTGAAGTCACGCCGGCGGGAGGCGCTCCCGCCCCAGGGCCGCAGCGGACCACAGCACGAGAGTGACTAGCGTGGTGGTGGTGGGAGATGTCGAGCTGCTCCAGCGCGCGCGCCGCCTGTTGCCCAGCTTCGAGATCCGAGGGGTGACGGATGAGCCCAAGCTGGGGGACCCCATCACCAGCCTGGCCGTGATCCGGAGCCTGATCGAGAGTGGCCACTCGCCAGACGCGGTCGTCTGTGCGGGGGGGCCCGGATTCACCCTGCTCAGCCAGCTCCCCCACTTCTCAGCCAGCCGCTGCTTCGTCCACCCTGGCGCCACCATCTGGCCACCGGCCACCCTGCAGTGGATGGCCGAGGCCACTGGGATGACTCTGATCGCCAACCTGGAGGCGCTCCCGGTGGCCCTGCTGGGTCGCGGTGGGCTCTCGGAGGCGGCCCAGCAGGGCGATGGCTTCCCGGCGCCCCCCAGTCGTGCCGACGTGGATTCCGCCGACGCCGAGAGCGAATCCGGACCAGGGGGCCCGGGCTACGACTGGGCCAAGGAGACCCCAGTCCAGGTGCCACCGGCTCCGGTGTCGCTGGACCGCGAGCCGGCCCGCTTGGAGCCCCAGGTGATCGACGCCGGGCCCGCCCCCTCCCCGCAGGAAACCGCCTATCTGCCCACCGACCTGCTGCGGCCGCTACGGCCCCGGAGCCACTGAGGATGCCCAGCCTCCCCTTGCGCCGCCGGCCCGCCAGCCCCAATCTGGCCGAGCGACTCCGGTCCGAACTGCAACGGGCCCTCGCCATCATGGACGACGCGGCCATGACCGGTAATCTCACCCGCCTTGGCCAGGCTTTCGCCGGAGATGCCCTGAGTGAGGTGCGGGCCCGCTTCAGCGCCTATCAGATGGCGGGCATCCAGGTCAGCCCGTACCGCGAGTCGCTGCACCTCGAGGTGGGCCATGAGTCGGCTTCCCCAGGGCCCACCGCCCGGGTGCGCTATCGCGACCGCACCAGCTTCCTTTGCTCCGGCGCGGCGCCAACCAGCGCCAACGACGCGGTTCTGCTGCTGGTCGCGTTCGACGGCTCTCAGGATCCCTGGCGCATCGTCTCGGTGGTAGAGGGGTGATCGAGGCGTGCTAGTCTGATGACACTGCGGCGGCCGCTTTCAGCGATCGCTCTGAACGCCCGTCGAGGCGCCCCATCAGGATGACTTTATGAGTTCCGAGCTACCCCCGGATGCCGAGGCGGTGACCCCCGAGGATGAGGAGGAGGTCAGCCCCACCCTGGTCGCCGACGAGGACGACGAGGTAGTCGAGGTAGAGGTAGTCGAGGTAGACGTCGCCGAGGCGGCGCCAGTTGCGGTCAAGCCCGCCCCCAGGCCGTCGCCGCCCAGACCTTGGGGGGGGAATCGTGGCAACGTCGCCCAGGAGGACCTCCTGCCGGAGGAGCTGACCCCGGAGATGCGCTGGCCACCGGGCACCTGGGTCAAGGTGAACGACGTGGTCCGGCACAGCACGGGCGAGCCGATCCCGTCCATCTCGGTGGGTGACGTGGGGCAGGTGACCGCGGCGCTCTCGCAGACCCTGGTGGTGCTCTTCCCCACTCGCGACAACCGCCGCGAGGTGATCCACATCGACTCCATCGAGGCGGTCGACCCGCCGATGGAGGTCGGAAAGGACCACTCCTGACGCCGATCCGCTGGCCCGGGCGACGGCGGCAGAGTATGCCAGCTGGTTGCGGACGCTCGCGGCCCCAACCCGGGTGCAGATGGTCGACCTCCTCGCCAGGGAAGCGCGAGAGATGAGCGTGGGCGAGATCGCGGACACACTGGGGCTCGCTCAGTCCCCCATGTCCCACCCACTCCGCCCACTGGTTGAGATCAACTAGGCCTGCATCTCAGGTTTCCCATCAGCCGCCGACATCGTCCTGGACCGGGCGGCCCCTCGGCCGGGCCCGGCTCAGCTGCCCCAACCCCGGAGGTAGCCATGGCAGAAGCAACGCCGCCCACTGCTGCCAGCTTCCCCTCGCGCCCAGACGGACGCGCCGCCAGGCACTTGGACGACGACCTCGTGGAACAGGTTCGCGAGCGCTACGCGAGCACCGCCAGGGCCGTAGCCGACGGCGCCGGGTCGCAGGCCTCCTGCTGCGGTGGGGAGAGCGGCTGCCAGGACGGGTTTGGCGCGGCGGTGTATCAGCCAGGGGAGCTGGCCGATTTGCCCGAGGTGGCCAGGTTGGCCAGCCTGGGCTGCGGCAACCCGGTGGCGGTGGCCGACCTGCATCCCGGCGAGACCGTGCTCGACCTCGGCTCGGGAGCCGGTCTGGACCTGGTGCTCTCCGCCCGCCGGGTCGGCACCTCAGGCAAGGGCTACGGGCTGGATATGACCGACGAGATGCTGGCCCTGGCCCGGAGGGCTCCGGCCGAGGCGGGGGTTGGCCTCGCTGAGCTGCTGCCCGGGCGCATCGAGGCGATCCCGCTTCCCGCGGAGACGATCGACGTGGTTGTCTCCAACTGCGTGGTGAACCTCTCCGTCGACAAGCCGGCGGTGGCAGCGGAGGTCTTCAGAGTGCTGCGGCCGGTGGGCCGGGTCGGGATCTCCGACGTGGTGGCCGAGGACCGCCTGGACCACTCCGCAAGAGCCCAACGCGGCGACCATGTCGGCTGCATCGCGGGTGCGCTCTGGGTGTCCGAATACCACCTTCTTCTCAGCCAGGCCGGGCTCGAGGATGTCGAGGTCCGCTTCACCCACGAGGTGGCGGACGGCTTGCACGGGCCCTAGTTCGGGCCATGCGGCCGGCCACCTGACCGACCGGCCGCCTCCGGGCGGCTATCCTCTTCCCAGCATGACACCAGCTCCAGGGGCCAGCGCTCACGATCTCGCATCTGACACGGCCGGGCTGCTGCTGCTCCGCGGGCTGCGCTTCTTCGGGCGGCACGGCAACAACGAGTCGGAGCGCCTGCTGGGCTCCCATTTCACTGTCGACCTGGAAGTGACGGCGGAGATTGGCCGAGCCGCCGCCAGCGACCGGCTAGAGGATGGGGTGGACTATTCGAAGCTATACGAGGTGGCGCGCCAGCTCACGGAGGAGAACCAGTTCCACCTGCTGGAGACGCTGGCCTCCCGGATCGCCGCCGCGGTTCTCGCCATGCCGCAGGTCCGAACGGTCCTGGTGCGGGTGACCAAGGAGCCGCGTCGTCCGGCCCAGACCGTTGGGTTCGCGGTGGAGCTGCGCCGGCCCTAAGCGCGCCCGCCCTCAACTCAGCCGCCCGGGGGACCCCTCAGGTGGGGTCGGGGCCAGCCTTGCCGGCGGCGAGCCCCATGAGGTGTGACGATGCCCAGGATTCGCTTCAGCGATCCCCAGGATCGCGAGGATGTGATCGCCCTGGGGCTTCCAGCCGGGCGACTCGGGCTCGCGGGAGTCGGGCTGGGCGCCGCCCTCGAGGCGCTCCGGGCGCCCATCCCAACCTTCCTGGAGGGCGCCCTGGCCGGCCTGTTGCTACTGAGCACGGCGGCGCTGGTCTGGGTGCGCTGGCAAGGCCTCTCTCTGGCGGGATGGGCTGGCCGCGCCGCCTGCTTCTGGTGGCGCCGGCCCCGGGCGCGGGAAGTGTGGCGAACAGCCGATGGAGATGGGCGCAGTCTCGGCTGAGCCGTCCCTCCTGGCGAGCTGCTGGCATCTTGCCGGCCCGGACCTGCTCGAGCTCACCGGGGCCGAGCGCCAGCGCTTGGCCACCGCTTTCGCGGGCTGGCTGGACCAGCTTGAGATGGACGTGACCCTGGTCGCCTGCTCCCGGCGCATGGCCCTGGCCTCGGCCATCCCGGGACCGAAGGTGGAACCTGGGGCCGCGCTCGAGGCGGCCCGCCGGGCTCACCTTCGGAGCGACCTCGAGTTGCATCCCTGCCACCGCCGGGAGGTATTTCTCATCCTCCCCGCGGCTGCGCCCGGCCGGGCTGAGGAGATCGCCAGCCAACTCGCCCAGCGCTGCGAGCTCACGGCTGCCAGGGTGGCCGGGCTTCCCCCGCTCGCCGAAGGGGAGCTGAGGGAGTCCGTCCTCGCCCTTCGCCAGGGCGGTCGGTGGCTGGTCTCGCTGCGCCTTGGCGAGCTGCCCGGAGTCGAGGTGGAGCCAGGCTGGCTCTGGGCGCTGCTGGAGGTTGCCGCCGAGTACGATCTGGCGATCCACATCCGGCCCCGGCCGGGGTTGGCCGCGGACCGCCACCTGCGCCGCCGCATGCGCGGACTGCGTGCCCGCGAGCTGGCCGCCGGGACCGAAGGAAGCGATCCTCGGGTCGAGGCTGCCCTGCAGGCTGCGGGACGCCTCCGGCGGGTGCTGGCGACCGGGACCGGGCGGCTGTTCGAGGTGGCGGTCACGGTGAGCCTGGGAGCGGACTCCGCAGCCGAGGCCGGGGCCAAGGCGCGAGAAATGCGGGCTCGCATGGACGCCCTCAGGGGCAGCCTGCTCCCGGCCTGGCTGGACCAGCTGCCGGCCCGCTTGGAGAGCGTCGCCGCCCGCAGTCCCGCTCATTGGCGACTGGTCGACACGGCCGAGCTGGCCACCTTCTGGCCCTGGCTGGATGCGGGCCAGGACCCCTCGCCCGACCAGAGCCTGCTGGGACGGCAGCAGCGCACCGGCCGGCCAGCGGCACTCGACCTCCACTCGGGGCCCCAGCTGGCCAACGCCAACCTGGGGGTGGTGGCCTCGTCCGGCAGCGGCAAGTCCTATCTCGCTGGATTGGTTGGCCTGGAGGCGGTGCGAAGGGGCCAGTTGGTGGTGGTGGTCGATCCCGAGAACGAGCACCGCAGGTGGTGCCAGGCCGTGGGCGGCGAGTACCTCGACCTCTCAGATCGGCTCTCGGTGGGGTTCAACATCATGGAGCTAGGGGACCCGGGGGACATTCCCCTGGCCGTGGTGGAGCTGGTCGGGCTGCTCTGTGGGCCCCTGAGCACGGCGGAGTCGGGCTGCCTGCTGGGGACGCTCGGCCGACTGCTCGAGGCGCCTTCTCCGTCATTGGTCCTGGGGGACTGCCTCGGGCCTCTGGGGGCGACACCCGAGGGGCAGGCACTCGCCAACCGGTTGCGGCCATGGGTTCAGGGGTCGCCGGGCCGGCTCTTCAGCCGCCCGGGCCGGGGGCCCAGGGTGCGATCCGCGCTCGGGATAGGCATCCGTGACCTGCCTCCGAGCTGGGTGCCTGGGGCTACTCTTCTGGTCTCCAGGTGGCTGTGGGCCTGGGCCAAGAGCGAGCCCGGCTTGAAGCAGGTGATCGTGGACGAAGCCGGACTGTTGGCGGAAAACCCCGCCCTGCAGATGCTGATCAACCACCTCGCCCGACGCATCCGCAAGTACCAGGGATCGCTGATGCTGCTGACCCAGGCGGCCGGGGACCTGGCCAGCGGCGCCGGAGAGGTGGCGGCGGTCAACTCGGCAACCATGCTGCTGGGAGGGCAGGTGGCGGCTGGCGCTCTCCGGCTGCAGGAAGCCTTCGGCCTTGACGACGACCAGCGGGAGTGGCTGCAGCAGGCCGGACGGGGCCACTTCCTGCTGGTTTCGGGGACCCGCCGCTGTCCGCTGCAGATTGAGGCGCCCCCTCTCCACCACGCCTGGCTCACCGGCCAGACGACCGCCTCAGCCGGACGGGGGCTCATCTGACGCCGGGCTAAAATCACTGTCCATGGCCCGGGTCATCTACTATCGCCTGCTCAACGAGGGCCGGGGCACGGCCGCCTCCTGGGCGGAGGCGGTGGAACGTTTCGCCGGCACCCGGGCCTGGCGTGGTGAGCCCATGTGGCTGGCCACGGACAATTCGGCTGGACTGTTCCAGTCCGAGTACCTCCGTCACCTGCGCCTGGGCAGCCTCGAGCAGGTGGTCGGGGCCGGGTTCGTGAAGCTGGCCGGCGACGAGACAGACGCCCTGGCGGTCTCCTTCGGCCTGCTGAAACTCAGCCTTGAGATGGGCGGCCGGGTGGTGGTCGATGACCCCGACAACCCCATCGGTAAGCAGCGGGTGGTGGAGTTCGTCGAGGGCTCCGTGGTCGGGCCCAAGTCGATCGACGACCTGATGGTCTCGGGTCCGATCTTCAAGCGGATGCCCGGCACCACGATCACCTTCTACCCGCCTCGCTACCGAGGCGCGACCATGCCCGGCCCGGCCGGCCCACCCGGGTGGTGGAGCTTTTTGATCCAGGGCATGCGCGACCGGGCTCCCGGGTTCCTGGAGGCCGAGGCCGAGGCCATGCGTATCTACCGCAGCCTGCGGTCGATCGGCTAGCGCTTGCGGGCGGTGGTGGCCCGGGTGAGCCGGGCCCAGGTGAGCGTGGGGTCCGGGGTGGTCGGTGAGATCGGCGCCGGGCTGCTGGTGCTGGCCGGGATCGCCCCCACCGACAACGAACAGGTGGCTAAGCACCTGGCCGGGCGGCTCACATCGTTGAGGATCTTCGCCGACTCCCAGGGGCGCATGAACCGATCCCTGCTGGAGACGGGGGGCGAGGTCCTGCTGGTGAGCCAGTTCACGCTGTTCGCGGACACCAGCCGGGGACACCGCCCCTCCTTCATGGCGGCCGCGCCGCCGGATCAGGGGCGACGGCTCTGCGCGGAACTGGCCCAGGCGATGCGTGCGCTCGGAGTGTCCCGGGTGGCGGAGGGCACTTTCGGCGCCCACATGGAGGTGGCCTCGATCAACGACGGGCCGGTCACCATCGTGGTCAGCGCCGGCGAGGGCGCCTGGGAGACCGCCTGCGGCTGAGACGAAGCTCCGCATCACCCGCTTGGCGGACATAAGCAAGGCTGGGACGGTGGTGGTGGGGAGGAGCCGGGATGGCGGAGCTCGATTCTCTGCTCAACTCCTGGGTGCTGCTGGGGCAGGGCCTGATCGGAAGTTTGGGCACGCTCGCGTTCGTCTGCGCCTTCGTCTGGCGGGTTGTCGCCCCCAGCCCGCGGAGCGCCATGGAGGCCCAGCGCTGGTTGGGTCGAATCGCGGTGGGCACCCTGGGAGTTGAATTGGCCGGGCTGCTCACCCACGTCCTCCTGGCAGCGGTACCTCACAGCCTCGGCTAGAGATGGTCACGGGGGCAGGCGTTGCCCTGCCGGCCTTCTCCTTCGACCCCCTGGCGATGCTGCTCCACCTCCTGAGTGGCGCCCTCAGCGATTTCGTCAGCCAGGCCCGGGGGTCGCTGGACTCAGCGCTCGCCGGATATCTCTTCGGCACCTACGACGCTGCCTCCCCAGGAAGCCGCCTGGCGTTCACGCGCACTCCCGGGCTGGCGCCTCTGAACCACCTGCTGGTGCTCGCCGGGGGCGCCCTGGTGGCGGCGATCTTCATCTACAGCTCGCTGCGGACTGTGGGGGATGCCGGGGGCAGTCAGCATCACCAGCTCCAGGTGGTGCTGCCCCGAGTGCTGCTGGCACTCGCGCTGGCCGCCCTCAGCCTGCCTCTCATTCAACAGCTGATCGATCTCAACAATGCCCTCTGCTCGGTCGTGGTGGGAGGAGCCGCGGTCAACCTGGGCGACCTCCCGTGGAGCTCTCCGCTGAGCGCCCCGGCAGTCGCCAGCGCCGCCGACAACATCTTCCTTCTCCTCTTCGCCGGCGCCCTGGTGCTGGCGGTGGTGATCCTGGCACTGGCCTACGTGGTCCGCTACACCCTGCTGGCAGTGCTCTGCGCCAGCGCTCCCCTGGCGGCCACCTGCTGGATCCTGCCCGAGACGCGAGGCTTCGCCCGGCAGTGGTCCCGGTTGCTGGTGGTCGCTCTTTTCATGCAGTTCGGCCAGCTCCTGGTGCTCCGGGTCGCGATCGCCCTGGCCTTTGCCAGGGGCCAGGGGGTGACGGGCATGCTCTACGCCTTCAGCTGCCTCTACCTGATGCTGAGGGTACCGGGAGCTTTGAACGTAGCCACTCACTTCGAGAGCAGCGCCGAGGCGGCTGGAAGGCGCTGGAGCCGGGCGGTGCGGCGACTGGCGGCCAGCGAGGTGTGATCCTGCTCAGAGCGTGACGTGGACCTCGCGCAGGGCTGTGCCCAGGGTCTCCTCGAGCTCCCCGAAGACAGCTGCGGAGCGCAGGCTTGGTCGCCGTTCGAGGTCCCCAAAGGTGATCTCCATCCGGCCGGTCGGTAGCTCAGGGGACCAGGGCATGAGGAGGAGCGGAAGCTCCGCCCCGCACTCGGGGCAGGCGCCGAGCATGGGATTGGCAAAGGGGAAGCGGAGGGCGAAGAACTCCTGAGCCGCCCCGCAGCCGGGGCAGGGTGCGGTGTAGCCCCGCAGGGGCACGGTGTTGAAGCCGTCGGGGCCGGGGTCCGGGTAGCAGCGCCAGACCCCCGCCTCGACCCTCACCTCCCCCCGCTCGCGAGCGCTCTGCGCGCCCAGCATGGGCAGAGAGCTGGGGGAATGACCGGAACCGAGCACGCGGGCGAACTCCGGCCCGGGCAGCAGCTCGCCGTCGGGGGCGGCCACCGCCAGTCCGTGGGCGACAAGCACATCCCGCGCCTTGGCCAACTCCTCGGGGCCGGGCTGGAAGCTCGGCTCCGCGGCCAGCAGGTGCAGCCAGCTGCGGTGCGGGTGCGGTCCGTGCCCGTGATCGGGTCTCATCATGTCTGCCAAGTCAGATAGATCGTAGCCAGCCCGTCGAGCCCGCCCCGGCGGACTCCTTCTGGTGAGCTATGAGCAAGGCAAGATTCAAGACCGGTCTGGCCGTGGTCGGGGGCTGCGCCGCGCTATCGGTCGTGGCCCCGCCGCTGGCGGGCCTGCTCAATGCGGTCGGCTCACTGACACTGCTGGCCCTGGCCGCCTACGCCGCCTATCGCACCTGGGCGTTCCTGGAGGCGGTGGTGGAGGCGTCCCGGCGCCCGGTCACCGTCCGCCGGAACCTGCAGGAGACGCCCGAGCGCGGCACCCCAGAGCGGGCGCCCAGCCGCAAGCGGGCTCCGACGGCGGAGCGCGAGGCCCCAGAGCGGGAGTTCAGGCGCCGGGGCGACGCCGGGCAGCCCCAGATCGCCCTGGCGGAGCCGTTCAGGAGCCGCTGAAGCGCTGCCGGAGCTGGAGGTAGGCCCGCTCCAGGAAGTCGACGGGATCCTCCCCGGCGTCATCCGATCGAAGCTCGGGCCCGGCCCGCGCCCGCAGGGCGGCGGCCAGGTCGCGGGCCAACACCCGTCGCCGCTCCGGCGTCAGCCCGGGTCGGGACAGGAAGTCCTGGAGCAAATCAAGATCGAACTTCCCGCAGCGCTCGAGCCCTGGGATGGGCGGGCCGGGTTGGGTCCCCGTCAACAGCGTCGGCCGCAGCCCGGGGCCGCCGTCGCGTCCCAGCCGCCTTAGGCCGCGGTCGTGGACGACCACGGTCCCCGCCGCCAGATCGCCCAACCGGCGCGGTTGGCGACCGGCGAACATGGTCACCACCCCGACCGCGTACAGGAGCGGAAGAAAGTCCAGGATGCGCACCAGGTTGCGCACCAGGGAGTCCCCCAACCCGACCGGCACCCCCCGGAGGTCGACCACCCGCAAACCGAAGAGCGCCTTGCCGATGGAGCGGCCCCCGGTGGCAACCTCGCAGACGACGTAGTAGAGCACGGGCACCACCGAGGCGACCACCACCACCACGATCAGGGCCGGACCCGCCACCGCCGCGGTCACCGAGACCAACGACAGGGCCAGGCCACCTGCCAGCAGGATGAGGACGATGATGAGCAGGATGCACGAGTCCACCCCGGCCGCAAGGCCCCTGGATCCGATCCCGGCCACCGGCTGGGAAATGGTCAGGCTCTCCGGGGTGCGGTACTCGAAGCCGTCCAGCATGGTCGCGGCGAATCGTAGCTCCCGCTCGCGCCCCCCTAGCTGGGCTGGGCAGGCCGGCACACCGCCGTGAGGACGCTGGAGGAGTTCGCCGGGGATCGCCAGCCGCGCTGGGACGAGTTGATCAAGCTGGCTTCGAGCCTGCGCGGGCGGCGCCTGCGACGGGCCGCCGCCAGCGATGTGGACCGGCTGGCGAGTCTGGTGCGGTTGATGAGCGGCGACCTGGCGACCGCCCGCCGCGACTATCCCGGCTCGCCGCTGCCGGCCTACCTGGAGCGAGTCTTGGCCACCGCCCAGCCTCTGCTCTACCGGCAGACCAGTCCGGGAATCTCCCAACTGCCCCGGTTTTTCGCGGTGGGACTGCCCCGGCGATTCCGGGAGACCGGCCCCTACATCGGGTTCGCCGCCCTCTGCCTGGTCGCGGGCACTGCGGCCGGGTGGTCGGCGGTGGCCCTGCGCCCTGACCTGGTGGGACTGCTGCCACCGGGCTACCAGGCCAGCCTGGCGACAGGACACCTGGGCAACCCGGCGGCGCTCAGCGGCCAGTTCAGCTCGCAGCTGTCCGCTCTCATCATTCAGAACAACATCAGAGTGGCGGCCTTGGCCTGCGTGCTCGGCCTGGCCCTGGGTTTGCCCACCGTCGCTCTCCTTTTGGCCAACGGCTTTCAGCTGGGGATTCTGGCCAGCGCCAGCCATGCCGCCGGCCTGGACCTTCAGTTCTGGGCCCTGATCGTGCCCCACGGGGTGATCGAGCTCACCGTCATCTGCACCGCGGCCGGGGCGGGTTTGCGACTGGGGGACTCCCTCCTCCGCCCCGGACTTCAGACCAGGGGGGCCTCCCTGGTGGCGGCGGCGCGGCCAGCGGTGGAGCTGGCTCTGGGTGCCGCCTGCCTGCTGGTGGTGGCGGGGCTGATCGAAGGGTTCGTCACCCCCTCCGGGATCGCGCCCTGGAGCAAGCTGCTGGTGGGCGTGGCGAGCGGCGTCGCGCTCTACTCATGGCTGCTGGGCTCAGGCCGGCGAGGGCAGACAGCCCCGAAGGGCACCCTCAGCGCCGAGGTTGCTCAGTTCGGCTGATAGGATCGAACCATGGAGGTGGTCAAGATCCGGCCCCGAGGCTACTGCCACGGGGTGGTGGAGGCGATCCGGGCTCTGCGCCTGGCCTCCGAACAGCATCCGGACGAGCCGGTGGTGATGCTGGGGCATCTGGTGCACAACGAGCACGTCACCCGGGAGTTCGCCGAGAGGGGGGTGCAGCTCGTCGACGCCCCGTCCCGCCTCCAGGCCCTGGAACAGGTCGACCGGGGCACCGTGGTGCTGACCGCTCACGGAGTCTCCCCGGAGGTCAAGGTGCGGGCCCTGGCCAAGGGACTCAACGTCGTGGACGCCACCTGCACCGATGTGATCCGCACCCACGACCTGGTGCGCCGCCTCAGCGAGGACGGCTACACCATCGTCTACATCGGCAAGGCCGGTCATCCGGAGCCCGAGGGGGTGCTGGGAGAGGCGCCGGAGGCGCTCCATCTGGTGGAGTCGGTCGCTGACGTGGACCGGCTCGAGATCGATTCGCAGAAGCTGGCGGTCACCACCCAGACCACCCTCTCGGTCTGGGACACACAGGCGATCATCGCCCGCCTCCAGGAGCGATTCCCCAACATCGAAGTCCACAACGAGATCTGCAACGCCACCCAGGAGCGCCAGCAGGCGGCGGTGGAGACGGCGGCCAGTTGCGATCTAGTGATCGTGGTGGGCAGCTCGCGAAGCAGCAACAGCCAGCGGCTGGTGCAGGTGGTGCGGGAGCTCGCCCACCGGCCCGCCCACCTGGTCGACACGGCAGCCGACCTGCGACCGGAATGGTTCCAGGACGTGGGCCGGGTGGGGGTGACCTCAGGGGCCTCGACGCCGACTGGGATCACCCGGGAGGTGATCGCCGCCCTGGAGGCCATGGAGGCGCCCGCCCCAGCCGCGGTCACAGCTGGCCCCGCCCCTTCAGTTCCAGGTAGCGGTTCAGCAGGGCCGGGCTGACCCCCTCCGGCCCGCTGTCCACGGTGAGGACGCCCAGCCGCTGGAGCTGCTGCAGGGCCCGCTCGCGCTCCTCCAGGATCCCCAACGCCGCGGCCCGGCGATACAGGGCGCGGTCGTCGAGGGGAGCCCGGCGCCTAGCCGCCTCGAGGGCCGGGTCCCTCTGGGTCACCACCAAGGGCAGGTGGCGCGGCCGCAGCAGGGCGGTGGCGTGGGCCAGCTCGGCGGCGACCAAGGGGTCGGCCAGGTCGGTGAAGATCACGATCAGGGCCCGCGGCCCCTGGCGCTGGCGGAGCTGAGCGATCACCAGGGCCCAGTCGGGGTCCACCAACTCCGGCCTGAGCGCGGACAGCCGCTCGAGCAGGCGAGGGTAGTGGCTCCGGCCCGCCCGCAGCGGAACGGCGGCCACCGGTGTCCCCGCCACCGCCAGGGCACCCACCCGATCACCTCTGAACAGAGCGACCCAGGCCAACAGCAGCGCCGCGCTTAAGGCCGCGTCGAGCTTGGTCAGTGGGCCGCTGCCGCCGGCCATGAGACGGCCGCAGTCCAGGACCAGCCAGATGGGGCGGGAGCGCTCCGGCTCGAACTGGCTGAGCATGGGCCGGGCCAGCCGGGCGCTGGCCCGCCAGTTGATGCGTCGGAAGTCGTCCCCGGGGACGTAGTCGCGCACCCCCTGGAACTCGGTCCCCTCGCCGAAGCGACGCCAGCTGCGCACCCCCATCTCCTGAACCGCGCCCCGCCTCACCAGAGCCTCCCACCTGCCGATGGCGGCCAGGGCCGGGTACACCGACACCTCCTCGGCGGCGGGGATGGCCGTCTGGCGCCGCCAGAGCCCCAGCGGACCTGGGCAGCGGACGACGATCCGGCCAAAGTGGTGGGGGCCGCGGACGCTCGGCCGGGCCAGGTACTGGGTCACGTACTCCACCCCCGGCTGCAGTTGGAAGGTGATGATGGAGCGGTTGCATCTGATCTCGGGCGGAGCTTCGTCGCGGGCCTCCACCGGAGAGGGATGCCTCAGCCGGGCCCGGAAGCGGAGCTCGATCGGGTTCTCGACGGCCAGCGCCAGGGCGGGAGCGTGGATGCGGCGGGCCTCCCAGTCGCCTCCAGACGGAGCCAGCCACCAGTCGGCGCCGCAGAGCACCAACCAGACGGCCAGCAGCCCGCAGCCGATGGGCACCAGAGGACCCCAGGCGGCCCCGGCCAGCACCACGGCGACGGCGAGGAGCCCCAGCCCGAGAGCTCGGATGGTCAAGCCCGCCCCTACCGTGGCACCGGAACCCTGGCCAGGACCCGGCTTATCGCCTCCCGTTCGCCCACTCCCTGCATCTCCACCTCGGGTCGGCGCTGGACCCGGTGCCGCAGCACCGGCAGGCAGACCTCCTTGACGTCGTCCGGCTCGACGAAGTCCCGGCCGGCGGCGGCGGCGCGCGCCTTGGCGAGATGGACCAGCGCCACCGTAGCTCTGGAACTGGCCCCAACCGACAGCTCGGGCGCCTCGCGGGTGGCCTGGACCACCTGGGTCAGGTACGAGAGCACCTCGTCCGAGAGCTTCACCGCCAGCACCTCACGGCGCACCTCCACCAGCGAATCCCGGGTCAGCACCGGCTCGCCGAGCTCGGCGGCCAGAGAGTGCGGATCGAAGCCCCGGTCGACCATCCGGGCCAGCCGCTGCTCGCCCTCGGGCGGCAGATACGAGATCTCCAGCTTCATCAGGAAACGATCGAGCTCAGCCTCCGGCAGCGGGAAGGTGCCCTCCAGCTCGATCGGATTCTGGGTGGCCAGGACGGTGAAGCGGTCCCCCAGGGGGTAGCTGCGCCCGTCCAGGGTGACCTGGCGCTCCTCCATCGCCTCCAGCAGAGCCGCCTGGGTCTTGGCCGGGCTGCGGTTGATCTCGTCCGCCAGCAGCAGGTCGGTGAAGACAGGCCCCGGCCGCACCTCGAAGGCGGCCTTGGCCTGGTTGTAGACGACCGTGCCAACTATGTCGGCCGGCAGCAGATCAGGGGTGAACTGGACCCGGGCGTAGCGGGCATCGGTGAGCCGGGCCAGGGTCTTGGCCAGCAGGGTCTTGGCGGTGCCTGGGAACCCCTCCAGCAGGACGTGGCCGCCCACCACCATCGCCAGCAGGCACAGCTCCAGGTTGTCGGTGGGCCCGACCAGGACCCGGGATGCCTGCTGCAGAAGCCGGTCCTTGGTCTCCGCCAGCTTGGTCATCTTTCAATTACCTCAGGTGAGATGGGTGCAGGAGCCGCTCCGGCGAGCCGGTGCTCCAGGCTGTCCGCCCGCCGCGCCAGCTCGGTAAGTCTCTTCGGTTCCACCGCCAGGCGGGAGGCGGCCTCCAAATCCCCCAGCAGGCGGTTCAGCTCGCTGGCCAGGAGGGTCCCGCGGCCGCCCGGAGTTCGGCCTAACTCCGGACCGGCGCTGGCTTTGAGTTCCGCCAGGTAGCGGCCCGCCACCGCCCGCCGATCTGACGTCCTCGCGTACAGGTGGGCGAGCGCGTCCAGCTGCTCCTCCGTGGTGCGCACCGATACCAGCTCCGGCGGCGGCAGCGCCCGACCCAGACGACGGCCTCGGCTGGCCAGGAAGAGCATGACCACCACCGCGACCAGGATGGCGGCGAGCCCCAAGGGGGTGCCCAGCAGGAGGGCGGCGGCCCCATCCCCCAGGCTGTAACCGTGGTGGATCTCGTCGAAGACCACCTGGCGTCCGGGCCTAGTCCCGGACGCCAGCACCGCGAACAGGCCGTTCTGGCTCTGGCGCAGGCCGGCGTTGGAGATGGGCGCCTCGGACCCGAGCACCACGGCGCGGCCCCGGCCCAACTGCTCGACCACCGCGACCGGGGCTGACACCGGGCCCAGGAGGGGCAGGGCGGTGGCTCCCGAGTAACGCAAGCCGACCGCGGGCCCCATCTCCACCAGGAGGGGCGCGTGGCCGGCGAGCGGGAACGCTTCCCGCCAGCGGCCGGCCGGATAGGCGCCGCTCGCAGTGAGGCCGAGGGCAGCCAGGATCGGCGCGTCGACGGCGGCGCTGCCGACGGCGTAGAGCAGGGTGCCGCCAAGACGCACGAAGCGCAGCAGATCGACCACCTGGGCCTTGGTGAAGCTCACAGTTGGGGCCGCCTCCACCAGGGTGTCGGCCGGCTGAAGGGCACCTCCGAAGCCGCTTCCGGTGACACGGGTGGGAACGGCCCCCAGGGACGCCTCCAGGTGGTAGAGGGCCCAGGTGCCGGACCGGCCAGTCGCGTAGCTGGAGGGGTCCGAATTGTTGGGAGCCGCGGCGGGGGTGATCAGGATCACCAGCGCGGCGCCGACCGCCACCACCGCCGCCGGCAGCAGGAGGGGGTGGCGGGAACGGGGCGCGACCCTCAACGGGCCAGCCCGCCGGCGGCCGCCCGGCAGGCCGCGTTGAACTGGGAGCATCCCTGGGCGCCCGGATCGCGACCGCCATAGACAACCGCGTTGAACTGCGCCACCAGCGGCCGCAGAGCGGGCTCCAGATCGGCCACCTGACGCGCCTGTTGGAGCAGCTCCGAATTGGTCCAGCTGGGATCGACCTGGAGCACTCGGCGCTCGCCAGCGCTGATAAGGAGGGCTTGGAACGAGGCTCGGACAGCGTCTCTGAACCTCCCCGCCTGAAGGAGTTGGTCGGCGCTCGCGAAGAGCCGCTCGGGGCGCTCGCGCGGCGCGGCTGCGGCTCCCGGCAGGGCCCGATCGGCACCGTCCGGCAGCCGACTCCGCGAGCGCTGAATCAGCACCACCGCCAGCGCCGCCCCGGCCCCGAGCACTATCAGCCCCAGCAGGCTCCAGAGCAGTCGCCCCCCGCCGGTAAAGATGTCGAGCAGGACCTGGCGCAGAAAGTTGGCTAGGTCGGACAGCAAGCTGTTGGTCGGTGCGGCCGGTCGGTCGATGCCAGCGAGCTGCCCGCTGGCGTAGACCTGCGCCAGCTGTTTGCTGACCGCGGTGGAAGCCGACGGCTGGGTCGAGATGGCCGCCTTGAGCAGGCGGAGCTGCCCGCCGGCCCTGACCTGCTGCCCGCTGCGGAGCTCGGCGGCGATGACCCCGGCGGCGGGCACGGCCCCGGCCATGCTCTGAAGGTCGCGCGCGGCGTCTTGAACCCGGCCCTGATCCAGGGCGGCCTGAGCTGCCTGCAGGGTGGGGACCAGGGCATTCGGCCCGGCGCCGAGCACGATGAGGGGCGAGGCGCTCAGGCCGGCCGCAGCCAGGGCGAGAATGATGACGGCGCGGAGGCGACCGCCGCGACTCAAGCCGGGCCTGAGCCCGCCGAGATCTGCTGCGCCAGCAGCTCCAGGTCGAAGGCCTCCTTGCGGACCCGTAGGTCGAAGTAGAGGAGGGTGAGCCCCGCCGCCAGGATCGGCGCCGCCAGCACCGCCACCACCAGGGTGCTGACGTCTCCCACCACGGTGCCGGCGGCGGAGCTGGCGCCACCCACGGCGCTAACGCCCAACCCCACCACTATCCCCAGGGCCAGTCCGATCAGGAGCTCCACCAGGACCAGGGCGAGCACGACTCCGAAGACCCGCCCGGCATGTCCGGAGGTGAGCCGCCAGCTGCGCTGGATGGCTTCCCAGGGGCGCAGGCCCTCCAGCACCAGGGAAGGGGTCGCGACCACCAGCCGGACGTACACCAGCACCGCTCCCACGATCCCGCCCAGGACCACCAGCACACTGAGCACTCCCCCGCCCCTGCCCAGGAGCAGTACGAGCAGGGCAGCCACCGCCCCGAGGACGACCAGGGCGGCCACCGCCAAAGCCAGATAGATGAGCCCCAGCACGATCAGGGCGCCCCAGCGCCTGACCGCGAACCGGTAGCAGTCCCCGGCGGAGGTGGGGACGCTCAGGAAGCGATCGGCTACGGCCTTGGTGAAGGCTGCCGTCTGCAGCGGCACCACCACCGCGATGTTGATCACCGTGAGCACGGCGGCAATCACCAGCAGCCCCACCAGAGCCACCAGCAGGGTGTGCAGCTGCGCGGAGGTGAGCGCCTTGCCGGCGTTGGGGTGGAGGTTCCGACTCGGCGCGGTCAGCCCCAGCAGGTCGGCGACCACCTGGTAGGGCACCTGCACCAGCGCGATCACCGCCAGGAAGAGCCAGAAGTTCTGCCGGTAAAGGCTGAAGACGGTGTCGATCAGCTCGGTCACCCGCAGCGGGCGGAGTCGGAGTCCGGCCGGAGGCGCCTGCATCTGGAGCAGCCTACACGAAAGCAGCCATTCCAATGCTATCTTCAGCCCCGTTGCAGAATTCCAATCCGGGCCCCTTGGTAGCTGAGCTGGTCGAGCCAGCTGAAACCGCGCCGGCCCCCCGCCGCCTGTGGGCGCTGCTGATCGCCGCCGCCCCCCTGGCGGCTCGGCTGGCCTGGTGGTGGTGGCGGCAGGCCCGCCCCGCCGAGGGCCGCCCGCTGGCGCCCAGCTCGGGGGCTGTGCTCTTCGAGCGCACCGAGGTGCGGATGACCAAGCGCCTGCTGGGGAGGTGGAAGGTGCGAGTGACCAGCACCCGCTGGCAGCCTGGGGGCGGGCCAGAGCCGGTCGCGGCGAGGGCGAGCCTGCTGGTCGCCCGGCCGGGCCAGCTGGCTCGCCTCATCCTGCTGGGCCTGAGCCACCTCCCGGGCCCGACCCCCCTGACGCGCCGGCAACCCACGGCCAAGCTGCCCCCGGCGACCTCTGGCGAGGGGCACCGCCCGGCCTGAACCGGCGTCGCTGCCGACGTCCCGCCACCGCGGCTTGTCAAACTCTGCGGATGGGACAGGGGGCCGAGGATGCCGAGCCGGGGCCGAAGCCCGACCGAGAGGCCGCCCCGGACCCCCTCTGGGAGCCGCCCCCAGGCGCCGCCGGTCGGCCCCTGGCCGGGGTTCGCGTCCTGGACGTGTCACGGGTTTTGGCCGGTCCTTACTGCGCCATGCTGCTGGCCGACCTGGGCGCCACTGTGGTCAAGGTCGAGGGCCCGCGAGGAGACGAGACGCGCCGCTGGGGCCCCCCCTTTCACAATGGCACCGCCACCTACTTCTACACCGCCAACCGCAACAAGCAGGGCCTCCGCCTCGACCTCTCCGTCCCCTCGGATCGGGAGCGTCTCCAGCAGTTGTTGCGTCATGCCGACGTTCTGGTCCACAACTTCACCGCCCATGTCCTGAGCCGGTTCCATCTCACCTATGACGAGGTGGCGGCCATCAACCCCAGCTGCATCCACTGCGGAATCTCCGGGTTCGGGGCCGAGGACCCGGATCGGCCGGGGTTCGATGTGGTGGCCCAGGCCATGGGCGGACTGATGTCGATCACCGGCAGCCCAGGCGGCCCCCCAACCAAGGTCGGTGTGCCCATCTCCGACCTCGCTGCCGGCCTCTTCTCGGCCCTGGCGGTGAGCGCCTGCCTGCGGGACCGGGAGCTGCGCGGACGTGGGGCTCAGGTGGAGGTGTCCCTGCTCGACTCGGTGGTGGCCCTGCTCAGCAATCAGGCCATGGCCCACCTGGCGGGCGGGGTGGAGCCGACTCCCCTGGGCAACGACCACCCCCAGGTGGCTCCCTATGGGCTCTACCTGACTCGCAGGGGCAGCATCGTGATCGCCGCCGGAACGGACGGCCAGTTCGCGTCCCTGTGCCGCGAGTTGGGAGCTCCGGAGCTGGCTGCGGACCCGCGGTTTGCCAGCAACCCGGCCCGAGTCAGCCATCTCTCAGAGCTGCGACTTCGTTTGGAGGCCCTCCTGGCGGAGGCCGACGCGGACGCCTGGCAGCTGCGCCTGGAGCGAGCGGGCATCCCCTGTGGGATGGTCCGTTCGGTGGCCGAGGTGTTCGCCGAAGTGGGGGCTCGCCTGGTGCGAACGGTGGACGGAATCCCCCAGTCGATGGCCCCGATCCGCCTCAATGGCGAGTACCTGGCGCCCTTCCTGGCACCCCCAGCCGCGGGCGGTCCCGGTCAGGACCCCGCCCCGCGGCTGGGGGTGCCCCCTTCCTGATCAGCCGCAGGGCCACCCGGCGGGCAATCCCGGCGCGGGGCCGGGACGATCAAGCGGGGAGTTAGGGCGAGCTGCGGTGCCTTCGGGAGATCCGGCCGGAGTCCTTGGTTGAGATGGCCAGCGTCGCCCGGGATGGCCCTGGCTGGGAGTCGACATCGCGGCACGGAGGCGGCTGCTGAACTGGGGGCGCCCGCGGCCGCCGCTGCCGCCCAGGTTGGGTGGCGAAGTCCATTGGTGCTGGATCGTCACTGCCCTTGCAGGCCGGCGCGATCGGTGTTAGTGTCCCCACTCGAGACAATCTTGTTCTCGTCCCACTCATGTCTCAAAACAAAGCATCGCGGTACCTGCGCCTGAGCGCCCAGTTGGGTCTGTTCGGTGTGGCCGCACTGGCCGCCTCGGTGTTCACCACCAGCGATGTAGGCGCGAGCACCCTGGGGCAGCAGATCGCGCAACTGCAAGCGCAGCAGTCTTCGCTCCGCTCTCAGCTGGCGTCCCTGCAGGGACAGGCCTCTCAAGCTGGTCAACAGGCCGCGGCCACCCAGCAGCAGGTGAACGTCACCCTGAGCCAGCTGGCTCAGGAGCAACAGCAGTTGAACCGAGCCAACTCGGCCCTGGCCACCACCAATGACCAGATCGCGGTGGAGCAGGCCCAGATCGTGGTCGATCGCTCCCAGCTGGCGACCCTGGTCACCCAGATGTACCAGCACGGCAGCGCCGACAATCTCAGCACCGCGATCGCCGACAGCTCCGGCATCGCCCAATTCGTCGACAGCACCCTGCAGCTGCAGACGGTGGGACAACAGTTCTCCACCCTCACAACTCAGCTGCTGAGCGAGGAGACCGCCCTGAAGACGCTGCAGGCCTCCCAGGTTCTCCAGCAGCAGCAGGTCTCCAGCCTGGTCGCCAGTTTGCAGAGCCGCAGCGCCCAGCTCCAGAGCCAGGAGGCCAGCTTCAACCAGCAGGCCTCGTCGCTCAGCGGCCAGGCGGGCCAGATCGCGAGCCAGATCCAGCAGGTGGCCAGCCGGATCCAGACCCTGCAGGCTGAGGAGATCGCGGTCAGCAACTACGGCGGCTCGGCGGGGGCGGAGGAGGGGACCATTCTCGCGACCTACGGACCGCCGTCGCCACCCTACGGCACCAGTCCCGACACCTACCCCTGGGGCCAGTGCACCTGGTTCGTAGCCACCCAGACCCCGGTCCCCTGGGCGCCGATGGGCAACGCTGATCAGTGGATTTCGGAGGACGCCTCCATGGGTGCCTACGCCTGGGGCACCACGCCCAGGGCCGGCTCGATGGTGGTCTTTCGGCCCGGAGGAGCCTACGACCCCTACTACGGGCACGTGGCCTGGGTGGTGGCGGTGGTGAGCCCGACCACCTTCATCGTCAAGGAGGCCAACTTCATCGGATTCGGCGCGGTCGACGAGCGGGAGATCTACACCCTGCAAGGTGTGGAAGGATTCATCTACGGTTAGGAGATGAATTCAACATCCGCGGCCGAGCTTGAGACCCCCGGCCAGGCAGTGGTCCTGGTTTCCCAAACGGCCACCGAACGCCCCCTGGTCGTCTATCACGGGGATTGTCCCGACGGGTTCGGAGCCGCCTTCGCCGCCTGGAAGCTCTACGGCGACCAAGCCGACTACCTCCCGGTCAGCCACGGGGATGCCCCCCCGGACATGCGTGGTCGGCGGGTGATCGTGGCTGACTTCGCCTACGACCGCGCTACCAGCCTCGCCCTCTTCGAGTCCGCCGACAGCCTGGTGATCCTGGACCACCACCGTTCGGCTGAGGGTGAGATCGGCGACCTTCCCTTCTGCGTCTTCGACATGGACCGCAGCGGGGCGGTGATGATGTGGCAGCACCTCCATCGGGAGCCGGTTCCCCTGCTTTTGCAGTACGTCCAGGATCGCGACCTCTGGCGCAACGTGCTGCCCGAGAGCGAGGAGGTGTCGGCGGCCCTGCGCGCGCGCCCCTTCGACTTCCACACCTGGGACACCATCGACATCGCGCAGCTCCGCGGCGAGGGCCGTGCTCTGCTCGCCTACCAGCGCCGGATGATCGAGCGGATTGCCGCCCACGCCAGCCCGGTGGAGATTCTGGGGGTCAAGGTTCCAGCCGTCAACAGCCCCATCCTGCAGAGCGAGCTCGGAGACCGCCTGGTCCAGGGGCACCCCTTCGCGGCGGTTTGGTGGCAGGGCGCGGGCGAGGTGGCCAGATGGTCGCTGCGCTCCAGCCCCGCCGGCCTCGACGTGAGCGAGATCGCCGCTCGGTACGGCGGCGGTGGCCACCGCACAGCCGCCGGATTCAAGGGTTCGCCGCCCATCAACGGCAAGGTTCCCCTGCCGTCGAGCGAGCTGCCAAGCGATGAGGCCGGCGCTTAGGCCGACCTGCCGGAGCGCCGGTCGGCCGCCTCCAGGGCCGTCCAGAGCCGACTGTTCCCAGGCCGCCATCGCCCCGCCTGGAGTCCCTTGGCCCAGCCGCAGGCGACGCCAATCTCATCGACCCGGGCCATCTCCAGGACCACCACCGCAGGGGAGAGGGCGGCCGCCCGTCGGGCGTTGGCCGCCTGCTCGGCGCCCCGCAGGGTGTCGGAGCCGGCAGCCACCACCACCGCGCGCTTGCCAAGGGCCAGGATCTCGGCCAGCGTGCTGCGGCCGGCGCGAGCCACCACCACTTCGGCAGCCCGCATGCTGTCCAGGCACCGGGTGGGGTCCAGTCCCAACTCCAGGTGGGGATACCGCTCCTTCCCCAAGCCCGCGAGCGGGCCGGCGAAGACGCGGCAGCTGGGGACCTGCCCGGCCGCCACCGCCCGATCGAGCGCACCCAGCAGGGCTGCTGTGGACCTCTCCAGCTCACGGTCTCCACGGCTGCCTCCCCCGAGCACCGCCACCACCGGAGCCTGAGCTCCCCCCGGAGGGGCCAGAGCCTCTGGCCTCACCAGAGCTGGGAGCAGCAACGCGGGCAGACCGGCCAGACGCCCCAGGCGCCAGTCCCGCCTGAGCTCCCCGACCATGATCAGGTCGGCGGGGGCATGCAGGGCCGCCTGGAGTAGGCGGGCTCCCCGGGAATGGGCGGGGTTGTCCAGGTCGTGCCGGTTGGCGACCGCTACCAGAGCCGCGCCAGTCGCCGCTCGCAGCAACGGAAGCAGGAATGCGTAGCCGTCCACCACCAGCGCCGCCGGACGCTGTCGGGCCAACCGCTCGAGCAGCCGCTGGACAGCGCGCGAGTCGATCAGGGTCTGCTGGAGGTCGTCCCCTCGCTCAAGCTCAAACTCGTCGACTGGGAAGGGACACGTCCGGCGCGCGATCGGGGCCGCAGCAGCGGAGGTGAGCAGCCGGATCCGACCCGGTGCCTGGGCACCGGCGATGGTACGAGCCAGACTGACAGTCTCCATGAGTCGGCCCAGCCCCGGCTCACCACGGGCCAGAAACCAGATCGGGCCGCGGCGCAGCGCCGGCACCACCGCACCGCCGATCTCAGCCATGATGGCGGCTGGCCCTGGTGGGGACGCAGCGGCGCCAACTAGGTGCGGAGGAGCGGCCACCGCCGGACCGGTCGCGGCCCGTCCGACGGGATCCTCGCCACTTTGGCTCGGTCACCGCAGGAAGTGAAGGTGGCGCCGGACGCGCAATGGCATGGACCCATGTTTACAGCGCCGTGCCGACTCCGCGGCTGGCCGAAGTGCTCAGACCAGCCGGTCGGCGCCCACCAACTCGCCATCAGCCGGCTCGGGCCAGGCGCCCACGCCGATCCCATCCTCGGGGTCGAGGTCGAGCAGGAAGGTGCGACAGCGCAGGGCCTCCTCGCGCTCACCGATGGCGGCGGCGCTCAGCATCAGAAGCTGGAGGGAGCGCAGGAAGCCACGGTTTCCCGCCTCACTCCACCGCACCTCGCCGGTGCCTCCCCAGCCATGGCGGCGGAGCCGGTCCAGGCCCCGATGGTAGCCGACCCGGGCGTAGGCGTAGGCGGCCACCTGATCGCCGGCCAGGTAGGCCGCCTGGCCCCGCCTCGCCCAGGCGTCCAGGAAGTCGGGGTGGGCGGCGCACACGAGAGCCATCTCCGCAGCCGCGCCGGGCTCGGCTCGACCTCCGTGAGCCGCCAACACCTGGTCCAGGGCCGCCACCGCCTCAGCGCTCTCCGCGGGCAGCTCAGTGCGTCGTCCCTGGGAGATGGAATGCCCATGGGCGGCAACCGGGACGGCCCCCAGGGAACGCGGCGGCGGCGGCGGCTGGCTGCTCATTTGGAACCTCTGGGTGGTGCCGGTGGTACCCCGTAGCGGATTCGAACCGCTGATCTCCGCCTTGAGAGGGCGGTGTCCTGGGCCACTAGACGAACGGGGCAGGCCCGCCATCGACTTTGCAATCCCCCCGGGGCCAGTATAGGAGTGCTTGAGTCGCCGTGAGCCGCCCCAATCGAGTCGGCCGCCGGCGCCCAGCGGTGGGAGCCCGCTGCCACGGTGCGCGGCCATGACCGCGACCAGCGCGGTGCCGGCCGACGCTGGGATCGGACCATCCCAACCTGGGTCAGCTCGGGGTCAGCTCGGGCGCCCCGAAGAGCGCCAGGATCGCCTCGACCACCGCCGCATGGCTCTGCACCTGGGGGTAATTGCCCAGCATGAGGCGAGAACCGGGGTCGGCCACCTCCGACAGCTGCCCGGCGGGTCCGGCCAGGTCGAGGATGGACCGCAGCCGGGAGATCGCATCCCGCCGCCTGCCCAACCTCGCCTCGGCGACCACCGCCCACAGCGATGGGAATAGGAAGGGGGCGCAGGGGTCCGCGATCCCGTCCCGCTCCGGGTGGTGCCGCGCCAACAGGTACCCATCCTGAAGGTGGGAGGTGACAAAGTCCAGGGTCGCCGCCGCCCCCGGCCCGGACAGGTATCCGACCAGGTAGGCGGCGAGCGTGGACGAGTCCGCTGACCGGTCGTCGAAGGCCATCGTCAGCTCTCCCGCCGCACCGGTGCCACGGGTGCGGATCGCGTCGGTCACGGCGTCCTGGGCGGCGCGCCACTCCCCCGACTCCGAGCCGTCGATCCGGCCCCGGGCCGCCAGCCGCAGGGCGCTCTCGAGCGCGGCCCAGGCCAGCACCTTGCTGTGGACGTAGTGGCGGGGGGCGCCCCGCACCTCCCAGATGCCGTGATCCGGGACCCGCCAGTCCCGGGCGGCCCCACGCGCCAAGTCGGGCACCAGGTCCAGCAGCGGCTGGGGACAGGCGCCGGATCGATCCAGGATCTCGGCCAAACGCGCAACCTCCCCCAGGGTGTCGACCTGAGCCTGTCCCGCCGCCGCATTGCCGACCCGGACCACCGCTCCCGAGTAGCCACTGAGATAGGGCAGAAGATGCTCCTCGGGCAGGGCGTCACCATTGAGCCGGGTGACCGGGACGCTCCGCAAGGGGTCCGCGCGCATGACCCGGGCCAGGCCCGTCGCGACCGCGCCGGCCTGCTCCAGCGCCCCCGCCCGAGCCAGGGCGATGCCGGCGTCGGCACAGTCGCGCAGCCAGGCGTAGCGATAGTCCCACGCCCGCGCGCTGCCCGGCCACTGGGGGATCGAGGTGAGCGGCGACGCCACCAGCAGGCCTGATCGGCGGTCCTGAAGGCTCCAGAGCGTGAGTAGGGAGCGCACCAGGGCCGCTGTCGCCCACTGCGGCGCCCGCTCCAGGACCCTGGCCAGCGGCTCCGCCCGCAGTAGGCTGGCGGTCCAGGCCCGCGCAGCGTCCGCCTTCTCATCCAGGGCGGACTCGGCTTCGGCGACGGAGCTTGCGCCGCCGCCCACCGCCAGCCGAGGTGGCAGCCCCCCGTCCTCCTGGGGCAAGCCCAGCCAGACCACCAGGCCCTCCTCTGGGACGGCGACGCGAGAACCACTCTCGGGGCCGATGGGTTGAGAGGCCACCACTGCCAGGGGCCCCCTTGGCCCATCCGGCGCGCCCCCGCGGGCGATCCGGGCACTCCTCCCCGCCCTCGTGAAGGACGGTGCGCCGGCGGCGCGGGGAGACCGCAGATCCAGGTCAACACCCAGGCCCGGCGCCCCACGCACCAACCAGCACAGGGCGCTGCCACCCGCCCCGTCATCGACCAGCCCGCAGCGCATGGTTGCCCCCTCCCCCCAGCTGACCCGAAGGATGGTGGTGTGGTCCTCCCACGCCGCCACGGCGGGCCCGCCAAGGCGGACCGACACACCCACAGAGCCGCCTTGGTCAGAGTCGAGCACCTGGGCCAGCCGCAGGGGCCCGTCGAAACCGGGAGCGCACCAGTAGTCGCACCGGCCAGCGCCGGTGAGCAGGGCCGCGGTACTTCCGTCCGCCAGGCAGAAGTATTCGCGGAGGGGGATGCTGCTCATCTCCGGCCGGACTTGCTCCACGGGCCCCAGGGTACGGGGCTGGCGCCCAGGGTCAGGCCGGCATCGCCTGGAGCTGATCTCCTATGGCGGCGATCTTGGCCGCCCAAAGGGGGTCGCTGGCGTAGTCGACATTCATTCCCGAGGCGGTGGGCCCGTTGTAGAACTGGCCGGTCGCGATGTCGCCACCCTGGCTGCCCTGGTTGGGAACCTGGGAGCCGGGAGGGGTGAGGTAGTAGACCGAGACGTACCAGGAGACGAAGGCGATGCACGCCTGGTCGCTGGGGAAGGTGGCCCCATCACCGAAGGGGTTCACGTCGTAGGCCTGGAAGCCGAAAAGATTGTGCTTTACCAAGTACAGCTGGGAGGTACCGAAACCCGTCTCCAGCACCGCATCCGAGACCAGGTAGATGGCACTCACGTGGGTGGCCGCCTCCGCCTGCAGGAAATAGCCGGCATCGGCCTCCAGCGGGGTGCCCTGGAGGAACTCCTGGATCTGGGCGAGGGTGATCCCGCTGGGCTGGGTGAGGTTGGTGGAGGTGGTGAAGGGTCCGGCGGCGACTGTCGAGGTCACCGGCGCCGGAGTCGTGACGGGAGTCGGGGTCGCCACTGGCCTGGGGGTGGCGACCGGAGTGGGGGCCGGGGTGGCGACCGTGATCGGCGCAGTCGTCGGCGCCGTCGGCTTGGAATGGGGTCCCGGGCGGATGGTAGGAGCGGAGGTCGGCGCGGGGCTCGGAGGCGGCGGCGGGTTGGCCGCCTGGAAGGCGGCGGCGATCTCCTCCGCCTGCAGCCGAGCCGCGGTGATGGCGGCCTGGGACTGCTCCTGGCTGAGCAGAGCCTGGTCGCGTTGCTCGGCCTTGAGGTTGGCAGTCAACTGCCCCAGGCTCTGTTTCTCGGCCGTGGCCAGGCGCGCCAGCGTGATCTGGGTGTCCAAGGCGTCGTTCAGCGATGAGCTGGCCAGCACCTCCAACATGCCGTTGGGCGCCCCGGTGTACTCGGTCGCGATCATGGTCGCCAGCTGCGTGCGCGCCTGGCTGATCTCAGCGCGCTCTTTGAGGAGCCGCTCCCGTACTCTCTGCACCTGGACGAGTAGGGAGCGTTCCTTCGCCTTGGCCTGGGCGACCAGTACCGTGAGGGTGGTGACCTGGGAGGGCGCGCTCGGCGAGCTGGCCTGAGCTGAGCTGAGTCCGGTGCCGGCGAGCAGGCCGATGGCTCCAAACATGGCTGTTATGAGGGCAAGCCCCGAGCGAGCCCAATTCCTTTCCCCGTCCACGGGGGCTCATTCTTGGACCGAAGGGCCAGAATCGAGCCGATCGTCGCAGCCCCGATGCTGGAATGTGACCGCGCCAGGATGGGCCGTCCCCAGGGCCTCAGCCCGGGCAGTGCGCCCCGGGAGGAGTGATCGAGAGTGGCAGGGACGCCGCCTGACCCGGGGCTCCGGCAAGTCCCACCAGAGCCACCGGCAGCCCGGGCGGCAGGCTCACCTGCGGCTGAGTCTGGACGTAGGTGTAGGAGGCGGGAGCCGGAATCTGGCCGGATGCCACGGTGGTCACCGCGCCATCGCAGCGATCCACCTCCTCGACTTCCCACGCGACAGTTAGGGGCGCGTGCTGGCCGAGCGAGATGGTGAGGGTCACCTGGCAGACCTGAGTGCCGCTGGTCGTGCAACCCGCCTCCAGCTGGACCCGCTCCACAGGGAGGGTGGAGGCCGGGGCCAGAGCGGGTATCGCCCGCAGCTGGCCAGGGGTCTGGGCGGGAGATGGCGAAGCGGCGGTGGTAGCCGTGGCCGAGGGAGACGGGATCGGGGTTGGTGTGGCCGGCGGGGACGGCGATTCCAGACTGCTGGGGGCCGGGTGGTGGCGCACCGCCTGAGGGCCGCCGCGAGTGGCCAGCAGGGTCCCACCCCCAACCGCGAGCAGCGCCACCACGATCCCGGCTGCCGCCCCGACTCGCCGGCGGTTGCGTGGAGATTCGGGCTGGACCGAGGGGCGCTGCGGCTCCGGGTGGTGAACCTGGGCTGGCGTGGGTGCCAGGGAGGCGGGCACCGCCTGCGGTGCTACTGTCGCCGCAGTGTTCGCGGCCGCGGCTGCCATGGTCGGCGCCAGCTCCGGCCCGACAGCCTCGACCGCCGCCGAGGCCACCCCGCCCGGGAGCCGCGTGGCGAGCGCCTCCAGCTGCCTGACGACCCGGGCGCGGGCCTGGCGGCCAAGGCGCGGTCTCAGAACCCGCCGCCACGAGGCCAGACCCTGGGCGGCGCGAGTGCCCTCGCTGGCCATATCCGATGCGACCTGGAGCATGGCCAGTTGCAGGTCTTCGGAGATTGAGCGGCGGCTCGGTCCCGACACCACCTCGAGCAGCTCCGAGAGGAGGCGAGAGGCGTGTCGGCCGTCGTCCGCGGTCCCGGCCGCCGGGTCGGATGGCGGCATCGGAGCTGGATCGATCAGGCGGACTCGTCCGTCAGGGCAGAGGACGGCAGAGGCGGATGTGATCTCGCCATGGACCAGCTGCTGGGCCTGGAGCTGGCTGAGGGCCGCCAGCAGCCATTCGCCCAGCACCGCCGCCTGCTCCCAGGTGAGCGGCACCAGCCGCAGCACGGTGCGCAGCGAAGGTCCGCCGGGCGCCTCCGCGAGCAAGACCAACCGGTCGCCCACGGCGGCGGCCGCCAGAGGCAGCCGCAGCGCCCTGGCGTCACCGGCCGCAAGTAGCCTCAGGCGCTCCATGACCTCCGGCTCAGCTGCCGAGAGACCCTTGACCCGAACCTGCGTCAGGGCGGCCGTAGCCGCTCCCGGAAGCGAGATCAGCCGCACCGCTTTGGGCGGGCCGGAGGGTTCCGGCACCGCGATCGGGGAGCCATCTTGAAACGAGATGAGCAGCAAGTGCGTTTCCAGTTTGCTAGGCGAATCTTGTTAGGCGCCGCGCCCGAGCGCGGCCGTTCAGTGGGTGTGGTCAGTGAGCTTTCTTTCGACCGACTTCGGCATCGACCTCGGGACGGCCAACACGGTGGTGTGTCGTCGCGACGGGGTCATCCTGATAAACGAGCCATCGGTGATGCTGGTTTCCTTGGCTCCAGACGGCTCGCGCAAACCGATCCTGGTGGGGCACCAGGCGCGGGAGCTCACTGGGCGCACGCCGGTGGGGATGGCAACCATGAGGCCGATCCGCGACGGAGTCGTGACCGACCTCCAGTCCACCAAGGGCTTTGTGTCAGCGGTGATCCGCCAGGTCACCCGGCGCCCCTGGGAGAGGTTCCGGCCCCGAGCCATCTGTGGCGTCCCGATCGGCGCGACCGTTCTGGAGCGGCAGGCTTTGGTGGAGGCCCTTGAGGAAGGCGGCATCGGGCACGCGGATCTGCTTCCAGAGCCGATTGCCGGCGCCATCGGCTGCGGCATAGACCCCTTGGAGGCCAAGGCCCACATGGTCGTGGACGTGGGCGGGGGCACCGCGGAGGTCACCGCCTTCTGCTTCGGCGGCATCCTCTCGTCGAGCTCGTGCCGGATCGCCGGCGATGAGATGACGGCGGCCCTCAACCAGTACCTCCGCCAGGAACACCACCTGATCGTGGGCGAGCTCACCGCCGAGGACATCAAGATCCGCCTGCGGGCCGCCCACGACACCACCGAGCCCATCGTGGTAGAGGGCCGCGACGTGTTCAGCGGCAAGCCCCGGATGCAGACCCTGGACCCGGATGAGGCGTCCCTGGCGATCCGTCCCACCGTCGACGGCATCGTCGACGCGCTCGCCAACGTTCTCGACCAGCTGCCGCCTCAGGCGGTGGGGGACATCATGCAGAGCGGCGTGCTCGCCTTCGGCGGAGGTTCCCTGCTGGAGGGGTTTCAGAAGCACCTGGAGGATGCCCTGGGCTTCACCGTGACCCTGGCCGAGCGCCCCCTCACCTGCGTCGCCGAGGGCGCTGGACGGTCCCTGCTGCTGCCGTCGGTCGTGACCGCCTTCAAAGGCGCGCCCCCGACCTTCTGAGGGCTTCACAGCGGCCCGGCCGAGGGCGGGGCATGCGAGCGAGCCAGGAGCGGGAGCCGGTTCATTGCCGCGCTGGGCGCCCCGGACGGCCCTGCGATCACCGCCGGGTAGCTGGTGGCGGCGCTGTTCCGGGCCCCGGGAGCCGGACGCTGGAGCGAGCTCACTTCCAACCAAGCCTGGGTGACCGCGGCCACCGTGGACCTGGGATCCGCCTGCGGGCGGGAGGCCGGGGCTGTGCCAGGGGAAGCGGCCAGGCCCGTGGGAGGGGTCGGGCTGGCGGTCGGTCCCAACGACGGGGAGGCCGGCACCGAGGACAGCACCTGCTGTTCGTTGGCGAAGAAGTACTGCATGATGTCCTTCACTGGGATCTGGCAGTCGTAGAAGCCCTGGCCGCCACCCCGCACCACCATGTCGACCACGATCTGGGGGGCCGACATCGGCGCCAGGGCGGTGAACCAAGCGTCGGGTCCCCCGTTGGGAGCCCCGGGATCCTGGGCGGTGCCGGTCTTGCCCCCAGCATCGATGTGCATCCCACTCAGCATGTCCGCGGTGCCCTGGGTCACCGCCAGCCGCATGCCGGCCCGGACCGGGCCCAGCTGGCTGGCGAAGGACAGCTGCTGGGGGGCGGGGAACTTGATCGCCTGCAGCGGCCGGGAGGCGGTCTGGCTGTCGAGGAGGCCGAGATGGGGCACGATCTTGGTGCCGGTGCCAACCTCCGCCGTCCAGAGAGCGTCCTGGATCGGGGTGGCTGTCACGTAGCCCTGTCCGATCCCGAGAATCACAGTGGATCCCGGGTACCAGGTCTGGCCCTGCTTGGCGACGCTCGCGGGAGTTCCCAGGTAGCCTGGAATCTCCCCCGGGAGGTCGATGCCGCTGAGCTGGCCAGCGCCCATCTGGTGGGCCACCGCGACCATGCGCTGCGGGCCCAAAGCCACCGCCAGCTTGTAGAAATAGACGTCGTTGGACCAGGCGATGGCCTGGGGCAGATCCTGGGGCGGCAGGCTCGTCCAGTTGTGGAAGGTGTGCCCGTCATAGGTGAAGTAGTACCCCGTGGGAATGGTCTGGTTGGCCGGGATCGCGTTGTACGCAGCGTCCGCCGAAGAGACCACCAGCTTGAAGTTTGACCCCGGGGGGAGGGCGGTCTGGGTGGCGTGCTCCAGCAGCGGGCTGCCGGGAGCCGAGAGCAGCGCCTCGATGGCGGCATTGTTTCGCGGCGCCTCGAAGATGTTGTTGTTGTAGGCCGGCCAGCTGGCCATCGCCAGGACCTGCCCGGTCTGCGGATCGAGGGCGACCGCCGCCCCCTGGTCCCCCTTCTGGGAATCGGGATAGACCCCGGCGATCGCCTTTTGCAGCAGTTGGGTGGCCAGCTGCTGCAACGAGAGGTCCAAGCTGGTGACCACGGTGCCGCCGTTCTGGGCCGGGATGGTCGGGCCCAAGGCGACCGGAACCCCCTGCGCGTCGACCAGGATGCCCTGGGAGCCGTAGTGCCCGGCCAGCTGCTTTTGGTACTGCAGCTCCAGGCCCGCCTGGCCCACGGTGGCACCGGGTGGAAGCAACCCCAGGCTCTTCACCTGCTGGGGCGTCTCCTGACCGGTGTAGCCGAGGATCGGACCCAAGGTGGAGCCGTACGGGTACAGGCGCCCGGGCGCGGGCTCGACCAGGACCCCCGGGATGGAGGCGCTCTGGATCTCGGTCCCCTGGACCGTGGAGAGCCGGCTGGCCAGAGTCACGGTGTAGGTGCCCTGGGTCGGTCCGGCCAGCTGCTTTTCCAAAGCCGGGACGGTCTCCCCGAGCAGGCCCGCCAGCTGCGAGAGATGCGAGCCGGTCACCAGACCCGGGATTCCCAGCACCTGATCGAACGCAGGGTCGGTCGCCAGCACCTGTCCATGCCGGTCCTCGATCACGCCGCGCGCGGGCGGCAGCGGAATCCAGCGGGTCATCTCGGTCAGGGCGGCCTGCCTGAGGGTGGTCCCATGGAGGTGCTGCAGCTGCCAAGTGAGCCCGCCCAGGAGCAGCAGCGACACGGCCAGGGCGCCGGCCACCGTCTTGGCCAGACGGGGCCGGAAGACGTGGATGGGGGTCAACCTCCAGAGCCGGCGCCGGTCGGCGTCGAGGCGCGACCCCAGAATCACCCCGAAGGCGGCCATGTGGGCGACTGCGACCGTCCCCCCGTAGCCGAGCAGCGGGATGGGGACCCCGGCCAGCGGCAGCACGCCCAGGTTCCCGCCCACCGAGAGCGCCACCTCAGCACCCACCAGGGCAGCCATGATGCCCGCGATCAGAGAGCCGTGCAGGGTCCTGGAACGGGCCGCCGCAGCCGCCAGGCGCCAGATCAGGATCACCACCGCCAGCAGGGCCACCGCTCCCGCCACCAGGCCGAACTGTTCGACCAGGCTGGCGAAGGCCAGGTCGGTCTCCCGGGCGGGGAGATAGGTGGTCAGCAAGCGGCCGATGGGGGAGTGGGCGATCCCCAGCAGCCCCCCGGAAGCGATCGCAATGTGGGCCTGGAGAACAGTCCAGTTACCGCCCAGGGTGCTGGCCCCGCCATTCAGGAAGCTGTGCAAGCGGGCCAGCTGGTACGGACGCAGAAGGTGCAGTCCGATAGGCAGCAGGACCAGCCCAACCGCCAGCAGGGCTGCCATGACCCTGACCCGCACCCGGCCCAGCACCAGGGCTGCCAACACGATCACCGCGAGCAGGGCTGAGGTGCTGAGATCGGGTTCCAGCAGAGTGAGCCCGATCGGAGGCAGAGCCAGGGCGAGTACCAGGCCCACCCGGCGCAGCTCGGGTAGCTCGCGGTGGGACATCACCTCGGCCAGCACCAGGACCAGGCCCAGCTCAGCCAGCTCCGATGGCTGCAGCAGGAAGGAGCCGACGTCCAGCCAACGCTTGGCGCCGTAGGCGTCGGTGCCGTGGACGGCGACTCCCAGCAGCAGCACCAGCGCGGCTCCATAGGCCAGCCTGCCCAACCACGGCCAGTAGCGGCTGGGGGTGCGCCAAGCCCACACCATCACCCCGAGGCCGAGGACCTCGGCCAGGCCTTGGTGGAGCGCCAGGGAGCGGTCTCCGATGGCGCTCAGATTGAGGATCCCCAGCGCCGCCAGCAGGACTATGGCTCCGACCAGCAGCGGGTCCAGCGCCGGGACAGCGCTGTGCAGCAGGGGACCCAGCCGCACAGTGGGGCTTGCCGGACGCTGCCGGCGGGAGAGGTGGAGACGGGGTGCCGATCGCATGGGGGCCTTTGGACTGACGCGGATGGACAGGAATATCAGGCGGGTCCGGACCGGGAGAAGCCCCTCTCTTCCTCGATCACTGCAACGCTAGCAACCGCAGATGGGTTTCAGCGGTGCTGATCTCCGAAGGTGGGCCGGCCCGGGCAGCTGACTGGTCACCCCGCCGCGCCATCTACACTCGTTCCCAATGGCTAGCTCAGAACCGGCTCACATCGTGCTCGCGGAGGACGAGCCCATGATCGGACGGATCCTGGACTTCAAGCTCAGTCAGGAGGGGCACCGGGTCAGCTGGGTGCGCTCAGCCGCCGAGGCGGAGGGGCTCTGCAGGGCCGGTGGAGTCGACCTCCTGCTCTGCGACGTGAGCCTGGAGGAGGATGGCCGAGAGCTCTGCCGCCGTCTGCTCGAGTCCGGCCATGCGCCCCGCGCCGGCGTGGTCCTGATGCCCGAGCAGAGGCACCCTGAGGGCGAGCGGGAGGCGCTCGCGGCAGGGGCCCGGGACGTGGTGATCAAACCTTTCAAGCCGACCCTGGTGGCGGCCAAGATCCGGGCTCTGCTGAGCGCCTAGGCGGGCTTCGTGGATCCCAGCTGACGCAGCTGCTCGAAGCGGTAGATCCCGGTGTCATGGCCGTCCGCCCAGATCGCCTTGAGGCCGTAGTTGCCCACCAGAGCAATGTCAGCCAGCTCGTCCTCGCCCGGGCGCAGGTCGGGATCGATCCCGAACCGCCCCGGGCTTCCCATCTCGCCACGGCAGGCGGCACAGGGGCAGGCCCGCCGAAGCACCGGGAAGGGAATGCTCTGGCCGATGCCATCCATCCACTCCACCAGCAGAGCTCGCGCCGGGTCGTCGTAGCCGAAGCGCCGGGGAGTGGTCGCGTCGCGGCCCGACCCCACGTCAATCTGGTTGGTCACGCTCCCGATTCTGCGCCAACCGGGGCCTCCCCGGCCAGCCCGGCCATGGGCGTATTGTGGGCCGCGTCATGCCGCTCCCCGACGACCTCCGGCGCGCCAACCTGGTGATCACCGACCCGGGCACGCCCACGGACCGCAACCTGGCAATGGAGCTGGTGCGGGTCACCGAGGGCGCGGCGATGTCGGCGGCACGGTGGATGGGCCGGGATGACAAGGAGGCTGCCGACCTGGCCGCGGTGGAGTCGATGCGGCGCAGCCTCTCGTATGTGGACATGTCAGGCGTGGTCAAGATCGGAGAGGGGGAGAAGGACAAAGCCCCCATGCTCTACATCGGGGAGCAGGTGGGGAACGGCAACCCGCCCCAGATGGATGTGGCGGTGGACCCCATCGACGGAACCCGGCTGGTGGCCCGGGGGCTGCCCGGCGGGATCGCGACCGTGGCTCTGGCCGACCGGGACAGTCTGCTGCAAACGCACTGCTTCTACATGGAGAAGCTGGTGGTCGGTCCCCAGGCTCGGGGGACCATCGACCTCAGCCTATCGGTGGCCGAGAACCTCCATCGCATCGCTGAGGCTGAGCAGCGGCACGTGGAGGACCTTACGGTGGTGGTCCTGGATCGGCCCCGCCACGAGGGACTCCTGGCCGAGATTCGAGCGGTCGGCGCCCGGGTCATGCTGATCACCGACGGGGATGTCGCCGCGGGGGTGATGGCGGCCCTGCCCGAGCGCACCGGCATCGACGTTCTGATGGGTACCGGCGGCGCCACCGAGGCGGTGCTCACCGCCTGCGCGGTGCGCTGCATCGACGGCGACATGCAATGTCGGCTGGCGCCTCAAAACGAGGCCGAGGTGGCGTTGGTTAGGGCGGAGGGCTTCGACCCCGGGCACGTCTTCCAGGCCCGCGAGCTGGCGGGTGGGAACAACCTCTTCTTTGCCGCGACCGGGATCACCGATGGGGAGATGCTGGGAGGAGTTCGTTTCGCCGGCGAGCAGGTGGAGACCCACTCGGTGGTGATGCGTTCCTTCAGCGGCACCATTCGCTGGATCGACGCCGTGCATGACCTGAACAAGCTGCGCGCCCGCGCCAGCGAGGCCTGACCGGGCTCTCGTCGCCTCCGGGCGAGCCCCACCGAAGGTGGCGGTCAGACGGCGCTGGCCGCCCTCATCCCCATCAGCGGCCCGGCCCATCGGGCCAGCTCATCCAGCATGGCCGCGGCCGCCTCCTCCATCACCTGGTTGGCCTGGATCCGGCCCTCGTCGTCCAGGAACTGGGCCACGAACGGGATGTTGACCGATTCGAAGACCGGCACCATCTTGAGGGTGGTTACCACCTGCTTGAGCATCTGCACCGCCCTGGTCCCGGCCGCCACCCCTCCGTAGCTGACGAATCCGATCGGCTTGTACTGCCACTCGACCTGGAGGTAGTCGATGGCGTTCTTTACCGGTGCGGTCAGGCCGTAGTTGTACTCGGGGACCACGAAGACGAAGGCGTCGGCGCGGGTGATGGTCGCGCTCCAGGCCTTGGTGTGGGGATGGACGTAGTTGTGGAAACGGGGATGGTTGGGCTCGTCCATCATGGGCAGCCCGACCTCGGCCAGGTCGATCAACTCGATCTCAAAGGCGCCGTGGCCCTTGGCGATGCCATGGAACCACTCGGTCACCGGCAGGCCCACCCTCCCCGGACGGGTGCTGCCGATCACGATCTGGAGCAAGGGAGCGGGCAAGGGCGGATTCTCCTGGGGGCGAGCGAACTGGGAACAACTGAAAAAGGGAACCCAGCTCCTGGAGACCCGGACCCCGGGTGTTCCCTGACGACCAGTCTAATCCGCCGTCGGCAGGCCAACCCCCATGGCCCCACCGCGGCTCGGACGGTACAGGGAGCCGGAAGCTCGCTGGCAGCGGAGTCGTGGACGGCTTGGCGGTGGGGGCTGCCTCGGGAGCGGCAGAGAGGCGCCTGGGTGGGAAATTGCGGACCTGCGGCCTGGGTCGACTCTCAGCCCGGCTGGTGCGCCCTGGGGACGAGCGTTCGGAGCTCCGCTCCCGGCGGCACTGCCACCGACAGCTGGACACGCTCTCGCCGGCTCCCCTTGGTGCCTGGGGTCGGCCGCTGGGCCAGGACGCTCCCGAAGGGGACGGATCCGGTCTCAACCCGGGTCAGCGTGAGGGCTAGCCGGCGCTCCTTGAGCTGTGCCTTCGCCTCTGGAAAGGCGAGGCCGACAAGGTCGGGAATCCGCCCCGGGCCCTCTTGTCTCAGGCCCCGGAACCAAGCGTGATGCACGGGGCCCAATCCCTGCAAACCGAGTGCGGATTTCACCACTCCTGCAGCGTGGAGGAAGGAGACAAGAGCCGGCTGGACAGCTGGCAGGAAGATTGTCAGGTACTCTCCCGAGCCGGTCACCGGGCTGCTCGGCCCCAGGGGCCGGCGGGCGAAATCGCCCCGCAGCTCGATCAGGTAGACGCTCCCGTAGGCGGGAAAGCTGGCCTGGCGCGAGTGGAAGAAGCGCAGCTGCGCCTTGGTCTCCGAGGTCTCCACCCAGCTCATGGGGTACGAGCCATAGAGGCTGGCGGCCCCCCGCCAGCGACTGGAGGACAACGTCACTCGGCAAGCTCGGCCCCGGAGCTGCCGCAGCCAGCCAAGCTCAGGCAGAGGATGGCGGGGACGGCAGCCACGGCTCTCCAGCGTGGCGGCCAGAAGCTGCCTGGGCGTGATAGGCGGCTGCCCTGGTCCCGGCTGAAGGCGATTTTCCGGACGGTCAGCACTCCGCCTCTCCCCATCAGCCGGACCCGTGCTTCGGCCCACGGCGCGACCTGCGCTTCTCCCGCCACGCCCCCGGGCCGCCGATGCGATCCAAGTGGGAGTGACTGGCGGGGCTTGGCCGTCACATGCCGTAGGGCGCTTCCTCCAACTCGAAGGCACTTTCGGGGGCCTCGCAACCAGGGCAGATCGCGGGCGGTCGCAGCCCCCGCTGGGTGGCACCGCAGTGGGTGCAGACCCACTGGTGGTGGGCGAAGAACCTGACCAGGTCAGTGCGGGATATCAGCCCCACCAACTTGCCGTGGCGCACCACCGGGAGCCGCCTGATGCGCTTGGTCATCAACAGGTCGGCGACCTCGCCGAGCGGCACATCCTCCTCCACGGTGTGGGGTTCGCGGGTCATGATGTCGGCGACCACACGCCCATGGCGGGTGACCACGTCCATCTCGCTCACCACCCCCACCACCCGTTGGTGATCGTCCAGCACCGGCATCCCGGTGATGTGCTGCCGGTGGAGCAGGCTGGCCACCTCGGCGACGGAGGTCTCC
>DATKSV010000049.1:0-4857 GCA_035531535.1 Candidatus Nanopelagicaceae bacterium | reverse complement strand
CGGAGGTCGCCGTCCAGTGGGGAGTGGACCGGCGCACGGTCCACCGCTGGCTGGGGCGATATGAAGCTAGAGGCCTGGAGGGGCTGGCCGATCGGTCGCACACGCCGGTGAGCTGCCCCCATCAGATGGCGGCCTCCGTCGAGGCGTTGGTCCTGGAGTTGAGGAGGACGCATCGGTACTGGGGCCGCCCGACGGTTGGTGCTCGAGCTGCTTCGGCGCCAGCTGGACCCGGTGCCGTCGGAAAATCGGCGGTGTACCGCTGCTTGGTCCGGGCCGGTGTGGTCGAGGCGGTCGGGCGCCACCGCCGCAAGGAAACCTGGAAGCGCTGGGAGCGCGGCGAGCCCATGGAGCTCTGGCAGATGGATGTCGTGGGTGGCTTCCTGCTGGCCGACGGCACCAGTGCCAAAGCCCTGACCGGCGTCGACGACCACTCGCGTTTCTGCGTCTCGGCTAGGCTCATGCCCCGGGAGCGGACCCAGTTGGTCTGCGATGCTTCGCCGCGGCGCTGAAGACGTACGGCGTGCCCGAGCAAGTTTTGACCGACAACGGCAAGGTGTTCACCGGCAAGTACAGCCATCCCCCAGTGGAGGTGCTGTTCGACCGGATCTGCCGCCTCAACGGCGTCCAGCACCTCCTGACACAGCCACGGACGCCGACCACAACCGGCAAGATCGAGCGCTTTCATCGCACGCTTCGAGTCGAGTTCGACACTCGCCAGGTATTCCGCAACCTCACCATGGCCCAAGCAGCGCTCGACGAGTGGGTTGCCTTCTACAACACAGCCAGGACCCATCAATCGCTCGGCGATACCACGCCGGCCAGCCGCTTCCGACCGACCGCTCGCACGCTGGTGCCCGAGCGCAACGGTGAGCAGTGGGTGAGCCGTTCGGTCTCGCGCAATGGTGTGGTTTTCGTGGCCTTGACGCCGGCCTTAGCGACAGTTTCCAGGACGCGCTCGCAATTACCGGGGCCGCACCGACTCCCGTCCGGGTGTTCGGCGTCGACGCTGAGAGCCACCACGGGACCCGGGCTGACGGCAGTTGTGTGCGCCCGATTGCTCAGTTCTGACCTCCCGCAGCCACCGATCCGGCCAGTGTCAGTCTAGTCCGTAGCCAGAACCCCTTCCAGATCGGCAACCGACTCCAGGACGTGAGTCGCACCGGCTTAGCACAGGGTGCTGCGGTCGCAGCTGCCGGTCAGCACCCCGGCGAACACACCGACCCCTGCCCAGAGCCCGGACCGGATGTCGGCCTCGGTGTCGCCCACCACTGCCACGCTCCTGACGTCCTCGACGCGCAACCTCAGGACCGCGGTCAGGATCATGTCGGTATATGGGGCGTACCCGGCCGGCGTCCACCTGTGCGAGGACCAGATCGGCGAGGTCGTCCCAGCCCAGGCTGGCCAGAAGCCGGTCCCGGGTGGTGGGGGCGAAGCCGATCACCAGGCAGATCCGGATCCTGGCACTGCGCGGGCCGGAGCGGCCAGAGCGGCGGCGAACTGGTGGACGATCACGCGCCCACCTCGGATTCGTGAGACGGAGCATCGACTGCCTTGCTGGCAGGCGCGACGCGAGGGATCATTGCGCCTCATGAGCGTGCCAGCGGTCCAGTGACACGGCATCCCTGCCTGGGGCCAGTCTGGTGCTCGGGAGAACAGCCCGGCCGCCCTTGCCGGGCTCAGTCCTAGTGCCCGCTGGGAAGCGGGAGCCGCGCCCCAGCGCCGGAGGCGGCCGGCCAAGCTCGCCAAGGCGGCGCTCCAAGCTGGATGTGTCGAGCTCCTCGGCCGGTCCGTTCTGGCGGCCCTACCTCCGAGCCCTGGGGCCGGGTCTGGTCACGGGCGCCTCCGACGACGACCCCTCGGGGATAGCCACCTACTCCCAGGCGGGAGCCCGGTATGGCTTGTCTATGCTGTGGACGGCCCTCATGACCCTGCCCCTGATGGCCGGGGTTCAGGAGATCTGCGATCGCACGGCTCTGGCCACGGGCACCGCGCTTGGGGCCTTGGCTGTGAAGCGTTTCAAACGCTTTGGTCGGGTCGTCGTCGGCGTTCTCCTGGTCGCCCTCATCGTCGCCAACGCGCTCAACATCGCGGCAGACCTGGTCGCCATCGGCAGCGGCATGCAGCTTCTCCACGCCGGTCCCAGTTGGGCCTGGGCCCTAGTGGCGGGACTGGCCATCACCGGGCTCCTGGTCTGGGGAACGTTCTCCCGGATCGCGCTTGTTTTCAAGATCCTCTGCGCCGCCCTGCTCAGTTACCTGGTGGTCGCGGCCCTGGTCACCCACGACTGGGAGAGCGTGCTCAGCCACACGTTCATCCCCCATGTGCAGCTGAACAAGTCCTATCTGGCCTTGCTGGTGGCCGTTCTGGGCACCACCATCTCGCCCTACCTCTTCTTCTGGCAGAGTGCCCATCGCCTTGAGGAGATGCGGGAGAGGAAGGAGACAGAGGCGCCGGCCGGCCCGCTCAAGAGTCTGACTCCGGCTAGGGCACGGCGGCGGGTCAGCACGACCAGAGTCGACGTCTGGACCGGGATGACCTTCTCCAACGTCGTCATGTACGCGATCATCGTGGCCACCGCCGAGACCCTACACGTCCATCACCGGACGAACATCCAGAGTGCCGCCCAGGCGGCAGCCGCACTCCGGCCCTTCGCCGGCCACTTCGCCAGTGTGCTATTCGCACTCGGTTTCATAGGAAGTGGTCTGCTGGCCGTTCCCGTCCTGGCCGCAGCCGGCTCGGTTGGAATGGCGGGATTGCTGGGCAAGCGTTGGGGCTTCTCCCGTTCCCTGCGCCAGGCGCCCGTCTTCTATGGGTTGGTTCTGGTCGGGACTCTCGGGGGAGCCGCCCTGAGCCTGCTCCACGTCAATCCGATCCAGTTGCTGGTCTTCGTCGCCATCATCAACGGGGTAGCCGCCGCCCCCTTCCTGGTCGTCGTCATGCTGATCGCCAGCAGCCGCCGGATCATGGGCGACTACGTAAACGGCAAGCTCGCCACCACGGTCGGATGGTTCACCGTTGTCCTCATGGCGTCTGCGGCAGTGGCTCTATTCGCAACCGGCGGGGTGAGCTTCTAGGAGCAGCAAACGAGCGGCGTAGACGTTCGGTAGAAGACCGGCGCTCGGGTGCTCCCGGGGACGGCCGATAGAGCAGATCCGGGCCTCAGGGAGCTGCGGGACAGTGGGCTGCTGACCGACGAGGAGTTTCAGGCCAAGAAGGGTGAGCTCATGTCGCGAATGTGAGATGCGAACAGCGGGATTCCGGTCACCACTCTCGCTTCTTCGTAATCAAGCCAGATCCCTACTGGACGTAGTGGCCATCCTTCGTTCGAGCTGCCGGTTACCGTTAGAAGTAACCGCGCTGGCGCTCTGCCCGGCTGCGTTCGTCGGGATCGTACATGGTGCGATACAGCGGGAGTACCCACCAGCGGGAGTTGTCAGCCACGGGAGCGACATCGTGCTCCAAGGCTCGTGCGTGGGGGTGGCCTCCGGAGCCGCCGCCTCGGTGCCAGTCCGCGACCTCGGCCGCCGCGCCTCGCCACAGGTCTAGCGAACTGGTCGAGTCTAGCAGCTGTGGATCGTGGGGGCTGCGGCCGAGGTGCTCGGCCCACAGCTCCAGGCGGAGGGAGCGGGCGAAAACTCGCGCCAGATCGCCGAGACCTCCAGGGTCAAGAGGCAGCCGAGTGTCGATGGTGGGGTCCAGGATGGCGCAGGCGAGCTCGGAGTCATGTGTCCACGAGCGCAGATTGAAGTTGTCCGACCCCACCATGGCCCACGTGTCATCGATGATGCAAACCTTGGCGTGCACGTAAATTGGCCAACTGGCGGCGTTCTCGACGCTGAACACCGCGACCCGGTCCCCACCGGCATCGTGCAGTAGGCGGAGTGCCGTCAACTGACCAATGCGGTTGGGCGGCCCGGTGAAGGCGCCGTCGGCATCGGGATACCTGGGCAGCACGGCGATGACCCGAAGATGGGGATGAGCGCGCAATTGGGTTGCCAGGGAGTCGGCGATCGCCGCGGACCAGAGATACTGATCTTCGATGTAGATCAGCGATCGAGCCCGCCGAATTGCTTTGATGAGGGCTCTGGCCACGCTCCTCTCCCCCTGGCGGGCAAATGGATAGGCTCGATGGCGGTGCGGGTAGGTCCGCAGCACCTGGACCTGGTGAACCCCAGCCGTCGGAGGCGCGGCGATCGGAGAGGCGAAAGGGGTCGGTCGACGAGGCTCGCCGGACAGATGCCCGATCAGTGATCGCCAGGGGTTGCGATCGTCCAGGGGGGACGGGTCGTTCCACCGCTCCCTAAAGCACAACTCCAACTGTGCCACCGCCGGGCCACGGACTTCCAACTGCACGTCGTGCCATGGCGGGTGCGATCCATAACGGGGATCCATCGGCTGTGCCTGGGGATCACCTAGGTGGTCGATGTTGTCACGCCGGCCGTGACAGAGATCAATGCCCCCCACGAACGCCAAATCGCGGACTCCATCCTTCGCTCGATGGATGATCAACAGCTTCTGGTGATGGGAGCCGAAGGGTAACACCCTCTGATCGAGCAGCACCTCGCCGCCTCGTCGGTTGACCGCCTCCTCCAGGTGGCGATTGGACGCCTCGCTGAAGGAGAGGCTCTGGGGATGAGAACGCCAGACCAGGCCTCGCACCTCGACCCCACTCGCGGCCGCTGAGCCCAAGAGCTCGCCTACGGTGGGCCCTTCCGGGAGCAACTTCTCATCGGGATCGCCTCGCCAGTCGGTGAAATAGACGGCGTCGCCCGCCCGCAAGGCGGAGACTTCCTCTACCAGTCGGCGGTAGTAATTGGCTCCGTGGATCAGGGCCGTGACTAAGTTGCCTTCCGTGAA
>DATKSV010000048.1:0-3177 GCA_035531535.1 Candidatus Nanopelagicaceae bacterium | reverse complement strand
TCGCAGCCCCAGCTCGGTGGTCAGATGGGTCCTGAGCACATTTGCCTCCTGGGGGCGGGCTGGCCCCTGAGGACGCCATCGGGCGGGCGCCAAGGGACAGAGCAGCAGGTGACCTGCCCCTCACTCATGACTGGCAGGCTCGTCACCGTCCCCGGCCGCCCACCGCGCCAGGACGTAGAGAAGGTCAGAGAGTCGGTTCAGGTAGGTGATCACGTCGGCGGCCACGGGCCGGCCTTGGTGTCCCAATTCAACCACCTGGCGCTCCGCCCGCCTGACAACGGTTCTGGCCAGATCGAGGAAGCCGGAGGGGAGGTTGCTGCCTGGGACCACGAACACCGGCCTCAAAGGGTGATCGGCCACGATGCCATCGATGATCGCCTCCAGGTCCGCGACCATCTCCGGGACCATGAGGGACACGCCCGGCTGCAGCCGGCGCCGCTGACGGGGATTGCATGCCAGGTCCGCCGCCGCCACGAACAGCCCTCTTTGAAGTCGAAGCAGCAGCTGCGCAGTCTCGGGCGCACCCTGCCAGCTGGCCCTGGCAAGCCCCAGAGCCGACACCGCCTCGTCGACGCTGCCCACCGTGGCGATCACCGGGTCAGCCTTGGAGGTGCGCCCACCGAACAGCAGGCCGGTGCTGCCATCGTCCCCGAGCCGCGTGTAAACCCGGGTCAATCCACCCTCTCGCCCCAGGGCTGGGGCTCAAGAAAGAACGCCTCGGTGTGAATCCGTCGCGGTTGAACGCCCATCTGGCGAGCGACCCCAGCGCACTCGTCCACGAACCCTTCAGGGCCGGCCGCAAAGACCGACTGTTCGACAAGGGATCCCAGGAGCCGCGGCAACTGCGCGGGTAAGCGCCCCAACGGAGGCTCGCCCGAGGCCCTGGTCAGGGTTCGGATGAAGCGGAAGTTGGAGTGCCGTTCCTGCCATTCGAGAAGTTGGGAGCGGAAGATCACGTCGGCCTCCGTCCGAGCGGAGAAGATCAGGTGGAGTGGGGCTGAGTGGGCGCTGGAGAGCGCCTCCTCCAGCAGGGCCAGGATTGGGGCAAGTCCCACGCCCCCAGCCAGATAAAGGGTGGGGCCCCCATCGGCGGAACCCCGCACGAAGTTCCCGTATGGCCCCGAGACCAGCACCTTGTCGCCGACCGCGAGCCGCTCGTGGACCCATTGGCTGGCCTGCCCCCCGGGCACCGCCGTCACCACCAGGTCCAGCTCCCCACCCGGCCGGGCTGCGTTGGCGACTGAGTAGGATCGAGGCTCCACCTCTCCGTGTAGGTCCGCCAGCAGCACGTACTGACCAGCGTGGAAGTGCAGCGCTGCCTCCAGCGGCGCGAGTCGCACCGCCGTCGTGCGCCGGTTCAGAGCCAGTTTCGAAGTCACTCGAAACGGAGCTTCGTCGAGGCTGAGCTGCCCCCCTGCGGACGAGGTCTGATCCACGGCCTGCCGACCGCCGGCCGAGATGGCGCGGCTCGCCGGCGGCATATCCCAGCCGATTCCCTGCGGGCCGGCACCACCGCCCTCCATGGAACTCACTGCCCGGAGTGCGGGCTGGCGCCCAACTGCCCTGTTGCCGGGTCGGACTGGGAGAGCTCGTCGTTGCCCAGCTGCCGACCACTCGCCGGGTGCCTCAGCCGGCACCAGGGAGGTGGCTCTGAAAGGGTCGCCTCATCCCGACATCTGAGGCAGCGGCTGACAACCTGCTGTGAGGTAACGACCGCTAGCCGGTTGTGGTCCCCGCAAAAGGCGCAGTCACCGACGCAGGCACCGACTATCTCGGTCTTCTCCTCGGAGTGCTGTACCGGGCCCACCTCCTGACCGCTCCGCTCCGAATGAGTTGAGCCCGGCACCCGGTTGGTGGCGCGTGCGTCTCGGACGACGGCGCAGTCGGAGCGATACCCACTGCCATCGAACGCCCCGCAGATCCGGCTCCTCTCCGACCAGAACCGGTCCAGAAAGCTGCGATGGAACTGGTGCCGACACCGAGGACAGGTGAACATCGATGAGCTTCGATCATGGCCTCTCCCGCCGCCACCTGTCTCGGTTGCCCGCAGATTCGAGTCACCCACCTTCCTTTCACCTCCCATCACCACCTCCTCATGGCCCGGGCGCCCACCACATTTCCCCTCCGATCGTCCGGGTTCGTCACGACCGGGGCCTCGACTCTGGACCGCGGACCCGACTGCTCCAGTGAGCCTCGCACGGGCCGCTTGAACGGGTCGGACCCCTTTCGCCATGATCTGTGGCGATCGGCCCACCCGCCACCAACCGGGCATCAGTCCCGCTCCCACCGACGCCCGCACCGGAAGGATGCGGGCGTGATCGGTCCGGCCGGCCGCCGCCAGCGGATGGCGCGACCACCCCGGGACGGGTTGGTATCGGCACGATCAAGAGTCCCTACTCCATCAGCAATTCGCGAAGGGTGAACGGGAGGATCCCCCCATGCCTGAAGTGGTCGCGTTCGGTCGGCGAATCAAGCCTGGCCCTCGCCGGCAGCACTCGCCCGTCGGCGACGATCCGCAGGCGCGAAGCGTCGCCATCGACCACGGCCGGCAATCCGGTCACCTCGTAGCTCTCCTCGCCGGTCAGACCGAGGCTGCCGACGGTCACTCCCCCGGTGAACTGGACGGGGAGCACTCCCATCCCGATCAGGTTGGAGCGGTGGATCCTCTCGAAGCTCTCCGCCAGCACCACTCGGACGCCCAGCAGCCGGGTGCCCTTGGCGGCCCAGTCGCGGGATGAGCCCGAGCCATAGTCCTTGCCGGCGATGACGATCAGCGGCACCCCACCCTGCTCGTACAGCTGGGCCGCCTCGAAGATGGTCAGCACCTGGCCGCCGGGCAGGTGCCGGGTAAAACCACCGTCGATGCCGGGGACCAGCGCGTTGCGTAAGCGCGGGTTGGCGAACGTGCCCCTCACCATGACCTCATGATTGCCCCGCCTGGCTCCAAACGAATTGAACTGGGTGGTGGGCACGCCCAGCTCGGCCAGATATCTGCCGGCGGGACCGGTTTGCGGAATGGCGCCGGCCGGCGAGATGTGGTCCGTGGTGACGCTGTCGCCGAGCAGAGCCAGGCAGCGTGCGCCCTGAATATCCTCAACCGGGGCAACCCGGCGGCTCACGCCGTTGAGGAATGGCGGAGGCTGCACGTAGGTCGACTCAGGCTGCCACCGAAAGCGC
>DATKSV010000047.1:0-3220 GCA_035531535.1 Candidatus Nanopelagicaceae bacterium | reverse complement strand
GGTCAGCACCGGCGCAGGGACCCCTTCGTCGATGGCCAGCTGGAAAAAGATCTCCTCCGCGGACGCGCCCTCAGCCGCCCCCTTGGCTATGGCGGGATCGTAGGCGGAGCTGCGCTCGATCGCCTGATCGAAAATGGTCGGGTTGGACGTGAGCCCGGTCACGGCCAACTGCTCGATGTAGCCCTTGAGCTTGCCCGAGGTGAGCAGGTCCCGGGTGATGTTGTCGAGCCAGAGGCTCTGGCCCGCGTCGTGAAGTTCCTGAGTCGGCTTCATAGTCTCTCCTTAGCACTCTTTCTCGATAGCCGCAACAGGTTCCTGGCCCCGCCCCCCCTTCCGCTCAGCATCGAACCGTTGCTCGCCGCATCATCATCTTCGGGCGCCAGATCTGGGCAGCCGCCCTGCCCAGCCGGAGTCCCACCGCGGCGCACGAGCGGCGGAAGGGGAGCCCAGGACCTCCTGGCCACCGTCGGACTGGTCGCCGCTCAGCTCTCGACCTCCTTCTCATCGTGGCCCCCAAACTGCTTGCGCATCGCGGATAGCACCTTGTTGGCGAACTCTCCCAGGTTCCGCGACGAGAATCGTGAGTACAGGGCCGCGGTCAGCACCGGCGCAGGGACCCCTTCGTCGATGGCCGCGATCGAGGTCCAGCGGCCCTCGCCGGAGTCTGAGACCCGGCCCGCTAAAGAGGCCAGGTCAGGCGACTCCTGCAGCGCGATGGCAGTCAGGTCCAGCAGCCAGGAGCCGACCACGCTGCCCCGACGCCAGACTTCGGCGACCGACGTCGTGTCGATGTCGAACTGGTAGAACTCCGGCTGTTCCATGGGAGCGGTCTCCGCGTCGGAGTGCTGGGGACGGGACCCCGCATCGGCGTTGCGGAGGATGTCCAGGCCCTCCGCCAGCGAAGCCATCATTCCGTATTCGATCCCGTTGTGGACCATCTTCACAAAGTGGCCTGAACCATTGGGGCCGCAATGGAGATAGCCAAGCTCGCACTGAGCCAGGGCTCCGGTCCGGCCCGGCGACCGCGGCGCCGCTGCTGAGCCCGGGGCCACGGAGGCGAAGATCGGGTCCATATGCCGCACCGCCTCCGGCTCGCCGCCGATCATGAGACAGTAGCCCCGGTCCAAGCCGAACACCCCACCGCTGGTGCCGCAGTCGATCAGATGAAGGCCCTGCTCCCGGAGCTTGGCGGAGCGGCGGATGTCATCCCGGTAGTAGGAGTTGCCGCCATCGATGATGATGTCGCCGCTTGCCATCCGGGCAGCGAGCTCCCCGATGGTCTGCTCGGTGATCTCGCCGGCCGGAACCATCACCCAGGCGGCTCGAGGCTGCTCCAGCTTGGCCACGAAGTCATCCATCGAGCTGGCCCCGGTGGCCCCATCCTTGACCAGCTGCTGGACCGCTTTTTGGTCAATGTCGAATACGACGCAGCGGTGCCCGTCCCGCATCAGACGGCGCACGATGTTGGCCCCCATCCGGCCCAGGCCGACCATCCCCAGCTGCATCGGTTCGCGACTGCTCATAGGTGTCTCCTTGTTGACCCTTGACTCCGCCCTTACTGATCACTCGAATCGCCGCCGACCGGGCCCAACCACGGCTCCTGCCAGGGCAGATGGCCACGCACCAGACGGCGCGCCGCGGTCGGCCCCCACGAGCCTGGAGGATAGGGAAGCACGGCCGGCGGGTTGTCGATCAGCGGCTGCACAATCCGCCAGCTCTCCTCCACGCTGTCCTCGCGGGTGAAGAGGCGGTGATCACCCCGCATGGCATCGTCCAAGAGGCGCTCGTAGGGCTCTGGTGGGTCCCCCAACTCCCGGGCGAAGGACAGGTCCAGATTCACCGGGCGGAGGCCGGTGGCGCCCAGGCCCTGGGACGTCAGCGAGGCTCGCAACCCGGCCCCAAAGTCGATCCGCAAGACCAACTGGTTGGGCTTGGCTGGGGCTGCCTGGCCCAGAAAGGCCAGGTGCGGAGGCCGCCGGAATACCAGCCGCACCTCGGTCGCGCTTTGGGCCAGCGCCTTGCCCGTCCGGATGAAGAACGGCACCCCTGACCAGCGCCAGTTGTCGACCGCAAGGCGCAGCGCCAAGTAGGTTTCGGTCTGAGAACCCTTGGCAACCCCAGCCACCGACTGGTAGCCGCGGTACTGGCCCCGGACAGCCATCACCGGATCGGCGGCCGAGACCGCCCGCAGGACGTCCACCTTGCGGTCGCGGAGCGCGTCCGCGTCAGGGCCACTGGGAGGCTCCATCGCCACCAGCGCCAAGACCTGGAGGAGGTGGTTCTGAACCACGTCGCGGAGCGCCCCGACCGCGTCATAGAACTGGCCGCGGTCGGCCACCCCGAAATTCTCAGCCAGGGAGATCTGGACGCTGGCGACATGGTCGCGGTTCCAGATCGGCTCGATCACCTCATTGGCGAAGCGGAGAAATTGAAGGTCCATGACCGGCTCCTTGCCGAGGAAGTGATCAATGCGTAGGATCTGGCCCTCCCCGAGATGCTGGTGCAGGTCCGCGTTGAGCTGGCGAGCCGAAGCCAGGTCGTGCCCGAAGGGCTTCTCCACCACCACCCGGGACCCCTCGGTCAAGCCGGCATCGCCCAGTGCCCCGACCACCGGTGCGAACAGAGCGGGCGGAACCTCCAGGTAAAAGAGCGGTTGGCGTATGCCCGCCAGCGCATCCGCCACCCGCTGGTAGGTGGCCGGATCCGAAAAGTCCCCGCGCACATACTTCAGGCGCTGGGCGAAGCGGTCGAAAACCCGGGCCGAGACCCTCTGACCGGAGGCGGCCAGTGCCTGACGCGCATGGCCCCTCAGGACATCATCGCTCCAGTCATCCATCGCCACCCCGATGACCGGGCAGTGGAGTCGGTGCCGGGCCTCCAGGCGGTAGAGGGCGCGGAATGTCATTTTGCGCGCCAAATCCCCGCTGATGCCAAAGATTACCAGCGCGCCGGTCAAGTTCTGACTGCGATCGGGCACTCTTGGATCTTATTCCCCCGCCAAGAAACAGTGGGCTGAGGAGTTGCCGGGCAGGCATGGCGGCAACCGTTCCTATTGAGTGCCCACAAGCAACACCCGGTCGGGACGAGCGGTCTTTCCCGACCTGGACTCTGCCAAGGTTGCCGTCGCCGTTTCGGGTCTTGCGCCACTTAGGTGGCTGCCCTTACGCCTTGGGAGCTTGGACTGGTCCTCGCACTCGGTACCTGCCATGCCGGCGCACGC
>DATKSV010000046.1:0-4026 GCA_035531535.1 Candidatus Nanopelagicaceae bacterium | reverse complement strand
CGAAGGGATCGAGACCACCGCCGAGTTGGCCGCCCTCAGCAGGCTCAACGTACCCTACGGCCAGGGCTACCTGCTGGGCAGACCGGCGGCGCTGCCGGACCTGAAGTGGGAGCGCATCCGGAAGGCGGAAGGCGCGCTTGGGAGGTGACAACTTCATCGTGATCCTGCCCGACACAGACCAAGAGGAAGCCGCCCGGCTGGCGCAGCGGCTAGAGTCGAGAGTCGCTGGGCGGATTATGATCGTGGATGGCCGCAAGGTGAGGATCCCCTCGTGGTCCGCGGAGATCGCGGTGTGGGCTGACGACGGCACCGAGGTGGACACGCTCCTCCGGGCCAGTGAGGCGCAACTCTTCGCGCGCAAGCAGATCAGGGCAAGCGGTTCCAGGTTTGAGTGAGGCCGGCAGAGGCTGCGCAGCGGGCACGCGAAGACGGTCCAGCGTGATGCCGGCGGTCCGCGCGCGGCGATGAGCTTCCCCTACATTCCGGCTCTCCTGCGCCGCGTGATGGCGGGAGCTGCGGCAGTGCCCTGGCGAACCCGGGCCTTCTGGGCCACCCAGCTGCTGGTCCTGGCCGTGGTTGGCATCCACTTTGCGGACGATGTCTACGGCAGCGATCTCGCCCATGTGCCCGCAGTGGCCACGCTTGTCCTGGCCGTAGTCCCTGTCGGGTACGCGGCGATCAAGTTCGGTCTCTGCGGCTCGCTGCCGACAGCCATGTGGGCGGTGGCCCTGATGCTCCCCGACCTCCTCTTTCTCGACACCGGACTGGAGCGCTGGACGCACGGCAGCATGCTGGCGCTGGTCGTGATCGTGGGGGTGGCCGCCGGGCGGCTGGTCGATGTGCAGCGCTCCTCCACCTCCCGCCTGTTCGCGAGCGAACGCTTTCGTGGGATTGCCCGGGTCGCCGATCAGCTGCCCGATGGGGTGTGCCTGACCGATCTGGACGGTGTGATCACGTACGCCAATCCTGCCTGGGCCGCACTCCAAGGGCTGGCCTCGCCACAGATGGCGGTTGGGCGAACCCTGGCGAGCCTGCATCCCGATCAGCACGCCGACCCTGGCAGCGTTCCGTTTGAGCAGCCACTGGGCGGCGGTGGGCAGCTGCGTTCGCTGGTCGAGCACCACCGCGCCGGTGGGAATCGCTACTGGGCGGATGTCACGGTCAGGGTGCTGCTCGATGAGCAGGGGCAGGCGATCGGCAGGCTCGGCACGGTGCGCGATGTGACCGCCGAACGGGCGGCGGCGGCGGCGCTCCAGGAGGCCCAGGAGCGGTTCCGGGTGACATTTGAGCGAGCGCCCCTCGGCATGGCCCTCACCACCCCGGAGGGGCGCTTTCTCCAGGTCAACGACGCCCTCTGCCGGATGGTGGGGAGGAGCGCGGACGAAGTCCTCGCGCTGGGGGTTTTGGGCATCACCCACCCCGAGGACCGCGAGCTGACGCAGCAGATGTTCCGCAAGGGCGGCACCCGGGAGCGATTCGTGAAGCGGTACCTGCATGCGGACGGCCACCTGGTCTCGGTCCAGATCACCGTAAGCCTGGTCCGTGACCCCGCCGGGAAGCCTCTCTACTTCGTTTCCCAGTCCCAGGACGTGACCACGGAGCTGGCGGCGGCGGCTATGCTCCAGGAGGCCGAGGAGCGGTTCCGCCTGACGTTCGAGCGGGCACCCCTCGGGGTGGCGCTAGTCACCCCGGAGGGAGGCTTCCTCCAGGTCAACGACGCCCTCTGCCGGATGGTGGGGCGGAGTGCGACCGAAGTCCTCGCGCTGGGGTTCTTTGGCCTCACCCACCCTGACGACCGCGAGCTGACGCGGCAGTTGCTCGGGCAGGGTGACCTGCCGGAGCGGTTCGTGAAGCGGTACCTGCATGCGGACGGCCACCTGGTCTCGGTCCAGATCACCGCAACCCTGGTCCGTGATCACGCCGGGAAGCCTCTCTACTTCGTTTCCCAGTTCCAGGACGTCACCGAGGAGGAGCGGTCGCAGCTGCAACTGATCCAGCAGGCCTTCCACGATCCGCTCACCGGCCTGCCCAACCGGGTGCTGTTCGAGGACCGGGTCGGCCAGGCGCTGGCCCGGGAGCGCCGGCAGCACGGCCTACTGGCAATCATGTTCTGCGATCTGGACGACTTCAAAGGGGTCAACGACCGCTTCGGGCACCAAGCGGGTGACGAGGTGCTGTGCTCGGTGGCGGCCGCGCTGCAGGGCTGTGTCCGGGAGGCGGATACGGTGGCGCGCTTAGGAGGCGACGAGTTCGTGTTCTTGCTCGATGGTGTGGGCGAACCAGCCGAGGCGACCGCGACTGCCGCCAGGGTCCATGCTGCCCTGGGGCAACCCCACTCCCTGGCGGGTCAGGAGGTGGTCGTCGGCGCGAGCATAGGCATCGCGATCACCTCCGGGGAGACCACCAGTCTGGAGACGCTGCTGGGGGAGGCCGACACCGCCATGTATCAGGCGAAGGCCGATGGCGGCGGTTGCTTCCGGGTGTTCTCCCAGCTGGCTGAGCCCGCTGGGTACGAGCCTGGACCCAGCCCTCCCAGTGTCCGAGAACCATAGGAGTGTCCGTGTCGGAAGCCAAAGACTTCTACAAAGATTTGGTCGACAACCTCCACCATGGGGTCTACTTCGTCGATCGTGATCGAGTGATCACCTATTGGAACAAGGGGGCCGAACGGATCACCGGCTACTCTGCCACCCAGGCGGTCGGCCATGCCTGTCAAGCCAATATGCTCAATCACGTCACTGCCATGGCGTACAGCTCTGCCTTGACCATTGTCCGCTCGCTCGCGTCATGGAGGATGGGAAAGTACGAGAGGCGGAGATCTTCCTGCACCACGCGGATGGCCACCGCGTGCCCGTACTGGTACGCGGCGCTCCCTTGCGAGATGAGAACGGCACGATCATCGGCGCGGTGGAGACGTTTAGCAATAACACCAGGATGACGACGGCCCGCCGGGAGTTGGGTGAATTGCGTCGGAGCGGGCTGGAGGATTCACTCACGGGCATCGGCAACCGGCTGCACCTGGAAGCGAAGCTACGCGCGGTGATAGCAGAGGGTAACCGAGACAATGATGGGGCGGGGCTGCTGTTCATGGACCTCGACCATTTCAAGCAGTGCAACGACACCTTTGGACACGATGTCGGGGACCAGCTCCTACGTATGGTCGCCAGCACACTGAGTAATACCCTGCGGGCGACGGACACCGTTGGCCGCTGGGGAGGTGATGAAGTCATAGCCATCGTATACCGGGTCCCGGACGAACGAACAGTGGGCAAGATGGCCGAGCACGTGCGGATCATGGTCGAATGTTCGAACCTTGACGTGGGGACTGAGAGCGTGGCTATCCCCATGTCGATAGGGGCGACCCGCTTGCGTCCCGACGATTCCCCGGAGTCTTTCGTGGGCCGTGCTGACAAGTTGATGTACCAGAGCAAGGATGCAGGCTCAAATCAGGTCACCGTAGGCTGACCAGAGAACGGACAGGCTTGTGGGGGCGGCGGGAGAGGTTTTCGAGACCCCCAGCAACGAGTGCAGGAGTTCGGCCCCCTGCACTTGGCCCACCGGGTGGCCAAGGAGAGACGCGGGCGCTTCAACCTAGGTTCCGCAGCAAAGCGGTCCTGGTACTGGACCGGCAGCTCGACACCTTCGTCCCCCACACCTCCATCTCCTACCTCTGGTCCCTGAACGGCCAGGTGCTGCCAGCTGGCTGCTACCCGGTCCATATGAGCCTGGGCGTTGGCGGCCAGAAGCTGGCTGGGTTCGCTGGCACCATGGTGGTGGGCCAGGCCGCCACCCGGATCCGCCCACTCCAGCCCTGCGTCCAACGGGCGGCGTTGCCGCTCCGGGTCCTCATTGTGGTCAGCGCAAGCCTGATCGCGGTCATCATCGCCACCCGTGGCGACCGTGGGCCAGGGCCACGTCTCGCGGCTTTGGTCCGCTGCGTCACACTTCGATGACATACATCTTTGGATCCCGGCACTAGTGCTAGCCTGCAGAACACGAGTGGATTGCGACCATCGTCCACCCGGG
>DATKSV010000045.1:0-3471 GCA_035531535.1 Candidatus Nanopelagicaceae bacterium | reverse complement strand
CCCGAGGTCACCACCGGAGGCCGGGCTCTCAAGTTTTACGCCTCTGTGCGTCTGGACATCCGCCGCATCGAGTCTCTGAAGCAGGGGCTGGATGTGATCGGAAGCCGAGTCAAGGTGAGAGTCGTAAAGAACAAGGTGGCGGCTCCCTTCCGGGCTGCCGAGCTGGACCTGCTCTACAACGATGGGATCTCCTTCGAGGGTAGCGTCTTGGATGCTGGGCTTGAGGCCGGGGTGATCGAGAAGAGCGGCGCCTGGTTCAGTTATGGGGAGACCAGGTTGGGGCAGGGCCGCGAGAACGTCCGCGATCTGCTGCGGGGCAATCGCGAGCTGACCGCTGAGATTGCGGGGAAGGTCCGCCAGGCGGTTCTGGGGGAGCCGGTGCCGGCAGCGCCCGAGGGCGACCAGGAAGAGGCTCCCGCGCTCCTGCAGTAGCCTGCCGGCCCGGGCGGAGCTGCCGAGCCGGCTCGTTTTGGGCCCGTCCCAGGCGGTAGAATGCCTCAGGTTCGCGTTGAATTTTTCTACCTTCGGGTTTCCCGGAGGCTTTGGTCGGGGAGGGTGTGATCGTGGCCCCCTGCCCGGCACTGCGAGGTGAGCACCATGACCGCCGCATTGGTGGCGTTGGCTGTCGTCCTGGCCCTGGTTGCGGTGGCCGCCGTGGTCTACGCCATCAGGGCGTCTCGCCAGAACGGCCAGCGCAGCGCCCAGGAGCTCGAGGCTGTGAAGGCGGCCCGGGCCGAGCTGGAGACCGAGCGTAAATCCATTGGCTTGGAGGCCAGAGCCGAAGCGCTCCGCATCCGCACCGAGCTTGAGGACGAGCTCCGGGAGCGTCGGACCGAAATCTCCCGGCAGGAGCAGCGCATTCTCCAGCGCGAGGAGCAGCTGGACCGGCAACAGCAGGATCTCTTGCAGCGCAGCGAGGCGCTGACCGGGGAGCTGCGCGCGGTTGACGAGGACCGATCCCAGGTGGCCGCGCTCCGGGACTCAGTTGAGCTGGAGCTGGAGCGGGTGGCCGGGATGACCCGGGACCAAGCGCGGCGCGAGGTGCTGGAGGGCCTCGACCGGGAGCTGGTGTCCGAGAAGGCGGAACGGATCCGGCACGTGTTGGGGGAGGCCAAGCTGGAGGCTGACGAGCGCGCCAGGGAGGTCCTGGTGACCACCATTCAGCGGCACGCCGCTGACCAGACCGGAGAGACCTCGGTCTCTGTGGTGCCGCTGCCGAACGACGAGATCAAGGGACGGATCATCGGCCGCGAGGGGCGCAACATCCGGGCCCTCGAGAGCGCCCTCGGAGTGGACCTGATCATCGACGACACCCCGGAGACGGTCGTCCTCAGCAGCTTTGACCCGGTTCGCCGGGAGGTGGCGCGGGTGAGCTTGACCAAGCTCCTCAGCGACGGGCGCATCCACCCCACCAGGATTGAGGAGGTCGTTGCTAAGTCTCGCGAGGAGGTGGCCGCTCGAATTGTGGAGGAGGGGGAGAAGGCGCTCTTCGAGCTCGGTCTCCAGGCCATGCACCCGGAGCTGATCAAGCTGATCGGGATCCTGCGTTATCGCTACAGCTACGGCCAGAACGTGCTCGCGCACGTCAAGGAGGTGGCCTACCTGTCGGGCATGATCGCAGCCGAGATCGGGGCTGACGAGCGTCTGGCCAAGGAGGCCGGCATGTTCCACGACATCGGCAAGGCGGTGGACCACGAGGTCGAGGGCTCGCACGCGATCATCGGCGGCGAGATCCTCAAGCGCTTGGGACGCCATCCCGACGTTGTCGAGGCCGTCCAGAGCCATCACTATGACATCGAGCCGAGCACCGTCCTGTCCTTCATCATCCTCAGCGCGGACGCCATCTCGGCTTCACGGCCGGGGGCCCGGCGGGAGACGCTTGCCAGCTACATAAAGCGGCTGGAGAAGCTGGAGGAGATCGCCAACGACTTCCCCGGCGTGGAACGCTCCTTCGCCATCCAGGCGGGACGTGAGGTGAGGATCCTGGTCCGTCCGGACCGGATCACGGATGACGCTGCGGTGGTCTTGGCCCGGGACGTGGCCCGTCGCATCGAGGGTGAGATGAGCTACCCAGGCACCATCAAGGTCACCGTAGTCAGGGAGACGCGCTCCGTCGACTACGCCAAGTAGCCCTGGCGCGGGTGAGGCGTGGCCGCCACTGTGGCGAATTTGTCACGAGCCTGCCGCAATTCGCCGTGCCCGTTCCTGATCTCGGTCAAAGCCGGTTAGACTGCGGTGGTCCGCTGGAGGGGACGAACCCAAGAGCGGCCTGCGGGGAGCCAAGCTAGACGAATGGGGAAGGACACTTTGGCGTTCCACATAGGACCCGGAATACCGGCAGGGTCTCACTTCAAGCCGGTGGTGATTCGGTTAGGTGGTGATGGGCAGCTCACCTAAGGCCGTATCGACGCGCCGTTCGGCTCCCAATATCGGTGCGCGCGTCTCCACTCCCGCCGGAACAGCGGTGACAAGTGAGCAGGCACAGGTACGCTCGCGAAGCGCGTCCCCCAGGGGGCATGGCGGTGTCTTAGTCGTAGTTGGGGTGGTCACTGCCATGGCCGTTGCAGTGGGCGCCATTTGGGTCAGGCCGCCGTTCCAATGGGGCACCCTGGCTCTGGTCTTCGCAATCGTTGCCCTGCTCGAGGCTCGCGGACCTGTGTCCATTCAGCTTGGCAGGTCCAAGATCAACTTCAGTGCCAAGGCCTACGCCAGCATCGGGGCGGTTTACCTCTTGGGCCCCACGGCTGCTGTGGCGGCGACTGTCGCTTCACTGGCGACCAGCGTATGGGTGAAGCGAGAGTTTTCGATCAAGACGCTCTTCAACGCGTCGATGAGCATTCTGGTTCTGATCGCCACCTACGGTGTCTTCGATGCTCTCAGGCGTTCCGCGGGCAGCGACGTGTGGTTCCTCGTGGGGGCCGGTGCCGTGGGCGGAGCATCCGCGTGGGTGGTCAACCATTTGCTTGTCGGAAGTGTGATTGTGGCCGAGCAGGGCCTGGCGCGGTTCAGTCTGCGCAACTACCTCGCCACGATAGTCCCGCTGTCGCCGTACTACCTCGGCTACGGGCTGACCGGGGTGGGTGTGCTGGCCGCCAGCTATCGGATCGGGGGCCTCGCGGCTCTGATTACCCTGGCCGCTCCGGTGGCCATCGTCCAGACCGCCACCAACCGTTGGATGCGAGAGCAGCACGCCAGAGTCGAGGAGGCGCAGAGTGGTTTCAACGCCACACTCATAAGCCTCTCGAAGGCCATCGACCTGCGAGACAAGGACACTGAGGGCCATTGCCGTCGGGTGGTCGACTACTCGCTTCTGATGGGCCGCCATCTCAAGTTTTCCGACGAGGAGTTGGTCAGGCTCAGCCATGGAGCGTTGCTCCACGACATCGGCAAGATCGGGGTCTCTGACACCATCCTGCTCAAGCCTGGGCCATTGACTGACGAGGAGTGGGCCGTGATGCGGACCCACCCGGA
>DATKSV010000044.1:0-2906 GCA_035531535.1 Candidatus Nanopelagicaceae bacterium | reverse complement strand
GTCTGGAGCAGGATGGTGACGATCACGAGGAGCGCCAGGACCATCTCCAGGATGCCGATCGCGGACTTCACGGGACCTCCGCCACAAGACCGGCCGGATTATAGCCCGGACCCTGACGCCCACCCTCGAGGGGAACCTGAGCGAAGCGGTTGGGCTCCTCCCCTTCGGCGAGCCGCCAGGCGGTTGCCTCGGCCATCCTACCGTCATTGACCGCGACGACCACATAGCGGTACCCCGGCCAGGCGCGGTCGGTGTCGAACTGGCTGGGCCGGGCCGGATGGTCGGGATGGGTGTGAAAAAAGCCGACCACCTCCTCGCCAGCTGCCCGGGCCGCGCGCTCAGCCCGGATGATGTCGCGGGGGTCGAGCTCGTAGCGATCGCGGCGGCGGTCCTGGACCAGGTTCTGACCGGCAAAAACCTGAGTCACCTGGATGCCGGCGGGACCGTCCTGCCCGACCAGCACTCCACATCCCTCATAGGGGTAGGCGGCCTCGGCCAATTCGCACATCCGCTGGAAGAGCTCGCCCGGAAAGACCAAGGCCGGCGCCTCCGCCACCCTCACCCCCTCCCGTAGAGGCCGGAGCTGAGGTAGCGGGCACCTCCATCGGGGAGGATCAGCACCACGACGCCCTCGCGCAGTCCCTCCCGGACCAGTTGATCGACGCCCCAGAGCGCCAACCCCGAGGAGTGCCCGGCCAGAATTCCCTCCTCCCGAGCCAGCCGGCGGGCGAGATCGTAGGCGGGACCGGTAGGCCCGGCCAGGGCCCGATCGGCTACTTTTGGATCGTAGATGCCGGGCACGATCGCAGTCGCCATGTGCTTGAGCCCCTCCAGCCCGTGGAAGGCGTCCTCCGGCTGGAGACTGACGCAGAGGATCTCGGAGTTGAACTCCTTGAGGCGCCGAGAGACGCCCACGAAGGTGCCCGAGGTGCCCAGCCCGGCCATGAAGACGGTGACCTCGCCTTCGGTCTGCTCCCAGATCTCAACCGCGGTGGTGTCGTAGTGGGCCCGCCAGTTGAAGGGGTTGTTGTACTGGTCGGGGCTGAAATACCGTTCCGGGTCAGCGGCCTGGATCTCCCGGCAGAGCAGGATCGCCCCGTCCGACCCCTCCTGAGGGTCGCTCAGAACCAGCTCCGCGCCATAGGCCAGCATCAGCTGGCGGCGCTCCTCGCCCACGTTGTCGGGAACGACCAGCTTGACCGGGAATCCGAGAGCCGCCCCCAACATGGCGTAGGCGACCCCGGTATTGCCGCTGGTGCTGTCCAGGAGGGTCTGGCCCCGGCCCAGTTGGCCAGCCCGCTGGGCCTCCTGGACCATCCGCAGAGCGGGCCGATCCTTGACCGAACCGCCAGGGTTCATGAACTCGGCCTTCCCCAGCACCAGCAACTCGGGCGCCTCATCCTCGAAGAGGCGGATCCGCAGCAGCGGAGTGTGACCGATGCAGTCTGAGATGCGCCGGTCCGGGGTCGAGTCCAGGACCCGCAACCCCCTCTCGGCTGAACTGGGCATGCAATTCACTGTAGCAGTCGGGATCGGGGCGCCTTCAGGCTGGCGCCGGGGGCCGGCGGCGCCTCACCCAGTCTCCCTTGGCGTATCGCGCCGAGGGGCCCAACTCTCGCTCGATTCCAAGCAGGCGGTTGTACTTGGCGGTCCTCTCCCCCCGGGAAGGGGCCCCGCTCTTGATCTGGCCCGCACCGACCCCGACCGCCAGGTCGGCGATGGTGGTGTCCTCGGTCTCCCCGGAGCGGTGGCTGATGACGATCCCCAGACCATTGCGCTGGGCCTGCTCGACCACGTCGATGGTCTCGGTCAGGGTCCCGATCTGGTTCAGTTTGATCAGGATCGCGGTCGCCACCCGCTCGTCGATGCCGCGCTTCAGGCGGGCCGGGTTGGTCACGAAGATGTCGTCCCCGACCAGCTGGACCTGGGTGCCCAGCCGCTCGGTCAGCTCCGCCCAGCCGCGCCAGTCGTCCTCGGCCAGGCCGTCCTCCAGAGAGACGATCGGGTACTGCCGGACCCAGTCCTCCCAGAGATCGATTAGGGCGCTCGGGCTGAGTGTGCGTCCCTCTCCAGCCAGGCGGTAGGCGCCATCTTCGAAAAGCTGGCTGGCAGCCGGGTCGAGGGCCAGCGCCACCTCCTCGCCGGCCCGGTAACCGGCCCGCTCGATGGCGGTCAGCACCAGCTCCACCGCCTCCACGTTGCTCTTCAGGCTGGGCGCGAACCCTCCCTCGTCCCCCTGGCCGGTCTGGTACCCCTTCTCCTGAAGCACCTCCCGCAGCGCTTGGAAGACCTCGGCGCCGGCGCGGACCGCCTCCGCGAAGGTGGCCGCCCCGACCGGAGCCACCATGAACTCCTGGAAGTCCACCGAGGTGCGGGCATGAGCTCCGCCGTTGAGGATGTTGAACTGGGGCAGGGGAAGGACGCAGCTGTCCGGGCCGCCCAGGTACCGGTACAGCGGGAGACTTTGGGAGCGGGCCGCCGCCTTGGCCACGGCCAAGCTGGCGCCGAGGAGCGCATTGGCTCCCAGCCTGGACTTGTCGGGAGTGCCGTCGGCCTCGATCAGAAGGCGGTCGACCTCCCGCTGGTCCAGGGCCTCGACCCCGGCCAGCCGGGACGAGATGACCCCTTGGACCGCGGCGACTGCCCTCTGCACCCCCTTGCCGCGGAATCGCGATGGGTCGCCATCCCGCAGCTCCACCGCCTCATGGACGCCGGTCGAGGCGCCCGAGGGCACCGCCGCTCTGCCCACGTCTCCGGTATCGAGCGTCACCTCCACCTCCAAGGTGGGGTTGCCCCTTGAGTCGAGTATCTCCCCGGCCGACAGCTTCTCGATGAGGGTCACTCAGTGCCTCCCTGCCGCTCCCGGCATGAGGCCGGGAACCCGCTAGTCTCGGGGCAGCGTGGGC
>DATKSV010000043.1:0-2740 GCA_035531535.1 Candidatus Nanopelagicaceae bacterium | reverse complement strand
TCCCGAGGTCCTCGAAGAAGACGTGTGGGGAGACCAGCTGCTTGACCCCGGTCTTGAGGCGCCGGGCCATCTCGTGGGCCGGCTCTCCCACCGCCGGCAGGGAGCTGAGGAAGTCACCGATACCGGTCTTGGCGGCCTCGTAGCGAGGGTTGAGCCGGATCCTGGCCAGGTGGTTGGCGAGGCCTCCCACCGTGGGGGCGTAGGAGCGGCCGTTGTCGTTGAGCACGATCACCATGTCGGGTCGCAGGGCGCCGATGTTGTTGAGCGCCTCGTAGGCCATGCCCCCGGTCAAAGAGCCGTCGCCGACCACCACCACCACCCGGCCGGGCTCGCCCCGCCGCCGGCGCGCCTGGGCCAGGCCCAGGGCCCAGCTCAGCCCGGTGGAAGCATGGCTGTTCTCGACTATGTCGTGCTCGGACTCGGCTCGGCTGGGATATCCCGACAGCCCGCCCGCCTGGCGCAGGGTGTTGAACTGGTCCTTGCGCCCGGTCAGGATCTTGTGGACGTAGGTCTGGTGCCCGGTGTCGAAGACGATCTGGTCTGTCGGGCTGTCGAAGACCCGGTGCAGGGCCAGGGTCAGCTCCACCACCCCGAGGTTGGGCCCCAGGTGGCCTCCGGTGTGGGAGACCCGCTCCACCAAGAAGTCCCTTATCTCGGATGAGAGTTGGCGGCACTCCTCCAGGCTCAAAAGGCGGCAGTCCGCCGGAGAGTTGATCCGCTCCAGCAGCGAACCCGAGTCCGTCCCTGGGGTCGCCTGGGTACCGGGCATGAGATGCGATTATAGGCGCCAATCGAATTCGACCGGTCTAATTGAGAGGGGCTCAGGGGGCCGATCCAGGGGCCGGGCGGGCGGTTCAAAGGGAGAGCAGGGCACCCATCGCAGCCGGTTGCAGGATGATGTAGTCGGCGCCCGCCAGGAGGTACTCCTCCAGCCGCCGCCAGCACTCTTCTTGGCTTCCGACCACGGCCAGCCGGCGGAGGATGTCCCAGTCCTCCAACAGTTGCGCGAGGGCGTTCTCTCCCTGCGAGCGGGCCCGCAAGAGACGCCCGGTGTCGTCCTCGCCCAGGCCCGAGTGGGCGATGAGGGAGCGGCCGCTGTCCGGCTCCAGTAGGATCCCCGCCAACTGGCGGCGCAGCCGCTCCAGGCCGGGAGTCCACCCGCCCTCGGCTTCCACCGCCAGCAGGCACCAGGCTCCGATCTGGGTTGCGCCCGGCGGCCGCCCGGCCTCCGCCGAGCCCAGGGTGACTGCGGAGCTGGCCCAGCTCACGTAGGCGCAACTGGCGCCGCCGTTGAGGAGGGCCGAGTCGGCGAGCCGACCGGCCATCCGCAGGGTCTGCTCCCCGCTGGCGCCCAGCAAGAGGGGGATGGGGGAGGCCGGCCCCGGGTTGAGCCCGGAGTGGTCCAGGCTCAGAAACTCTCCCTGGAATAAGACCTCCCGCCCCGACAGGAGCTCCGCCACCAGGCTCACCGCCTCCTCCATCCTCTTGGTGGCTGGGCGGTAGGGGAGGTGGAGGACATCCTCTATGTAGTGGCGGGAGCTGCGCCCCAGCCCGAGCAGGGTCCGGCCCGGAGCCAGCCGGTCGCAGGTGGCGGCCTGCCGGGCCAGGACCAGTGGATGGCGGTCCAGGGCGCTCACCAGCCCGGGCCCGATCGCGATCCTTCTGGTCTGCCCGAGCAGGAATGCCGTCAGGGAGAAGGCGTCGGGCCCTCCCGCTTGCTCGGAGATGAGCAGCCGGGAGACCCCGGCCGCCTCCACTTTTTGGGCCAGCTCTAAGATCCGGGGCGGCGCCTGGCCGCCGACGGCCAGGGCCAGCTGGGACGGACTCAGCACATCTTCTCCCGCGAGCCCAGACTCATCTGGGAGCATGATATGGAGGTGATCCAGCCACGTCAGGGCCGTTCCCGCCGTTCCCACGGCGCTCGGCCGGCCTCGGTCAGCCCGTCATCGGTCGGCGGAGAGCGCCCCTCGCAGCTGGCTTTCGTGCTGCTGTTGGTGGCAGCCGTGTCAGCTCTTGGCAACCTGATCTCGCTCCTGGTCCTGGCCGGAGCCATGGGTCAGACCGATTCGCCCCAGGGGGCGCAGACCTTCCTGCCGGTCTTCGCGGGCGCCCTCCTTGGCATCGCGGGCGATCTCGTCCTCGCCAGGGGAGCCCTGGGGATCCTGCGGCCAGGGTCCCGGCTCGGGGGCGGGCGGAGCCTGGTCATGGTGGGTCTTTTGCTGCAGATCCCGGCCGCCGCCGCCGCTGGGACCCTGGAGGCGCTCTGGCCCGCGACGGTGGCGTACCTGCTGCTGCTGGCGGCTCTGGCCTGGCTCTGGCTGCGGGCCGCGCCCGAGGCGTCCGGCAAGCCGCTGGCCAGGCACCCGGAGGAGCCGCCGCGGCGGCGGGCCCAGATCACCTCCACCGGGCGCTGGACGGTCGCCGCACCACCCCCGCCGATGCAGTGGAGAGCGGGCGCCGCGCCGCCTCCGCCGTCGGCCCCGGGACGGGCGGTTAGCGCCGGTGACCGCGATCTGCCCTCGCCGCTGGGCGGGCGCCGCCGCTGAGCGTGGAGGCGGAGGCACCACCACCTGGTCCCTCGGTCAGGACCTCCTGGGGAGTTCGGGAGGTGGTGCTGGGGATAGTGGTCGCGGTCCCGGCCATCCTGGTCGGGATCTACCTGGTGATAGCGGTCACCCTGGGCCTGCACCAGGCGGGCGTGATCCCGCACCTGAGCGGCCCCTCCTGGCAGGCGGCGCTC
>DATKSV010000042.1:0-36675 GCA_035531535.1 Candidatus Nanopelagicaceae bacterium | reverse complement strand
CGCGTGGACAGTGCGTCTCCGAAGGTCACCTCTTCGCCGCTGGGCGGGGAGGCTAGCGAACCTAGCCCGCGATGTCAGCTCCGCTGGTCGGTTCTCTCACCGAGGAGCCAGGGGAGGGCCTCCGCCATGGGGGCCAGCAAGACCTCCAGTTGTCTCTTCTGGAGCTTGTCCTCGGCGATCAGTGCCAGGGCGGCCGCAAAGGCGGCCCGCTCCGCCTTGTGCCCGATCTCGCCGTGCTCGGCTTGCCAGGTCACGAGGGCATCGCCACCCTCGGTTAGTCCGAACAGGGAGCGGCGCGCCCGGTTCCACTCCTCGCTCCGGCCGGCCTCCTCGATCAGATGGATACCTTCCTTCTCGGCCTGGTGCAACTCTTCCAGTCGCTGCTCACCAACCAGGCGATCCCATCCCTGGGCGGCACGCTCCACTGAGTAGGTGCCCATCTCCCGAATGTCCGCAGCCAAGCGAGCTACGCCATGGTCGCCGGAGGAGAATCCGTAGCCGTCACTGTCAAACGCTGCCAGAACCGTGCCCTCAGTGTGCTAGCGCCGCCCCTCAATTATCCACCTGTCTGGGCTGATTGGCCGGGGATTGATCGATGAATTCGCTCCCAGCCATACCCCTGCAGGTGCAGTCCCCTCACCAGGCCGTCCCATTGCGGCGGTCTGATCCGACCGAGTCGGGTGGCCAGGTGGGCGGCCCTCGCCAGCGGTTGCGCTGCTTCTCGCCCAGAGCTCTGGTTCTCTCGGGTAGGCTTACAGACGTGCTGGGCAACCGTGTCGGCGAGGCCGTCTTCGTACCCGGCGACCCGCCGCGACGTGGCCGGCTCGCGCTCTACTCTCCTCCCACTCAGTTCGGGTCCGCCCGGAGGGCCAATCTGGAGCTGGCCGTGCGGGCCGGGTCGCGCTTTCACCGTTCCGTGCTGCCGGTTCGGTTGCTGACCATAGCTCAGGCCCTGGAGCTGCTCACACTGATGCCGGCGGATGCTGAGGTGACGGCCTCACTTTCAGGCTGGGCATTGGCGTTCCAGGCCGGGTTGACGTTGGCGGCGCGCGGCAGGCTGCTGCCGGCGATGAGCAGGCTTGGCCTGGACGCATGGCGGGCGGGCCCGCTCGACGTGTCTGATGAAGGGTGGCTGCATCAACTGGCGGCGGCCTTTCCTCCCGAGGCTCATGCTCTCGTGATCCCGCACAGCCAGCCGCTTCGGGTCAGGTCCCCCGAGTCCCTGATCCGGGAATGCTGGGACGCTATCGCCGACACCCTGCCCAGGACCAAGGCCGCGCCCTTCCTGATGGGCCAGTCCGCATTCGCAGGCAGCCGGGCGGTGCGCGTCTCGAATTGGGGCGAGTGGCTGGAGGTCGCATCGCAGGGCTTGCGTGAGGGCGCACGGCCAGGTCTTAGGTTGTTGCTCCCGGATGGACCCCAAGAGCCACTCCAAGCCGTGCTCCAGCTTCGCAGCCACGCGGACCCGTCCCTGGTGGTCGACGCCGCCGAGCTGTGGAGGGCACCGGCCCCCGTGCTGCGACGCTTCGGGGAGTCGGCCGAGGCCGACCTGTTGCTGGCCCTGCGCCGCGGGGCCAGAGCCTGGCCTCCTCTCCAGCGGTTGATCGACGAGGCTCGACCCGATCGCCTGATTCTGGTGGACGAAGAGGTCGGCGAGCTGCTTGGCCCGGCTGCCGAAGGCCTCGCGGCCGCCGGCTTGGAGGTGCTCTGGCCGGCGGAGCTCTCCGGCTCTTTGGAGGTTCGGGCGGCAGTGCGCACTCCGGCACCAGCGGCCGCGGGCAGGGTCACCTTCAACCTCGATGAGCTGTTGGAGTTTCGCTGGGCGGTGACCCTGGACGGGGAGCTCCTGACACCGTCGGAGATGGAGGCGCTGTCCGAGGCGAAGCGACCGCTGGTCAGGTTCCGCGGCCGGTGGGTGACCCTGGATCCAGAGTTACTGGCCCAGCTGCGCCGGCCGACTCCTCGGATGCGTACTGGCGAGGCGCTGGCCGCGGCCCTGGGCGATGGTCTGATTGCGATCGACGGCAAGCCAATCCCAATTGAGGTGCAGGGTGGACTCGCCCATCTGGTGGAACGTCTCAAGAGCGCGGCTTCGCCCCATGAGGAGTTGGAGCCAGCCGGGCTCAGAGGGGTGCTGAGGCCGTACCAGCGTCGAGGCCTGGGCTGGCTGCGCGACATGTGCGACTTGGGCCTGGGCGGTTGCCTCGCCGACGACATGGGCCTGGGGAAGACGATTCAGGTGATAGCGCTCCATCTGAGCCGGCAGCTGGGGCCGGCCCTGGTGGTCTGCCCCGCCTCCCTGCTGGGTAACTGGGAGAGCGAGCTCGGCCGCTTCGCCCCGGAGATCGTGGTCCGACGCTATCACGGCGGCGGCCGGCATCTGGAGCAGCTGGGCAAGACCGAGGTGGTGCTCGCCACTTACGGTGTGGTGCGTCGTGACAGCGCCCGCCTCGCCGAAGTTAAGTGGGACCTGGTCGTTGCGGACGAGGCGCAGCACGTCAAGAACCCCCTCTCGAGCGGTGCCCGCGAGCTGCGCACGATCCCAGCCTCGGTGCGGCTCGCCCTCACCGGCACTCCGATTGAGAATCGACTTTCGGAGCTGTGGTCGATCCTGGATTGGACCACGCCGGGATTGCTGGGCTCGTTGGCGAACTTCCAGGCCGGGGTGGCGATCCCCATCGAGCGCCATGGCGACCAGGCGGTGCGCGAGCGCCTGGCTCGCTCCGTTAGGCCGTTTTTGCTCCGGCGTCGCAAGGTTGACCCCGACATCGCTCCCGAGCTGCCCCCCAAGACCGAGACCAACCATCTGCTGGCGCTGACCCAGGAGCAGGCCACTCTCTACGAGGCTGTGGTGCGGGAGACCATGGAGGTCATTCGCCACAGTGAGGGGATCGCGCGTCGCGGCTTGGTGCTGAAGCTGCTCACTGCCCTCAAGCAGGTCTGCAATCACCCCGCCCAGTACCTTCACCAGCGCGGGCCGCTCAAGGGCCGCTCCGGCAAGCTGGCGGCGCTCGATGAGCTTCTGGAGATCATCATCGCCGAAGGGGAGTCGGTGCTGGTCTTCACCCAGTATGTGGCCATGGCCAGGTTGTTGGAGAGCCATCTGACGGAGAGGGGAGTGACCAGCCTCTTCCTCCATGGAGGAGTTGCGGCTCGGGGCAGGGACCGCATGGTGGCGGAGTTCCAGCAGGGGGTGGCTCCGGTCTTCCTGCTCTCCCTCAAAGCCGGCGGAGTGGGCCTAAACCTGACCCGAGCGACCCACGTCATCCATTACGATCGCTGGTGGAACCCGGCGGTGGAGGATCAGGCCACTGACCGCGCCTACAGGATCGGCCAGGACCGGCCGGTCCAGGTCCACAAACTGGTCAGCCAGGGCACCCTGGAGGACCGGATCGCCGAGCTCCTGGAGCAGAAGCGGGCCCTTGCGGAGTCTGTGGTTGGAGCCGGTGAGTCGTGGATCAGCGAACTCTCCGACGCCCAGCTCTCTGAGCTGGTAGCGCTGAGGCGAGCGGGATGAGCCCTCGGGGGTGGGACGAATGGCCCACCTCGAGGCCTCGCCGGGCCCCCATCGGTCAGAGCCATCCTCGAGCCCGCTTCGGGGTGACATGGTGGGGAAGAGCCTGGGTCGAGGCTCTGGAACAGCGCGCCCGCCTGGACCGCAATCGACTCCCCCGAGGACGCACCTACGCCCGCGGCGGCGCGGTAGGGGAGCTTAAGATCTTGCCCGGAGAGGTGCGCGCGCCGGTCCAGGGCTCTCGAGTGGAGCCCTACATGGTGAGCCTGAGGGTGAGGGAATTCACCCCCGCGGAGTGGGACGGAGCCACCGCTGCGATTGCCGGCCGGGCCGCCCACGCGGCGGCGCTTCTGGACGGCACCCTTGATCCCGGGATCGTAGCTGAGCTGGACCAGCAGGGGATCTCGCTGCTGCCCGAGGCCGGCGAACTTGGCCCATCGTGCAGCTGTCCGGACTGGGCCAATCCCTGCAAGCATGCGGCGGCGGTTTGCTACCTCATCGCAGATCGGATGGACCAGGACCCCTTCACCATATTCCTGCTCCGGGGCCGCGACCGCGACCAGTTGCTGGCTGGCGTTCGGGCCCGGCGCTCGGTGCCGGCCGGGGGGCCGGGCCCAGCAGTTGAGGGGAAAGCCGAGCCACTCGATGTGGGGGTCGAGGCGCGGGTGGCCTTTCACCCCTCCCGAGCCCTTGCGCCATTGCCAGCAGCTCTTCCGCCGCCAGATCATCCGGGCCGGCCACCAGGAGTGGTCGTCAGCGACGAGGGGCTGGTTTCGCGTGAGGCGCTGGACTGGCTGGCTAGGGACGCTGCGGCGCGCGCTTTCCAACTCAGCCGCGGTCGCGGGGATGGCGGCCTCAACCTGCCCCAGTACGACGACTTTGCCCGTATCGCTTCTGGCCACATCGGGAGATCGGACTTTGACTCGTTCGCCAGGCGCTCCGGGATGGCTCCGCGGGCTCTGATGCGCCTGGCACTGGCCTGGCGGGCGGCTGGGTCGGCGGCGCTGGATGTTTTGGAGCAGCCCCGGGGTCGCGCCCCACTAGAGACGCTGGCTGCCGGTTCCAGGGCCATGGCTCTGCTTGCTGGCGCAAGTTCCCAGCGCGGAGACCGGATCACGAACCGGCAGATGGGATTGCAGCTCCGTTACGGGCCAGATGGGCTCTGGTATCTGCTGGTTCGCCGAGGAGGTGTCTGGGAGATACACGACCCTCCGGCTCCCGATCCCATGGACCTGGTGCGGCCCCTGGCCGCTCCTGCTGGCGGCGCGCCGTCATCGGCGCGGGCTCCGGCTGACGCCTTTGACGACGAGCCGGACGATGACCTGGAGGAAGAGGAGGAGTGGCGAGGTGGCCAGGTCGGGCTGCCCGTCGGCCGAGCCTGAGGCTGGCGGCAGGGAGGCGGGCGATGGCAAAGGCAGCGGTGCTGATCTCCGGAGGTGGCGGCCCAGGACCCGCCCGCTTTGGTGCCAGGTCCCAGCTGGTATCGGGCGACTGGACAACCGGCCAAGAGGTGGCAAGCGAGCTTTGCCAAGACTCGGCCGCCTGCGCTGCAACCACCGATCAACAGAGCGGCGCCCAACACCACGGGACCCCGGGTGTCAAGGTGGGCGGCGCTGCCCAGCAGAACCGGAATCCGGTTGGGGACCAGCATTCGGTGCTCGTTGGGCTGGCTCCCCAGCATGCCCAGGCTGAGCCGGCGCACGTGGAGAGCTCCCAGCAGCGGCACCATGGTCCATTCGTCAGTCCTAACCACGTTGACCCCAAAACGCCCCAAGAACCAGAGGTAGGCCAGGATCGGGAGGAGGATTCCCAGGAGTGGAGCCGCCACCAGCCCCACCCAGGGCACCGGTGGCCGCGTCGGCGCTGGCGAGTCACTCACCGCGCGGTTGGGTTCAGCCGATGTACTGCGGCGGGCGCTGGTGCCTGCGGACCGAGGTTCCGCGCGCCAGGGGCGCACCCGGGGCGCGCAGTCGCCTCCCGGCCGCACGGGGCGATGGGGCAGACCGTGACCACCTGCCCAGCGGGCTTGGCCCGGGCCTCCTTGGGGCCGGGACCGCCGACTCGGCAACCGGTGGCTCGATGCCATCGCAGGTGGCGGGGCCCGACGCCAGTCTCAACCGCTGCCCACCCAGCTGTCCGGGGTGAGCGCCAACCTCACCGCCTCTGTGAGGGCCTCGGGCGCCACCCCGGGGATGGCGTCATCCGGCCACGCCCTTCGGATGCGGTCGCCGACCGCGACCATGGCAGCTGGTCCCAGCAGCGCTCTTTCGACTCGCTCCAGGGCGTCCCCGACCGCGTAGAAGTCGCCGCTGATCAAAGCTGAGGTGATTTCCCCATCCGCGACCAAGACGGTCACGCGCAGAAGGCCGCCGGCGGCTTTGTGGATGGCGTGCCCGAGTCCGACATTACCGGTGATGCGCAGCGCTTTCAAGCGTTCCGCAGGCATGTGGACCTGATCGACCCACGCTGGGCTGCGCATCTGGGTGACCCAGCGGCGGTACGCGAGCCGTTCTGAGTCGCGCAACTCGCCGGGCACGATGGCGGTGCCGAGAGTGCGCCCGAACGCTCCCACCAGCTCCCGGCGAACCGTCCGGGCTGGGGGGCGGTGGCCCAGCTCCCGGGCCAGGCTGGAGACATATGACTCCATGGACTGGGCCACCTTGTCGCGCAGCTTCTCGTCGGGAATGCGCAGGACGCTGGCCGCCGCCCGGGCGTCGAAGGCGGTGATAATCGAACCGACAAAGACGAATGCCTGGCCGATGCTGGCGGCACCCAGGCCGCCGATCTTGCGGCCGGCCACCTGGAGGTCGTTGACCGGTGCGAAGTGCGCTCCGCTGACTCCCAGCGATTGGTAGCAGGCGACCGGGCCGCGGGCGAAGTACTCGAAGGCCTCGGTGATCCGCGCCGGCATCTCGCGGGGTTGCCAGACCAGTTGGAAGAACAACTGATCTCGGTCCAGGTAGACCGCGCCCCCGCCTACCTCACGGCGGAGAATCGGCAGTCCCAGACGCCTGCAGGCATCAACGTCAACCTCGCGGTGGAGTTCCTGGTGGCGGCCGATGCAGACGTAGGGCCGTCGCGGCCGACAGAGAATGATGGTGTTGGGGTCGTCCGGTCCCAGGCTCGATGCAACCGCGTGATAGAGGGTCTGGCTCTTGGTGTAAGAGCAGAGGCCCAGGTCTAAGAGTCGTATCTCCTGCATGTCTGCCTCCTGTTCGGACTTCGCCGATCGCACCGATCGCGCTTGGGTCACCCTGGGGCTGGAGCTCCCGTCCCCGCTGCGGCCTGACCCGGACTGGTGTCGCGTGGTGGAGTCTCGCACCTTGCGCCCCGTCGTGAGCGCCTGGGCGGTCGCTCCGGACCATTCCCTTTTGGTTGGGCGGGACGGAGAGCGTCCGGAGGTGGGGATCATGACCGCTTCGGGGCGACGCTACCAGCGCCTGGCCCAGCTGCCTTTGCCCGCCCACCAGATAGTGCCCGCCGCCGACGGCCGCTGGTGGCTGCGCTGCTGGCCGGCGCGCATGGTCCAGCGCGCCCGGACCCGGCCCTTTGGCCGCGAACTGCTGGTTCTGGCGCCGGACGGTGAGGTGCTTCGGCAGCTGACCATGGATCGTGGGCTGGCCCAGCTCCTACCATCGGGTCCTCTGATGCTGGTGGTGGCCGGAGGCTCGCTGCACGCCTTTGACGCGGACGGGCGGCTGCGCTGGCGCCGTCAGGTTCCGGGGTGGTCGTCCTCCCCGGAACGCCGTGTCTGGTCGGATCCGGAAGGCGTCAGGATCTGGGCCGCCGACTCTGGTGAGATCAGCGAACTGGACCCGCTTGGGAAAGCCCGCTGGCGGGCGACGCTAACGTCCCCACTGGCACCAGCACCAGTCTCGGAGGCCCAGCGGCGGCAGGCGGCCGACTTGCTGGGGGTGGCGGCGGATGCGCCCGCTCGCCAGCTCCGTCGGGCCTTCTATCGGATGGCCAAGGCGACTCATCCAGATCACCATCCTGAGGAACCCCACGCGGCGGAGCGCTTTCGCGCCGTGGCGGGAGCCTACCGACTCCTCCGCGAGGCGCCGTCCCGAGGGAGGCATCTCGCCGACGGTGTTGCGGTGCTGGTCAGTGACGCGGTCCCGGCGGGGCAGGATGAGGTGTGGGTTGCCACCAGCAGCGGCAGTTGGCATCGTCTCGATAGCCATGGTCGCGAGGTCGAGCAGGGCCAGCTGAGGGGAGGTGGTCCCGCTGCCCTGGCGGTCGACAGCCAGGGGCGGCTGGTGGCGGTCGGCGGGGCCGGGCTGCTGGAGATGGGCGACCGCACGCAGGTTCCGCTACCAGGCGGCTGGGACTACCGGCTGCGGGCCACCCAAGCTGGGGTGGTTGCCCTCGGTCGCGACCGGCTGCTGCTGATTGGCCCCGACGGCAGCAGTCAGCAAAGCCGGCTCCTGCGCCCGGCCCAGGCGGAGTGGGTTGCAACCGACCTCTATTTGTTCTGTGCCGAGGGTGATTTCCGCCGGCTCAGACCGAGTAGCCCTGCTCCTCCAGCAGATCCTCCATGACATCGCCCAGAATCGTGTGCAGATTGACGTCGATGCTCTTGATCATGTCCAACACGCCGGTCATGTGCCAGATCAGATAGAGCTCGGTGAGCGTCTTCTCGGCGACGTCCCAGGAGGTGCTGGTCGTGTGGAGAGTTTCTGGCGGGAGCGCCTTGCGCCACAGTTCTAGGTTGGCGGATACCTCCTTGGTGTCTGGGCCCCAGTCCGGGAAGGCCTCCGGCTGGATCATGTCGGGGGAGACCTGGGTGCCGGTGCCCATGATCTTGTAGATGATCCGTCCGTACCCTTCCAGAGCCTCCTTGGCGCTGCGCAGACCGTTGCGGACGGCGACCTCGCGCAGGATGGTGATGACGCCTCCGGGGTTGTTGCCGCGCGGGCAGCGGAGGCAGGAGAAGCACTGGGAACAGTCCCAGACCTCGCCATTCATCTGCTCCCACACCAACTCGACGTCCTGGCGCGCGACCGCCTGGGTGATCCGACGGGGGCTGAAGTCGTAGAAGCGGGCCGACGGGCATGCCGCGACGCAGATCCCGCATTCGTAGCAGCCCTTGAGATAGTCGGGAAAGCGTGTGTCCGCTTGGACCTCGGCGAAGAGGCGCTGCTTCTCCTCCAGGCTGGCCTCCGGCATCGAGGTGGGCCGCATCAGCTGGTCCGCCGGATCAGGAAGCGTTGCACCTTGCCATCCTGCTCGGTTGCCACCAGCTCATGGCCGGTCCGGCGAGCCCAGGTCTGGATGTCCGGGGTGGCTCCGGGATCATCGGCGATCAGGAGCAAGGTCTGGCCCACCCCCACCTCCTTGATTGCCTTGGAGACCTTCACAATCGGCATCGGGCACATCATGTGCAGGCAGTCGAGCGTCTGGTCGGCGGCTTCAATGGCCATCACTGTCCTCCAATTGCGGGGCGCGAATGGAGTCATTCTCCAGCAGATGCGACCACTCCACGCGCTGTTCCTCCTTGAAACTTCGTCGCACCCAGGGGGGCGCGAGTTGCCAGCAGGTGCGGCACATCGGCCTTCCCGCTTCCACCGGCATCAGCTGGCAGAGCCGGCAGAGCGGCTCAGTCGGCGCAGCGGAAGCATTGGATTCCATCACGGTCGATGCGCTCCTTGTAGAACTCGAAGGCCTGCGGGCCGGGAGTCAGTCGGTGTCGTTCCCGGGCCAGCGCCGTCGGCCGCAGCCGCACCAGCCAGCCGGCTCCGTAGGGGTCGCGGTTGGCGACCAGAATGTCGCGGTCGAAGGCCGCCTGATTGTGGGCCAGGAGCTCGCCGGACAGCGGGGTTGGAAAGGGCCCTGCCCACTTGGCGCTCTCGATGGTCGCGGCGCTCTGCCCGGCCTCCAGCACCCTCCCCGGGCGCCGGAACAGGATGCTCACGAGCTTGCCGGCCCTGGTCTGGGCCGGGTCGGTCATGCCCAGGGTCACGCTGCCGTCGGTCTCGAAGCGTACCCACACGTCGCTCTCAAGTTGGTACTCGAGGTCCTCTGGCAGCGCACATCCTCGGTGGTTTTGGATCTGAGTCACCATCAGCTCCCACAGTCGATTCCCTCCGCCTGAAGCAGGCGGCGGTAGGTGTCCACGCCCTCACCGCCGGTGACGAGCTCGCCGCTCTCCCCTTCCCAGTTGGAAGGCTGCAGGCGCACGATCCAGTTGGAGTAGGGGTCCCGGTTGAGGATGGCCGGGTCCTCCTGGGGCGCGCTGTTGACGGCGACTATCTCGCCGGTCAAGGGGCTGGGGATCGGGCCCACCCACTTGGAGCTCTCGATGGTGCCCACGCTCTGACCCGAGGCGATCGCCCGCCCGACCTTCTTGGTGGTGACCACGATGATCTTGCCGGCCAGCTTCTGCGCCACATCGGTGATTCCGATGAAGACCGCGCCGTCACTCTGGCGCTGTACCCATATGTGCTTCTCGATCAGGTAATGCAGATCGTCGGGAATGTTGCAGTTGTTGACGACGGTCACAATCTATTCCTCCTCAGCCCCGTTGGCGGCGGCCGGATCATGGGTCTCCCAGTGGTAGAGGAGCAGATCGAAGCCAACCATTCTTATCTCGTCGGCGAACTTCTCCGCGAACTCGGGATCCCGGCCGCGCGGGTTCACTTCCTTGCTGATCCCCTCCGGGCAGATCGGACAATTCACCTCCAGGAAGGTGCGTCCGGCGTCGGCCCTGGTGACCAGCCGGTCCCGATGCTCGCCGAGCATGTGGCCATGCAGGGCGCGCCGTTCTCCGACCGTATCGCAGAAGGGACACATCATGGCGGCGCCTGGGCCGGCAGCGTCTGAGTCGCCGCGTCGAAGATTTCCATCAGGGCCGCCAGCAGGGGAGTGGGGAGAAGCTCGTCGGTGCTGGGGTCCCAGCTCGCCAAGCCCGCCTGGGAGATGGCCTGGAGGGCCATGCCGAGGGCCGGCTCCGCCTCGGCGACGAGCCCGCCCGCGTGCAGCAGACGCCCCGCCAGCCGGTACTCCGGAGCGCCCGCCAGGCACTGCAGCGCCTGGCGGAGGAGAGTCTCCGCCAGCTCGCGTCCGGCCGCCGGGGCTGGCGGGGAGCTCGACTCCAGCGCGTGCATCCGTTCCTGAGCCCGCACGAAGCTCATCACTCGCTCTGCCAGGGCGGCCCGGAGCGTCTCCGCGGACGGGCCGAGCTCACCCGACGCCAACCGGCACCGCCACCGGCTCCATCGCCGCCTCCACGAGCTCGATCACGTCCATCACCTGGATGCGCCCCTCCATCCCGGTCGACTGCACGGCGGCACTGTACATCACCACATCCTTGGGGCAGGCGACCACGAAGTAGCCAGCGTCGCCGAGGGCGACGGCCTCTCGGATGCGACTTTCACTGGGACGTTCCTTGACGCCCTTGTCGTCCATCCAGATCCTGCCCCCGCCGGCGCCGCAGCAGAAGCTGTTCTCGCGGCAGCGGGGCATCTCATGAACCTTCACGCCCAGCAGCTCCATCACCCGACGGGGGGCATCAAACCCATTGTTGTAGCGGCCCAGGTAGCAGGGGTCGTGGTAGGTGGCGACCATCTCCTGACCCCTGGTCGGCTGCAGCGCGCCACCCTCCAGGAGCTCCAGCAGGAGTTGGGTGTAGTGCATCACCGGATAGCTGCCGCCCAGGCGCGGATACTCCTGGCCCAGGGCGTTGAGACTGTGCGGGTCGGTGGTCATGATGCGTTGGAAGTCGCACTTTCCGAGGGTCTCGATGTTGTGCTGGGCGAGCATCTCGAAGAGGCCCTCCTCCCCAACCCGGCGCACATCGTTGCCGCTGTTGCGCTCGCCCTCATAGAGGATCCCGAAGTTCACCTCGGCTCTGGTTAGGACTCTGGCCACACTCTGGGTGAGCCGCTGCACCCGGGGATCGTAGGAGGCGAAGTCACCCACGAACCAGAGCACGTCGACCGGCTCCTTGCGGGCGTCCTTGATGGTGAAGCCGAGGTCCTTGGCCCACTTGGATCGCATCCGCTCCGACTGGTTGAAGGAGTTGCCGTACTGGGCCAGGCTGGCCAGGGTGTCCTGCAGCCTGGGTTCCAGGCGGCCCTGTTCCACCAGCTGCCGGCGCATGTCGACGATCTTGGGCACATGCTCGATATGAAGCGGGCACACCTGCATGCAGGCGCGGCAGGTGGTGCAGGCCCAGAGGGTGTCGTCGTGGATGGTGTCACCCAGCAGCAAATCGCCACCGACGCCCTTCCGGTGGGACCCGATCCCCTCCTGCTCGAGCAGGTGGTCGCGCAGGTCCATGATCAGGAGCTTGGGGCTGAGCGGCTGGCCGGCCGCGAAGGCAGGGCACACCGCTTGGCAGCGACCGCACTCGGTGCAGGCGTAGAGGTCCAGCATCTGCTTCCAGCCCATCTGGTGGATCTCCTTCAGGCCGACTGACGGCTGGGTCAGGTCGGCGGCCGGCAAAGTCCCCTTGGGTCCGAGGTCCCGGAAGTAGATGTTGGGGATGCCGACGAAGACGTGCAGGTGCTTGGAGGTGGGGATGTAGGCCAGGAAGCCCAGGATGGCCAGGATATGGGTCCAATAGAAGACGTGGGCCCAGGGCTGGGCGGCGGCGCCCCGGAGCCCCACCAGCCTCGCCACCGCGGCTAGCGCGGAGCTGAAGGGACGCCAACTGGCCGAGGGGTAGTGGCCTTCGGCGATCCGAAAGGCATCGTGCAGGAGCAGGCTGGCCACCACGCAGAAGATCAGCACCAAAATTATGGTGGCGTCGCGCTCGTTGGAGCCCTTGAAACGCTCCGGGCGGCGCCCGTAGCGGTTGTAGGCGGCCATCGCCAGCCCCACCACCACCAGCAACTCGAAGATGTCCTGCAGCAGGGCGATCCAGGTGTTGCCCCCGATCACGGCCAGGCTGAATCCAGGCACCAGGCCCCTGCCGAACTCCTGGACCACAGCTGTGAGCAAGACCACAAAGCCACTGAAGATCATCAGGTGGAGGATCCCGGAGTAGCGGATCTGGAGCAGGCGAGTGTGACCCCCGACGTTGGTGACAACTCCCCAGACCCGGCGCAGCGGCTGGTCGAAGCGATTCTCCGGGGCGGCCTTGGTCAGGGGCCGAAGCAGCCGCCAGAAGCGGTATCCCGACCATGCCAAGGTCACTAGGATCAGGGCCAGCAGCGCGATCGAGGTTGCGGCCACGGGCTCAGCCGACCGGCTTCAAAAGCGCGGTGATCGCGGGCAGGAGGTCGAAGAGGTCACAGGTGGTCCCGTAGTCCGCCACCTTGAAGATGGGGGCGTTGCCGTCGGTGTTGACGGCTATCACCAGGCCGGCATCATGCATGCCCTCCAGGTGTTCCGGAGCCCCAGAGATACCCACTGCCATGTAGAGCTTGGGCTTGACCGTCATCCCCGACTTGCCGACCTGCCGTTCCTTGGGCAACCAGCCGCTGTCCACGACGGGTCGGGAGGCGCCCAGCTCGGCCCCCATGGCTGCCGCCAACTCCTCGGCCAACTCGATGTTGTCGGGGCCGCCGATACCGCGTCCGACACTCACCACCCGCTCGGCCTTGGTGATATCCAACGTCCCGGCGCCGGTGCCGGTGGTTCCCAGAACTCGACTTCTGAGTTGTGCCAAGCCAGCCGGCGGGGCCATGACGACCGGCTCACCGCGGCCGCCGGCATGTCCGGCCGCCTCCGGGAAGGATCCCGCCACCACCGAGAAGACGGCTGGGGCCGGGGTCCTGGTGGTGGCCAGCAGCTTGCCCCCGTACAGTTGGCTGTCGCCGATCACATCGGACCCGTCCACCTTCAGGCCGACGCAGTAAGCCACCAGGGGCCTGGCCGTGGCGGTGGCCGCGCCAGCGGCGAGGTCCAGGCCGGCCGAGGTGTAACCCACCAAGACGACCGCAGGATCGCGGGTGCGTATGGCGTCCACCAGGACCATCTCCTGAGCCTCGGGAAGATATCCGGCCAGGGCCGGACTGGTCACCTCCAGAATGGTGTCGGCCCCACCCAGCTCCCGGACCAGAGGGCTGGGGTCAGCGGAGGCCACCAGGGCCTCGACATCGCCGCCCAGGGAGTCGGCCAGCTGCCTGGCCAGGCCCAACAGTTCGAAGCTGATCGGGGCCACTCGCTCACCGTCGGACTCGACGTATACCAGTACTCCAGACATCGTCACGCCTCCACCAGGCCGCGTTCACGAAGCAGCGCCACGATCTGCTCAGCCACCGATTCGGGCCGGCCCTCCAGCATCTGAGCGCCTTCCCCCTGGGCTGGCGCGGCCAGGCGGGTCACCGTGGAGCCAAGCGCAGGAGCCTCTCCCGCCGCTGACACCGACGCCAGCTCGGCCGAAGCCATCACCTGGCGGAGGCGGCTGATGGGCACATACCGCGGCGGCCTGGTCGCCGCCTGCACTCCCAAAACCGCCGGCATGTCGACTTCGATAGTCGCCATCCGACCCCCGGAGTACTCCTGTTGCGCTCGCACCTGGTTGCCCTCCAAGTTGACCCCGCTCACCACGCTGACGTGGGGCCAACCCAGATGGGTGGCCAGGATCGGGGCCAGCTGCCCATGCAGATCGTCCACAGCCTGGACCCCAGTCAGCACCAGGTCCACCCCCATGTCGGTCAGCACTTCGGCCAACGCCGCCGCGGCCCTGGGGGCATCGGTCCGGTCGTCCGAGGTGGCCACCTTCAGCGCTCGGTCGGCGCCCCGGGCAACCGCCGCGTACAGCACCTGGTCGACGCCATCCCCCGCCAGCGCGACTGCGGTCACCTCGGCTCCGGCGCTTTCCTTGAGCAGGACTGCCTGCTCCAGGGCGTGGTCGTCGAACTCATTCAGTTTCCATTTGATGCTGTCGCGGTCGATGTCGGTTCCATTGGAGTCGACCTCGACCTCCTCCACCAGGTCGGGGACCTGCTTCAAGATCACGGCGATATGCACTAATAGCCTCCTAGTGAAGAGCCTCGTCCACGAGTTCGATGACATCGCGGACCAGCAAACGGCCCTCGTTTCCAGTGGATTTCACGGCATCCTCGAAGCGGGAGACCTCGTAGGGGCAGCACACCACCAGCATCTCCGCGCCGGTCTCCACCGCCTCCTGGACGCGGCGCTCGCTGAGGCGTTGCTTGGTGTGCTGACCGGTGAAGCTGTCCAGCCACATGCCGCCACCGCCGCCCCCGCAGCAGTAGCCGTTCTCCTTGCAACGGAACATTTCCACGAACTCCAGCCCCGGGATCTGGCGGATCATCTCGCGGGGAGCGTCGTACTCGCCGTTATGGCGGCCCAAGTAGCAGGGATCATGGAAGGTGACCCGGTAGGGCAACTCGCGCTGCCAGGGGAGCTGGGCCATCAGCGGGGCCAGGAACTGGGTGTAGTGGGTGATGTCGTAGGCGCCCCCCAGGCGGGGGTACTCGTTCCGAAACGAGTTGTAGGCGTGGGGGTCGGGAGTGACCAGCCGATTGAACTGATAGCGCGCCAAGGTGGCGATGTTTTGCTCCGCCACCATCTCGAAGAGGCCGCGCTCCCCAGCCGCGCGCTGGCTGTCGCAGGAACATTTCTCTTCCGCGCCCAAAATCCCCCAGTCGATCCCCAGGGTCGCCATGGTGCGGGCGAAGGCGCGGGCGGCGTCGCGGCCACGGGGATGATAGGCCCAGTAGCACTCGACGAAGAAGAGCACGTCCACCGGGCGTGGCTCGCGGCTGAGGATGGTCACCGGGGCGCCCGCCTCGGCCACCCAGTCGGCTCGTTTGCGCGCCGGCTCGCCCATCGGGTTGCCGTACTGAAAGGTATTCTCGAACGCCTTCTGCAACTCGGCGGGGACGTTGCCAGCGGTCACGGCCTTCTCCCGCACGGCCGGCATGATCTGGAGCATGTTGACTTCCTTGGGGCAGACCCGCAGGCAGTTGCCACAGGTGGTGCAGAGCCAGAGGTCGGGACTGGTCAGCAGGTCGGCCCCCACCTGGGTGCGCCGGAAGACCTTGCGCGGGCTGTAATCACCCACATGGTCGACCGGGCAGGCGGGGGTGCATTTACCGCACTGGTAGCAGTAGCCGAGCGACTCCGCGCCGGGGATCTCCGTGACCCGGTCGAGGGCGCTGATATCGTGTTGCCAGATCACCCGCTGTTCGAACATCCGGTTCCACTGGCCGGATATGTCCATTCCCTCAAAGACTAGATGGGCGTCCTCGTGGACCCGTTCCGGTTCTACCTCGGGCATTCAGACCTCCATCCGGTGGACGCCGAGCAGGCGGCGGGCCAGCTGCGGCAGGGGGGGGATGACCTGGTTGAACTCCTGGGTCATTCGGATCCTCGTGATCGTGTAGAGATAGACCCCATACACACAGGCCAGGTATACATCGACCCCGAAGGCCTCCTCGCCAAAGCGGGTGAACCCTACGGAGCGCCCGGTCTGGTTGACGAACGCGATTCCGGCGCCGACCCGAAGGTAGGTCGCTCCCGGCGAATCAGCCGCCAGGTCGTGCTCCTCCATGGTGACCAGGGGCAGTGCCCCGGTTCCCAGCTCCGGGTCCCAGATCCACCTGGTCCAGAGCCAGTACCGCTCGGGGTCGAAGAAGTGCAGCACCTCCCCGGCCACGTCCCGCCGGATCCCGGGATCGACGGCGGCCAGCTCCTGGTCAAAGCGGTCGAGCCTGATGGCGACTGGATCCTGGCCATGGAGCAGACTCCATAGGGATTCACGCCAGCCATCCTCCCCAATCTGGGCCAGCACCTGGTCGCAGTGCCGCCGGGAGCTGAAGATGGTCCGCAGCAACCGGTGCAGTTGCTCCCCAGAGATGCGGGGCAGCGAGTCTCGGCCCAGCAGCTCCCCGAAGCGTAGCGACTTGACTCGGAGCTCCTCTGCGATCCCGTCCAGCTCTGGCTCCTGAATCAGCCGTCTGGCTTCCCGCATGAACTCCTGGGCTGCCTCGGTATCCACCACCTGGCCGGTGGCCATGCTCATCTCGCCACGGTGGCCGCCGCCCTGCGGCGAAGGAAGCTCACTGACTTCATGGCCGCGGACCCCGCCATCGACACGCTGTCGTCAAGATCCTTGGGTCCGGCCGCGGCCCCGGCAACATAGATGCCCGCCACCGAGGTGCTGACGGTGTCGAGGGCGTTCTCCGTAGGGGAGATGAAGCCATGTTTGTCCTGGGCCACGCCGAGCAGCTTTCCGATCGCCCGGGTGCCCTCCGACGGCACCATGCCCACTGACAGGATCACCATGTCCATGGGGACTTCCATGGGGCGGTTCATGGTGGTGTCCTCGCCCTTGACGAGCAGTCGGTCGCCCTTGCGGATTACCTCGGTGACGATGCCCCGCACGAAATTAACGTGGTCTTGCTCCTGGGCCTTCCAGTAAATCCGGTCCTCCCAGAATCCGTACATGCGCATGTCGATATAGAAGATGAAGACCCGGCAGTCAGGGACCAGCTCGCGGATCTCGGAGGCCTCCTTGCTGGCGACCCCGCAGCAGACTTTGGAGCAGTACTCGTTGCCGATGCGGCGGTCCCGAGAGCCGACGCACTGGATGAAGCAGACCTGCTCGGGCGGCTTGCCGGTGGATGGGCGCACGAACCGCTTGGCGGCCAGCATCCGCTCGGCGTCGACCAGGGTGATCACATCCTCGTACTCGTAGTAGCCATAGGCCTGGGTCTCCCGGCCGGGATCGAAGTGGTCGAAGCCGGTGGCTATCACCGCCGCCCCGCAGTTGACATCGATGGTCGACCCATCGGCTTGTTTCAGGGTCGCCCGGAATGCTCCCGGCTCGCCCGTGAAGGCGGTGACCTCGGTCTCCATGTGGAGCTGGACCAGCGGCTGTGTCAAAATCGCCTGGCGGGCGATTTCCAGCACCTCCTGAGCGGGACGGTGGTCGAGGGCGAAGGCGGAGTAGCCGGCAGAGTCCGGGGTGCCGCCCAAGCGCTGCCGGCGCTCGACCAGGATGACCTCGTGGCCGAGCTCGGCCACTCCCCGGGCCGCCTCCAACCCAGCGGGGCCGCCGCCTATTACCAGGACCGCCTCACTTGACACCGGTCTGCTCCCAGGTGAGGTACTGCATCTCACCGCGCTGGATCCGCTTCAGGTCCTGTTCGAACTCGGCCCATCGGGCCTCCCAGTCGATGCCCATCTTCTCGAGCAGGGGCCGGTAGTCGACCGAATGCCAGTGGAGCTGGCACACCCGGTAGGGATGGGCCCCCATGGCCAGGGCCACGAACTGGGCCTCCGACATGACCGGGATGCCAACGTTGAAGCCCTTGGCCTTGCCCACGAACTGGCTCTTGTCCAAGGTCGTGACACAACCGGTGTCATGGGTCAGGACCACATCGGGATTGGCCTCGTTCTTCATCACCTCGATCTTGCGCAGGGTGGCGAAGGAGCGGGTGAAGTCGCGCTGCACCAGGATGTGACGGAAGCCGAACCCGCAGCAATCGAACCAGGTCGAGTAATCGGCCACCTTGGCCCCCATGGCCTCGACCACGGCCGACACGATGGCGGTTCGCTGCCCGCTGTAGATATCCTGGTCGTAGATGGCGTCCTCCGCGACCAGCTTGTAGTAGTGGCAGGCGGGGTGGACCGTGACCGTGATCTGGGACAGATCCAGCACCTTGCGCTGGGCGAACTCGTGGCGCATCGCATGGACCCACTCGCTGTAGTGGACGATCTCCTCGGGGATCACCAGGGGCTTGCCCAATCGGGTCATGATCTCGCGCACCTGGCTGCGCAGCTCGGGGTTGTGGACCAGCTGCTCCCGCACCTCCTTGTAGTGCCCGTAGCTGGTGCCGCAGTGGATCATCGGGTAGTAGCCGGTCTCGTACGCGGCGGCGAAGTTGCGCTGGGCCACGGCCGCCTGGGCGCCCGCGTTGGAGGTGGCGGAGGCGTAGTAGTTCCAGGCCGTGCAGGAGGTCTGGTCGCGCGGATCGTTGTAGTCCAGCTCGAGGGCGCGGTGCAACCAGAAGATGGAGGTTGAGTAGCCCGGGATGTGGCCGCACTGACCGCAGCTCTTGTGGTGCCAGGTGTGCTGAACTGGGATCTTCTTCTTGCGACCGTACTTGGTCTCGACCTCAATGTAGGGCTCGGGCACCCGTTGCACCACCCACTCGCCCTGCCTCTCCAGCTCGAAGACCGCTTCCCGAAGGTCCTCGGTGGGGGCCTGGGCCGGGTCTCTTTGAAACTTTCGGGCCAGCGTGGTCCCGGCGATCATGTCGGAGGGCGCTTCGCTCATCAGCTACCTGCCTCCTTGGTCAATGGCTGGGCTTCAGTATGTGGCGGCGCCGGCCCCGTGACACTCCCCCAACGGGGGTGAATCGCATCCCCCGAAGTGGGGAAATCCGCTCCGTTGCACGGCAACTGTAGCTGCCGCCGAAAGTCGGAACCAGTCCCCCAAGCTCGCCTCGAAAGTCGACCGATGGCCCCTGGCCCTCGCGGCCATGCCGGCCCCGCCGGAGCCGGCTCGGATCAGTTGCCGCCGGCTCGGAGGGACTCGTCCAGAAGCTCCACAATGTCACGCACTTCCAGCTGGCCCTGGTGTCCAGTGGATTTGACCGCATCCTCGAAGAGGGACACCTCGAAGGGGCAGCACACGGCCAGCACATCGGCACCGGCGGCGATGGCCTCCCGGATCCGGACTTCGGACAGGCGCTCGTCGACGTGCTCTCGGGTGAAGCCACTGTTCCAGATTTCGCCGCCGCCACCGCCGCAGCAGTAGCCGTTGGCTCGGCAGTGTCCCATTTCGATCATCTCCAGGCCCGGGATCGCTTCGAGCAGGCGCCGCGGTGCCTCGTACTCACCGTTGTGGCGGCCCAGGTAGCAGGGATCGTGGAAGGTCACTCGGCGAGGGGCGACCGGGGCCAGCCGGAGGTCGGCCAACCGCTCGGCGAGGAACTGGGTGTAGTGCTGCACCTGATAGCTGCCTCCCAGTCCCGGATACAGGTTGCGAAAGGCGTTGTAGGCGTGGGGGTCGGGCGTGACCAAGCGGGTGAATTGATACTTCCCGAGGGTCGCGATGTTGGCTGTGGCCGCCTCCTCGAAGATCCCACTCTCGCCCGCCAGGCGCTGAGAATCGGCGACGCAGCGTTCCTCGGTGCCCAGCACCGCCCAGTCGGTTTTGAGTGCGGCCATGATTCTGGCCATGGCCTGAGCCGCCTCGATGCCGCGGGGGTGGTATGACCAGTAGCATTCGGCGAAGAACAGCACCTCCACCGGTCTGCCCAGGCCGGCCATGATCGGCACCTCCACTCCGGCGGCGGCGATCCAGTCAGCCCGCTTGCGGGCCGACTGGCCCAATGGGTTGCCGTGGCGGCTGGTGTTCTCGAAGGCGGTCGCCAGCTCCCGGCTGGGGTCGCGCTCGAGCAGGAAGAGCTCGCGGGCCGCCCGGATCGTGCCCGGGATGTCGACCTCGCGCGGGCAGACGCGAGCGCAGTTGCCGCAGGTGGTGCACACCCACAGGTTGGGGCTGGCCAGCAGTTCCTCCTTGAGCCCCCACTGCGCCAGGGCCATCTCCCGACGGGGAAGGCCGGTCCCCTGAAAGGCGAAGGGGCAAACCACCGAGCAGGTGCCGCACTGGTAACACTGGGTGAAGGAGTCTCCGGCCAGCTCCGCCAAGCGGTCGATGAAGTCCAGGTCGGGTCGCACGGGCAGAGGGATCCGAACGGTCTGGTTCATCGCTGCCGCCTCCTCAAAAGCCCTTCATGGGGTTCGGGCCCATGGCGGCAATGTTGCTGGCGAACTCGGCCAGTTCCCCGGGCAGCGCCCGGGCGTCGGCGATGGATGTCTCGAGCACTTGAACCCGGTCTGTCTCCAAGGCCAGCCTGCCCAGGGTTTCGCGCACGTTATCCATACGCACCCCGAGCAGCTCGCTGCCCTGGATGAAGTGGCACTGGTAGTTGTCCCCGGAACGGCAGCCGAGCAGAACCACCCCGTCGTAGCCGCGCTGGATCGCGTCCGCGACCACCACGGAGTTGACCGAGCCCAGGCAGCGCACCGGCACGATTCGGAAGTCGGCCGGATACTGCAGGTGGTTGATGCCCACCATGTCGAGGGCGGGATAGGCGTCGTTCTCGCACGCCAGCACCAGCACCCGGGGCTTGTCGTCGTCCTCGGGCAGCTCCACCGACTTCTGCATCGCGCTCAGCATCTCCACCGAGTAGTCGGGGAAGGAGATCACCTGCACCGGACAGGCGCCCATGCAGATGCCGCAGCGGCGGCAGCGGTTGGGCTCGAGCACCGGGTGACGCTGGGCGTCCAGCTCCAGCGCGCCGAACGGGCACTCCTGAGTGCAGCGGCCGCAGGCGGTGCACTTTTGCATGAAGAACTGGGGATAGCCCAGGTCGCCAACCCGCGGGTGCACGGCCGCGCCCTGCGCGGACTTCTCCACCGCCTGCACTGCCTTGAGCGCCGCCGCGGCCCCGTCCCGAGAGCTGGAGGCGACATCCTGGGCGCGATGCACGCACCCGGCGGTGTAGATTCCCGTGCGCCGGGTCTCGAAGGGAAAGCACAGGAAGTTGGAATCCAGGAAGCCGGCCCGATGGGTCGGCAACGCCTCGCCCTGGAGGTAGTTCAGGTGGAGACTGGAGTGAGCTCCCGACTGAGGGTCTGAGGTCGGGACCATGCCCACCTGCAGCACCACCAGGTCGGCTTGAAGCTCGAGCTCGCGGGCCAGCACCGATCCCGTCACCGTGACCGCCAGGGCCCCGTCCTCCTGGAGGCGGATCGCCCCCGCCTGACCGCGGACCAGGAAGATTCCGCGCTGGCCCTGCACGTGGCGGTAGTAGAGCTCGTCGAGCCCTGGGGTCTGCATGTCCTGGTAGACGATGTGGACCGTGGCTCGGGGATGTCGCTGGCGCACATACATGGCCTGTTTCAGGGCCACCATGCTGGTCACGTTGCCCACGTACGGGAGGTTCGCGGTGTCGTCCGGCCCGTCGCAGGCCAGGATCACCACCCGCGCTGCGGGCGCTCCCGTCGAGGGCCGGATGATGTCCCCCTGGCGGGCCATCTCCTCCATCCCCACCGAAGTGATCACGTCTCCCAGCTCGCCCAGGCCGTAGCGGGAGAAGAGCTGCTCGGGGGCGGGCTCGAAGCCGGTCGCGTAGACGACCGCTCCCACCTCCACCTGGCGCGACTGTCCTGCCTGGTCGAGGGCGGCCCGGAAGCGACCGGGCTGGCCGGACACCTCCACAACCGAGGTGGCTGTCATCAGGGTCACGTTGGCGTGGTCGGTGACGCGCTTCACCAGCGCCACGTGGTCGAGCTCAGGCAGATCCGCCGGCGCGTCGGCGGCCGCCGGGTAGCCACGGTACAGGCGGCGCAGGAACCCTCCGGCCTCGGGAGCACGGTCCACCAGCGTGACCTGGTATCCGGCCTCACCGGCGGCCAGGGCGGCACTCAGCCCAGCCGGGCCGGCGCCCACCACCAGGACCGAGCGGAGGTGGTCCTGGGTGTAGGGGACCGATGGGTTGGTGAGCCGCGCCGCGGCGATCCCCATCTGCAGGAGGTCGGCGGCCAGCTCCTGAGTCGAGTCCACCTGGGGGGGGTGGCTCCAGGCCACCTGCTCGCGCAGGTTGACCCGGCGCACTGGGGTCGCGCCAAAGCGAAATACCTGGCGGTTCACCCGCTGCGAGCAGGCGGCAACCACCACCGAGTCGACCTTTTCCGTGGCATCGTCGGCGATCAGCTGGGCGTCCTCGAGACAGAATGCGGCCGACGTCCGGGTCACCGCCACCCCATCCCCTGCCGCGGCGGCGGCGGCGAGGGCGTCGACGTCCAGGCTGTCGCCGATGCTGCAGCCACGGCAGATGTAGACGCCGGTCCGGGCGCTCACGCTCCGACCCTCGCGCCTCGGACCACGCCCAGGGCCCGCATCGCGGCCGCGGTGGCATCCAGAGTCGAGGTGGCCACGTCCACCGGGGCCCGGGCGCAGCCGGCGGCGAACAGGCCTTCGCCACTGATCGACTCGTCGCAGAACCCGAAGGCGCCGCGGGCCTTGGCTCCCAGCGGCCCCCCAGGCCCGGGGTTGGGCACCATGCCGGTGGCCAGCACCACTAGGTCCACTGGCGTCCGCTCCATCTCGCCGCCGACCATGTCGTCGGCGACCACCACCAGCTGGCCGCTTGCGGGGTCGGTCAGAATGTCTGCCACCTTGCCCTTGACGGCGCGCACCTGGGGGTGATCGAGCACCTTGGTGGCAAAGGTCTGATAGGTGCCCGGGGTGCGCAGGTCGATGTAGAAGACATGGGCCTGGGCCTCAGGGTTGCGCTCCAGCAGAAGGCTGGCCTCTTTCAGTGAAGCCAGGCAGCAGATTCCCGAGCAGTAGGCGAGGTGCAGGCGGTCCCGGGAGCCGGCGCACTGGACGAAGGCGGCGCTCCTGACCGAGGCCCCGTCCGACGGGCGCAGCACGCGACCGGCGGTGGGCCCGTTCTCGGCCAGCATCCGTTCGAACATCACGTTGGTGATGACGTCGGCGTGATGCTGGAAGGCCAGGTTGGTGATGGCGTTGGCGTCGTATGGCCGCCATCCGGTGGCGATGATGACCGCCCCCACTTCGAGCTCCAGGGTGGTCGCCTCCATGTGCAGGTCGATGGCCTGGTAGGGGCAGGCTTGGACGCACTTGCCGCACTCGTCGAATAGGCAGGTCGAGTCGTCGATCGAGTAGCGCATCGGGTAAGCCATCTCGTGGCCCAGGTGGATCGTCTTGGTCGTGCTCATGCCGTAGTCGAAGGGATTGGGCCGTTCCACCGGGCAGACCTCGGCGCAGGCGCCGCAGGCGGTGCAGCGGTCGTTGACGTAGCGGGGATGGCGCCGAATCCGGACCTGGTAGTGGCCGGGGCCGCCACGCAGATCCTCCACCTCCGAGGTGGTGAAGAGGCGGATGTTCTGGTTGTCGCGGAGACGCTGAAAGTTGATCTCCAGGCCGCAGGCGGGGGGGCAGAGCTTGGGGAAGTATCGTGACAGCTGGGCCACCCTGCCCCCCAGGTGCGGATCCTTCTCCACCAGGTATACCTGCGCGCCCGCCTCCGCCACCTCCAGGGCAGCTGTGATTCCGGCGATCCCGCCCCCCACCACCAGCACGCTCTCGGAGCCCTCCAAGGAACCGGTCGACTCCATCTCAGGCGACGATGGAGTGGTGGGGCTGGGTCTCCATTTCCCAATCCCCGGACTCCTCCCGGTAGCGGGAGTTGACGAAGACCTTCCAGTTCTGATCATCGAGCTGGGGGTAGTCGCCGCGGTAGTAATACCCCGGCCAGCGTGTTTCCTTGCGATAGAGGATGTGGCGCGCGTGGGCCTCCGCGCAGCGGATCCGATCCCAGAGCTCCCAGCATCTCAGGAGCTCATGGCGATCTCGGGCCGCCACCTTGGCCATGTCCTGCTTGAGACTTTCCAGCAGCTCCAGACCCCGCAGCAGGGTGGGCTCGTTGGTTATGTAGTTGGCGCCCAGACCGGCGACGTACTCATCCATCAGCTTCTGCAGCCGCAGCAGCCCCTGCTTGGGGTAGAAATAGTTGGGGTTGATGTCCGGCTTGGTCGAGCTGCCCTGGTTGTCCTCGAACACCCGGTAGGGCGCGAAGAGCGTCTCCACCAGCTGGTTGACAGCCTCGCCATCCACGCCGGGGCGGTCCGGATTGTCGGCTATGAAGGCCATGGCCGCCTTGGCCGCCAATCGTCCCTCGGTGTAAGACCCAGACGAGAACTTGTGGGCTGAAGCCCCGACCCCATCGCCGGCGGCGAAGAGCCCGGGAACTGTGGTCATGCGGTTGTAGCCCCAGAAGTAGCCCTCCGGGGCGAGGTCCTCCGGGCCACTGACCCAGGCGCCGGTGGCGGCGGAGTGGGAGCCCATCAGGTACGGCTCGGTCAGGGTCAGCTCCGATGGCTGCACCGCGGGATCGATGTTGTTGGAGGCCCAGAGCAGCGCCTGGGACATGGTCATGTCCAGGAAGTCCTCCCAAGCGTCACTCTCGATTGCCCGGATCGCCTTGGGGTCGAGCCCCTGGGTGAGCGCCTGGAGCGCGTCGTCGGTGCGCATGTAGTGGGGCCCCTTCCCCTGGGCGCGGTCCAGCAGCATCTGGTGGTTGCGCAGCGGAGTTGGGATGGGCCGGGTCTGCCCGTATGGCGGGAAGTCATCCAGGGCCTTCGCCTGGGTGTCCTCGTAAAGCTCTCCGTAGGCGTTGCGCACCTTGCCCTTGAAGAGCAGGAACCACATCCCCACCGGGCCATAGCCGTCCTTGAATCTGGTGACCACCAGACGGTGCTCCATCTGGGTCATGGTGGCGCCGGCCTTGATCATCAGGGAGTAGGCGGAGCCGGTGTTCCAGGGCGCATACCAGATCCGGCCCAACCCCTCGCCGACGGCATGGGGCCGGAAGACCCCGGTGGCGCCTCCCGCGGATGAGATCACCGCCCTCGCCTTGAACACATACACCTTGTGGTCGCGGACGGAGAAACCGACGGCGCCAGAGATGTGCCCAGTGGAGGGGTCCTTGAGCAGGTCGGAGACGAAGATCCGCTCGTAGACGTTCTCCGGGCCGATCGCCTTCTTGGCCGCCTCCGCCACGATGGGCTTGAAGGACTCTCCGTGGATCATGATCTGCCAGCGGCCCTCACGCTTGTAGTGGCCGTCCTCGGTCTTGAAGATGGGCAGGCCCCACTTCTCGAACATATGCACCGAGGAGTCGACATGGCGGGCGATGTCGTAGACCAGGTCCTCCCGGCACAGCCCCATCAGGTCCTGGCGGACATAGCGCACGAAGTCCTCAGGCTGGTTCTCGCCCCAGCGCATGCCCATGTAGCAGTTGATCGCCGACAGCCCCATGGCCACCGCTCCACTGCGCTCCACCGCAGCCTTCTCCACGATGGTGGTGCGGAGCCCGTGGGCTCGGCCCCAGTAGCCGGCCTCGAAGGCGGCCCCGCATCCGGCCATGCCCCCGCCCAGGATCAGGAGGTCGGTCTCAACCACCTCGACTTCCGGCTGGTTCATCACATCCTCCCACTAGGTACCGGCAGTTTGTCCACGCCCAGCCACGCCTCCTCGGCGCACAGGTGGGGGTCCTTGAGGGTCGCGGAGTCGGGCTCAGGGGCGCCCTCGAAGGGCTCGATCGACCCCCAAGCGGTGCTTCGGATCGGATACTTGAAACGCTTCACCCGCTGGTCACGGAACTGGACGGTCCACATGATCGACTCGGTTCCACGCAGCGGAGTCAGACTGGCTCCCAGCGGCATCACGTCGGCGTAGCCCCGCATCGCGATCGCTGACTGCGGGCAGGTCTTAACGCACGCGTAGCACTCCCAGCACTGGTCCGGCTCCTGGTTGAAAGCCTTGCCCATGGCCAGGTCCAGCACCATCAGGTCGTTGGGACAGATGTAGGCACAGGCGGGCTTGTCAAGCGCCTTGCACCCGTCACACTTGTCCGGATTGACATAGGTAGGCATGGCTATCTCCTCTTCTGATCCCACGCCGGGGCGGGGCTGGCGGGTGAGTGGTCGGCGGCCAGGTGGCCCTCCTGGGCCAGGCTCAGGTAGTGCTCCCGGAGGATCTCCAGGACCTCTGGCCGGCTGAAGTGCTCGGGCACCTCTTCGCCTCGAGAGAGCAGCAGCCGAAGGTCGGTGCCGCTGATCGAGAGACGCTGGCCAGGATCGTGGGGACAGGTGCGCGAGGAGGCCATCCCATCGCAGCCGCGGCAGTAAAAGGTCAGGTCGAAGAACATCGGGCGCAACTGCAGGGCGTTCTCAGGGATCTCCTTGAAGATAGCCTGGGCATCGAAGGGCCCGTAGTAGCTGCCCACCCCGGCGTGGTCACGACCCACGATGAGGTGGCTGCAGCCATAGTTCTGCCGAAAAACCGCGTGCAGCAAGGCCTCGCGCGGTCCGGCGTAGCGCATCTCCATGGGATACCCCGCCTGGACGCAGGTCCCCGCCACGAAGTATCCAGAGACCAAAGCGTCAATCGCCCGCACTCTGACCTCGGCCGGGATGTCGCCCGCCTTGAGCCGGCCCAGCAGCTGGTGGATGAGGACCCCGTCGCAGACCTCGACCGCGACCTTGGCCAGATATTCGTGGGCTCGGTGCATCGGGTTGCGAGTTTGAAACGCCGCCACGGTGCTCCAGCCGAGCTGCTGAAACAGCTCGCGGGTCTCCGCCGGACGCAGGTAAAGGCCGGCGTAGTGCTGGGGGAACCGGCCCTCCGACAGGACCTCCACCGGGCCCGCCAGATTGAACTCCCCCTGGGCCAGCACCTTGGCCACCCCGGGGTGGCCGGGGTCGGTGGTGCCATAGACCTCGCGGCATTCGTACTGAGGGTCGATGCGGTACCGTTCCGCCACCTGCATGGTGGCGATGATCTCCCCGCTCTCCTGGTCAACCAGGGCGGCCTCCTGGCCCGGGATTACCTCAGCCGCCACCTCCCGGCTGGCGGACAGGGTGATCGGGAGTGGCCAGAAGGTGCCGTCCGCGAGTTGCATCTGGCTGCAGCTGGAGCGCCAGTCGGCCTCTCCCATGAAGCCTTGCAGCGGGGTGAAGGCGCCGATCCCCAGCATGATCAGGTCCGAGGTCTCCCGGGAGGTCATGGGGATGCGGGGCAGGCCGGCGGCGCGCGCCACAGCCAAAGCCCGCTCGGGCTCGGGAGCCAGCAGCTGCCGGAGGGTACGATCCCGTCCGTGGGGGGGGACCAGACTCATGGTGATGTCCGTGCCGGAGTGCGCCAGGTCGCGGTCGTGATGTAGTGGCTGACCGCAGCCCGCCAGGGAACTTGACGCCGCTCCAGTTCCTCTAGAGGCAGGCTGTGGTCATAGTCAACCCGGCGCAAGGTCGTCCGCCAGGGACCCGCTCCGACCCGCTCCAGGAGCGCGTAGCTGGGGCGGGGGTCGCCATCGAGAGTCCATCCGGCGCTGCCCACGTTCACCACCTCGCCGCAGCTCAGGGCGCGCTGGAAGGGTCGATGAGTATGGCCACACAGGAGGGTCCCCCCCCAGCCATAGGCCTCGATCTCAGCGTCTGGGGTCTCGGGCCAGATCCCGCGCTCATCATCCCCGGGGGCTCCGTGGACAACCAGGCAGCCGGGGAGCGTGACTGAATGAGGCAGCCTGCCAAGGAACTGGAGCCGATCTTGGCCCAGCTGAGCTCGGCTCCATTCCAGAGAGACCGCCTGTTCCGGGTCCCGGGTTCCTGGCGGCGGAGCCGTTCCCTCGGCGAGGTAGCGGTCTGTGTTGCCGCGGACCACCAGGCAGCCAAGGCTCCGAATCAGATCGACGGCCTCGCAGGGAGTTGGGCCATGGGCGGCGGTGTCGCCGGCCACCACCACCCTGTCGCAGCCCAGGGTGCGGATCTCGCGCAGCACCGCCTCCAGGGAGTAGACGTTGCCGTGGATGTCGGAGAGGACGCAGATCCGCTCCGCAGCGGCAAGAGCGCCCGGCCAGGGAGTTGTGCTCGCGGTGGGTTGGGCCTGGCTGCTGAGGGGTTCAGACTCAGGCTGGGGGGACGGCTCGGGTTGCGCCTCGAACATTTCAAACCGGCGCGCTTCTAAGCCGGCCCCGGTGGCGCTGGATGCCAACAGCTGCGTCCCGACCCCGGGCCGCTGCGTCGCCGCGCTGCCCGATGCCGTACCCGCCAGCGCGGGCCCGTAGGTGCTGCGCCCCGTCGGAGCCGGGACGGGGCAAGGCCGATCGGCCATGGGCGACGCCCCTCCTATGTCGTTGACCGGATCCCAGTATGCGAGGGCGGCTGGGTCCTAACGCTCCCCCGAGGGGGGCGAATACCATCCCCCGGAAGGGGGAAATCTGGGCCGACCTGGCCGCCTTGGTTGCCCTCCAAGAGGCCCGCTTGGAGAGCCGCGAGAACAGCCTCGAGCCGGTGCTTCTTGCCCATCTTTCGAAGCGTGGCCTTGACGTGGCTGCGGATGGTCTCCTCGCTCAGGAACAAGCGGCCGGCGACCTCGCGATTGCTGAGTCCCTGGGCGACCAGGTTCAAAACCTGCAACTCCCGCCGGCTCAGGTGCCAGGGACCTCCCGAGTCGCGGAGTCCTTGCCGGGCCAGGGAGAGAACCTCACCGGTCACCACGGGGTCGAGGTAGGCCTGGCCCGCGGCGACCGCGTGAATGGCGTCGCTCAGGTGTGCGACCGAGGTTTGCTTGAGGAGGTAGCCGGCGGCTCCGGCCTGCACCGCGTCCATCACCTCCTGGGGCCCGTCGATGCCGGTGAGCACCAGGACTTTGGCCCGCGGCTCACTGTCGGCCAGGATCCGGAGCGCTGCCAGTCCGCCCATCCCGGGCATGCGCAAATCCAGCAGGATCACGTCCGGTTGCAGTTCTCCAGCACGGCGGATCGCCTCCTCGCCGCTGGCGGCGGTGCCGACGACTTCGATGTCGGGACTGGGCTGGAACATGAGAACCAGGCCTTGGCGGACTATCTCGTGGTCGTCCGCGATCAGGATCCGAATCACATCGACAGGCTGGCCCGCAGGGCGGGGTGACGAGGCAGCTCGGCGTGCAGGATCGTTCCCAGCCCCGGCTCGGAAGTGATCTGGAGGCGTCCCCCCAGCCGGAGGAGACGAGCGCGCATGCCCCGGATGCCGAACTGGGGTTTCATATCGTCCTGGGGCAGTCCCACTCCGTCGTCCGAGACCCTTAGCTGGACCGGATCGCAAGTCGTGTCCAGAACCACTCGCACATGGCGTGCCCCGGCGTGACGGACGACATTGGTGAGCGCTTCCTGGGCCACCGCCAAAAGGGTGTGGCGGGCCTCTCCCGGCAGATCGGCCAGCTGACCGCGGGCTTCCCACTCCAGCGCCGGAGGCGATCCGGTCAGCTCCGCCAGGTGTTGACGGAGTTGGCTCAGGAACTGGCGCTCGAGGAGCTCGGCCGGCCACAGATCGTAGATGCTCTGCCGCACTTGACGGAGCGTCTTCTCCACCAGCCGGCGGCACTCATCCAGGCGCCGCGCCTGCTCCGGATCGCCGGGGTCAGTGGCTTGGACACAGCCCTCCAGGGTGCAGCCGATGGCGAACAGCGACTGGATCACAGCGTCGTGCATGTCGATCGAGATCCGGGTTCGCTCTGCTTCCACCGCCAGCCTGCGGGTGCGGTCCACGCACATTCGAACCCCTGCGAGAGACTCCGCGGCATGGGTGGTGAATCTCTCCAGGGCAGCCGCCAAAGGCGGGCCCAGCCCCTCCGGAGGAATGCTGACCGCGAGCAGGCCGAGCGGTTCGCCTCGATAGCACGCGGCCGCGATGGCGCAGGGAGACTCCCCAAACTGGGTGTGGACCAGCCTTCCCGGAATGGAGAAGGCCAGCTCGGCAGCGCCGCCGTCGGCGATGGGCAAGAACCTCTGGGGGTCCATCGCCAGGGTCTCGCCGGGGCTGCCGCGCCAGTTCCCCACCACCCCCTGGGCTTCGTCAACCAGGCCCACGGTGGCGCCCTCCAGTCCCAGGCCCTCATTGAGGGCGGTCACGATGCAATCCTGAACACCGTCCAGGTCGGTGCCGCTGGTGGCCGCCATGCCCAGGTGTTCCAGCGCCCTCAGCTCGGCCCCGGCCAGGCTGAGAGCGTCGAGGGCCCCCGGGCCCGAGGCTATCGCCATGGTCTGGTGAGTCGCGTTGCCTTCAACTTGGCACCAAACTCGCCGGCGCGCTCAAAGGGGGCGCAGTGAAGGATCCCGCCAGCCACTCCTCCTCACGGAGCACGTCGCGCAGCACCTCGCGGAGGAGATCGAAGGCTCGGAGCAGGCGGGGGTCGCGGATGTGGTAGTAGACGTTGCTGCCCTCGCGCCGGTGCGTCACCAGGCGCTTGGCGCGGAGGATGCCGAGATGTTGGGAGAGGTTGCTCTGGGGTAGTCCAATTCGCTCCGCCAGCTCGCCCACCGACTGGGGCCCTTCCCGAAGCTGGTCGATGATCAGCAGGCGAACTGGGTGGGCTAGAGCCTTGCAGAGGTAGGCGTGCATCTCGTAGTAGGCAGCGGCGGGCGAGTCGGGTTCCACCTCAGATGAAAAGGGAGACATCGGCGTCGGAGGCCCAGTCGAGGAACGTCGCCGCCCCGCAGGGAGCCTCCGCGCCGTCCATGAAATCGGCCTTCTTGTAGCCGAAGACGTCCATGGTCATGGCGCAGGGCATCAGCCGCACGCCGCCAGCTACGGCCGCCTCGAGCAGGTCGTCGATGGAGGCGACCCCATGCGACTTGAACATCGACTTCATCACGGACGTGCCCAGCGAGGTCATGCCCGGTATCGCCCCTATGAAGTTGGGGACCGGCATCGGCATGGCGGGGTTGCCGAGCGGCGCCACCCGTAGCTTGGTCTGCTTGTCGCGGTGGATGATGTTCAGCCCGTAGAAGGTGAAGAAGATGGCGGCATCCCAGCCGAGAGCGGCCGCCGTGGTGGCCAGGATCAGGGGAGGGTAGGCCATGTCCAGAGTGCCCTTGGTGGAGATCAGGGCGATCTTCTTGGTGCGCTCAGCCTCCTTCTGGGCCTTTTCGGCGAGGTAGGTGTCAACCGCCTGCCTCACCAGCGCCTGCATCTCATCGGGAGCTGACACCTGCACCTGCATCGCAATCCCTCCGAGCTGGCCTTGTCCGGAACCCCCGGAACAGGAGGTCAGCCACATTCGGATGTCGGCATATTATGCTTCTCGCGCCCGAAGTCAAGGCCTCGGGTGCATTCGACCATGAGGAGGCTGCCGTGGCGAACAAGTTGCTGATCATGATGACCTCAGGCCCGGAGTCGCCCCATCGGCTCGGGACTCCCTTCTTTCAGGCGATGGCGGCCGCCGCCCTCGACTACGAGGTACTGATCGTCAGCACCATGGACGCCACCCTGCTCCTCAAGAAGGGAGTCGCGGAGACTCTCACGGTCAAGGAGGGCGCCCAGAAGACCGTGCTCGACTTCATTCGGGAGAGCAAGGCAGCTGGGGTTGGCCTCTATGTGTGCCCCGCCTCACTGTCATTGCACGACCTCACCATGGAGGACCTCATTCCCGAGGTGGATGCGGCCATGGGCGCGGCGCGCTACTCAGAGGTGGGGCTGGAGGACGACTGTCGGGTCTTCTGCTACTGATGGCAGGGCCAGACCCGGTCAATTTCACCATCCGCAGCCGCCGGCGAGGGGACTTCCGACTCCAGAGCCCAGATGGAGGTGCTCTGACCTTTGCAACCAGGGAGAGTGCCGAGGCGGTATGCTCCGCCCTCAACCGCGAGGACCCCAACGACGAGGAGCCAGAATACGTGGTCGAAGCAGGGTCGCCGCCATGACCGAAAACTTGGATCAGGCTCACATCAGGGTCACCTGGGCCGGGCACAGCCGAGCCCTGACGCTGCCCTGGGAGACCACCATCGAGGCAGTGGGACAGATGGCAGCCAAGGCTCTCGACATCACCCCCGAAGCGGGCCTTGAGTGGTGGTGCGCGGACGGCACCAGCCTCGCCAACAAGCTGGAGCGCACGCTGGGGGACTTCAAAGAGAGGAAGATCTGCCCCAAGCTGGAGTTTGAGTTCCGCAGCCCACACCCCGGCTAGGCGGAGCTCGTTCCCGTCATCTGAAACGCCCCGAGCGGCGCTGACGGGGCCTGGCCGGGGCTCTCTCTTTTTGTTGGGTGGCTGATCGCCCGGCGCTGGGGGAGGCCCCACCCCAGCCGCTCCAGAGCGCCTCAGGTTGGGTACTCTGGAGCGGCTTTTCCTCAACCGGCCAGGTGACGCTCTGGGTAGCCGTCATAGATCTGCCGGGGACGCCCGATCTTCTGATCCGGGTCGAGCAGCCCCTCCTCCCACTGGGAGAGCCAGCCGGGGGTGCGCCCCATCGCGAACAAAACCGGGAACATCTCTACCGGGATGCCCATCGCCAGGTAGATGATCCCCGAGTAGAAGTCCACGTTGGGGTAGAGCTTGTGGGAGATGAAGTAGTCGTCCTCGAGAGCGATCCGCTCGATCTCCAGAGCGATGTCGAGCAGGGGGCTGGGGCCGGTCACCTCGAACACCTCATTGGCCACCCGCTTGATCAGCTGAGCGCGGGGGTCGAAGTTCTTGTAGACGCGGTGCCCGAACCCCATCAGCCGGAACTCGCCGGCCTTGACTCGACGGATGTAGTCAGGGATGTTGGCAACCGATTGGATGGTGTTCAACATCCGCAGCACCTGCTCGTTGGCACCGCCGTGGAGCGGCCCGTAGAGGGCCGCGCAGGCAGCCGACATGGCCGAGTAGGGATCTGCCTGCGAGCTGCCCACCAGGCGCATGGTGCTGGTGGAGCAGTTCTGCTCATGATCGGCGTGGAGCACCAGCAGCACATCCAGGGCATGCTCCAAGACCGGGTTGGGCTTGTACTTGAGCTCGGTGGCGCGCCACATCATGTTGAGAAAGTTGCCGGTGTAGGAGAGGTCGTCATCCGGATAGGCGTAGTAGAGGCCCATCGCATGCCGGTAGGCGAAGGCGGCGATGGTCGGCATCTTGGCGATCAGGCGGACGATCTCCCGGTGCCGGATGGCCGGATCATGAATCTGCTTGGCCTCGGGATAGAACGTGGACAGTGCGCCCACGGCGCTGACCAGCATCCCCATGGGGTGGGCGTCGTGGTGGAATCCGTCGATGAAGCGCTTGATGTTCTCGTGGATGAAGGTGTGATTGGTGATCTCTCCGGTCCAGCCGGCCAGCTCCTCGCCACTGGGCAGCTCGCCGTTGAGCAGAAGGAAGGCGATCTCAAGAAAGCTGCGGCGCTCAGCCAGCTCCTCGATCGGGTAGCCCCGATACCGCAAGATGCCCTTGTCCCCGTCGATGTAGGTGATCTTGCTGCGGCAGCTGGCGGTGTTCTGGAAGGCGGGATCATAGGTCATCAGCCCGAAGTCGTCGTCTGAGACCTTGATCTGGCGGAGATCGAGCGCCCGAACCGTCCCGTCCACGATCGGCAGCTGGTAGCTCCGACCGGTCCGGCTGTCGGTCACCGTCAGCCGATCCTGATTCGTCTCTTCGTCACCCATTGCTCACCCCCTCTTGGTTGGCCAAACTGGCAAATATGATGCGCTCACGCTTGCCCCCAAGTCCAAACTGAACCGGATCTCGAATCATCCCTTGGCGGGGGCGCGGCGGGGGCCGAGCCGACGAGCCGAGCGCGAGCCCTGGACGTCTGCCCGGGGTGGACTAAGGCTGGCCCGCCGGAGCAGGCCAGGCGCCAACTGGCGGGAGGTGGGCGCGCCGCCCCGGACGCCGCAGGCGCCTATGCTGGCCTAGGGAGCATCGAGGACTTCCCCGCGAGGCCCAGTTCCGACGAGGAGGCGAATATGGCGGAGACCGAGCCCAGGCGCACGCCCACCCTGTTTGGGCACGAGCACGTCCAGCGCTACCTGGCAACCGGCGGGGCCGAGGGTCAGGAATGGAACGGGGTCCAGACTCTGATCTTGACAACGACCGGCCGGAAGTCGGGGGAGCCCCGTCCCACCCCGCTGATTTATGGCAGGTACGGGAGGGGCTACGTGGTCGTGGCCTCGAAGGGCGGCGCTCCCCAGGATCCGGGGTGGCACCTGAACCTGCTCGCCGACGATCGGTGCCGCATCCAGGTAGGCGCCACAATTCTGGAAGCGCGCGCCCGAGTGGCCCGGGGCGACGAGCGCTCCCAGCTCTGGGACCTCATGGCCCAGATCTGGCCCGCTTACAACGACTACGCGCTGAAGACATCCCGGGAGATCCCGGTGGTAGTGCTGGACCCGGCCTAAGCGCCGCGGTGGTGGCTCTGGGGCCGGCGATCGGTATCCGGCGGTGTCGGTCCTACCGGCCAGACCAGGCGGCCGAGCGGGGAGGGCGGCCTGGGGCGCCCTTTGGAACAATTCGGCTCGGAATGCGGTGTGCGGGCCCGCTTGTGGCTCGGTGGAGGAGGAGAGCTCGATGAATGATTCTCTAAGGGCGGAGACGATCTGGATCCAGGGCCACGGCGGCGACCAGGTCGAGGCCTATCTGGCCCAACCCCTAGACGGCGGTCTCCATGGTGGCGTGGTGGTGATTCATCACATGCCCGGGTACGACGAGGGGACCAAGGAGATAACCAGGAAGTTCGCTGCTCACGGCTACGTCGCGATCTGTCCCAACCTCTACTCCAGGGAGGCGCCGGGCGCCAGCCCGGACGATGCCGCCGCGGCGGCGCGAGCCCTGGGCGGGGTGCCGGACCAGCGCCTGGTGGGAGACGTGGCCGGGGCCAGCGCCCACCTCGCGTCCCTGGCCGCCTGCAACGGAAAGGTCGCCACCATCGGCTATTGCTCGGGCGGTCGGCAGTCGTTCCTGGCAGCCTGCAGCCTCCCTTTGCAGGCGGCCGTCGTCTGCTACGGCGCCTTCATCGTCGCGGACCCGCCGCCCGGCGGGCCCCTGCGGGTGTCGTCCCTGGCTCCCCTGGCGCCCGAGCTGGGCTGCCCTCTGCTGGGACTCTTCGGAGCCGACGACCAGCACCCGTCGCCGGCCGAGACCGCCCAGCTTGAGAAGCTGCTCACCGCCGAGGGCAAGACCTTCGACTTTCACACCTACGAGGGCGCCGGCCACGCCTTCTTCTCAACCGACCGGGTGAGCTACCGGCCCGAGGCCGCCGCCGACGGGTGGTCGCGCATCTTCGACTTCTTCGCCCGCTACCTGGGGGACTGAGGTATGTGCACCTATCGCACCGAGCAAGTCGCCGTGGACGGCAGCGGCAAGGGAGCCGGCGGATGGTTTCATCTGACTCAAGCCCTGGTCTACTTCGACCACCCGTTTCATGCCCAGGCGGAGCACACCCTCAACATCGACTTCCTGAACCCCTCGCACGGCCCCGCCGCCCGAGTGGCGGTGGAGCTGGACGGGAACTCCGCGCTGGCGCTGGCGGACGCCATCCGGCAGCTGGTCGGTGAGGCCACTTCCCAGCTCGCCGCCGGTCCCACTCAGCCAAACCGGCTGGCTGGAGCCGCCGAGTGAAGGGAGGCGCTCTCCGCTTCCCCAGGGCGATCCGCCACCGACCAGCTGGCGTCTGAGGTCAGCCGGGCTGGGGACCGTCCCCGCTCTTATCTGGGAGCTCGGGAGCGCTGAGTGTGGCGATGGCCGCCTGCAGAAGTCGGTCGAGTCCGGCCTGGGCCGCCTCATGGTGGAACTGTGGCTGCCAGCGCTCCCCTGTCAGCTGGTCGCTGATCGTGAATGCGGTGGCGAACTCCAAACCCCGGAACTCCGCGACGGCGGCCAAGGCGGCTGCCTCCATCTCCACGGTCAGGACCCCCTGGTCCCGATAGTGCGCCAACTCATCGACGGTCTCCCGGTAGGGAGTGTCGATGGTCCAGGTGGTGCCCACCCGGACCGGGCCGGAGCCGAGCGCAAGCTGGGCCTCTAGTCGCCCAGTCAGAGCGACCGAGGGATGTGAATAGGGACCGGGAGCCAGGTAGTGGTGGGAGACTCCCTCGTCGCGTATGGCCCGATCGCACACCACCAGGTCTCCTACCTCAAGGTCCGGCTGGAGTCCGCCGGCGAAGCCGATGGCCAGAAACCGGCGAGGACCCGAGGCTGCGATGTCCTCCATGCGGTTGATGGCGGCCGGGGCCCCCACCCCGAACCCGCCGAGGATCCCAATCAGGCCGCGCTCGGTCTCACGCAGATAGAGGTCGCCAATCAGGGAGACGGGCGCGTCCAGCCGCCGCCATGCCGGGTCGGCCACCACCCGCCGGAAGAATCGTCCCTGGAATGTGATCACCACCCCCAACAGCGGTGGCAACCCTGGCCAGCCGAATGCCTCTGTCAGATAGCGCTGGTAATCGTCCGGGTTGACGAAGGGCTCAAAGGCGTGCTTGCCGGCCAGGTTGGGGAAGCCCATGAGACGAGGATACGCGCCGCTCGCCCGCCGTCGAACTGGGCGCAAGCGCTGTCTACGAGTACTTCGCCGCCATCTCTCCGCTTCACCCGAGGGGGCGTTCGCCAGGACGGTGGACAGGTCGCCAAGACAGCTCTGCTTGCCGGTAGGGCCGGCGGGCAAGTACCTTGAGGAGATGCAGGGTCCGCAACAGTGACTAGTTCTGCTAAGCGAGGCTGAGTGATATGTAAGACTTGGTGGCATGGCATTGTTGCGGCTAAAGGCGGCGGCGGAGGTGCTGGGGGTGCACCCGGTGACGTTGAGGCGTTGGGCTGACGAGGGCCGGGTGCCGGTGGTGCGCCCGGGCCGAGAACGGAGGTTCCGTACCGAGGACCTGGACCGGTTCTTGGGCCAGGCGCCCAAGGACATACCCCG
>DATKSV010000041.1:0-6481 GCA_035531535.1 Candidatus Nanopelagicaceae bacterium | reverse complement strand
AGTTGAGTTCGTGGTGGGAGACGCGCTCCACCTCCCCTTCGCCGACGCCTCCTTCGACGCCGCGTCCATGGCCTTTGGGCTCCGCAACATTGCCGACCACCAGGGGGCTCTCTCGGAGATGCTCAGAGTCCTCCGGCCAGGAGGCAGGGCTGTGATTCTGGAATTCAGCACGGTGAGTCGGTACCTGCGCCCCTGGTATACGCTGTACAACCGAACCGTGATCCCGGTGGTGGCTCGCGGCCTACTGGGGAAGGCGGGAGCCTACCAGTACCTGACCGACTCCATCGCCGCTTTTCCATCTCCACTGGTGGTGTCGCGCTGGCTCCGGGAGGCTGGCTTCGAGGGAGTTCGGTATCAGCGCCTGAGCCTGGGAATCGTGGCCATTCACATCGGGTTCCGGCCACGGGGGTAGTCGCGGCCGGCTGCTGGCGGGCAGCGTTCATGAGCGTGCGGTGGTGATGGTCAGGCTAGCTCCCACTGCCTCCAGTAGGCGCGTCCATTCGCAGCCGTCACCTGGCACGCTGAGTCCAGTTAGAGTGACGTGGGGGCGGGTATGGACTAGATTCCTCGGGGAGGCGGAGTTCGCTTGATCAGAGCGCTGGTGGTGGCGGGGCCGCGCCAGGCCGAGGCCCTGGAGCCATGGCTCGACTACCTCAGCCGCACCCGAGCGGTGGCGGTGGAACTGGTGAGCGACTTGGGGATGCTTGCCCGCCCGAACGGGTTCGACGTGGTGGTGGCCCACCCGGCCGAGTCCGAGCTGGACTCCGAGGCCGAGGCTGGGCTCCTGGACTTCATTCTGGGGGGCGGTGGCTTCGTGGGCCTGCACTGCACCAACTTCAGATGGAGCCGGGCTCCCGGCTATGCGCGACTGGTGGGGAGCGCTCCGGGGTCGCCTCTGCCTCGAGCCGAGGTGGTGAGCCGGTCAAGCCCCGCTAGCCATGACATCACCAGGCGACTTGCCGGCGACCTCACCCTGGACGACTCCTGCTTTCCCCAGGTGGATTTGAGCCCTGACTGCGAGGTGCTGCTGAGCACCACATGGCGCTCCCGTCAGCTTCCGGTGGCCTATGTGCGGGCCGCGGGCCGCGGGCGTGTCTTCTACTGTGGCCTCGGCGAGGACCTGTCGAGTTACGCCTCCCAGCCTTTTCAGGAGTTGCTCTATCGAGGGCTGCGTCACGTGGCGGGGCTGGACGAAGCCGCTGGCATGGGGGTCGGGATGCTTGGCTTCGGCACCATCGGCACAGAGCACACGTTGGCTATCGATCAGGTTCCGGGCCTGGAACTGCGAGCCGTATGTGACCGGACCCCGGAGCGGGTGGCAGCCGCCCTCCAGGCGGCTCCCCGGGCGCGCCCAGCCGCCGACCTGGACGAGCTGTTGACCAACTCCGAGCTCGACATTGTGGTGATCTCCACCCCGCCGAACACCCACGCGCCCCTGGCGCTGCGAGCCCTGGACGCCGGCAAGCATGTGGTGGTGGAAAAACCGTTCTGCCTCACTGGCCGGGAGGCCGACCAGCTGGTGGATGCCGCCGAGGCCAGCGGCCGGACCCTGACGGTCTACCAAAGCCGGCGCTGGGACCCAGACTTCCTAGCCCTCCAGCAGCTGGTCGCCGAAGGAGGATTGGGCGAGGTGTTCCACCTGGAGGCGTTCGTCGGCGGCTTCCAGCACCCCTGTCACTTCTGGCACTCGGACGCGGCCGTGAGCGGGGGCGTGATATATGACTGGGGTTCGCATTACCTGGACTGGATCTTGCAGCTGATTCCCGCCGAGGTGGTCCAGGTGTCTGCCAGCCGGCACAATCTGGTCTGGCACGACATCACCAACGATGACCACTTCGGGCTGCGCCTGCGGTTCGAGGGGGGCGCGGAGGCCGAGTTCATCCATTCCGACATCGCCGCCGCCCGCAAGCCGAAGTGGTATGTGCTGGGGACAAAGGGCGCCGTCGTGGGCCTTTGGCGAAGTGGAGTTATCTCGACCAGGGGGCCCAATGGGGTCACTGAGGAGACGCTTCCCGTGGCGGACCTCCCCTGCGATCTCCACTGGATGCGCCCCGGCCCGGGAGACCGCAGTCACGACCAGACCATGGTGCTGCCGCCCAGCCCGCCTCAGGCCTTCTACCGCAACCTGGCCGGCCATCTGCTCGCCCAGGAGCCGCTGGCGGTGACCCCAGAGTCGGCCCGACGTAACATCGCAGTCATGGAGGCGGCCACTCGGTCGGCCGCCTCTGGCCAACCCATCACGGTCGCGATTTGAGCCGACGGACGCTGAGGTGGGGGGTCCTTGGGGCGGCCCGGATCGCGGCCCAGGCGGTTGTCCCGGCCCTGCAGGCGGCGGGGGACCAGGTTCTGGTGCTGGGCAGCCGTGATCCAGGGCGGGGCCGGGCAGCGGCCGCCAAGATGGGTATCCCGATGGCGGTAGACGGCTACCAGGGCGTGCTCGAGCAGGACCTCGACGCCATCTATGTTCCACTGCCGAATGCCCTCCACCGGCCGTGGGTGCTGGCGGCGCTGGCCAGTGGCAAACATGTGCTATGTGAGAAGCCATTGGGATTGAGCGCCCTGGAGGCTGAGGAGATGGCTGCCGCTGCGCAGCGGGCCCAGCTGGTGCTGGCCGAGGCGGTCATGTACCGATACCATCCGCGCTGGCAGTTGGTCATGGACCTCGTCCGTCGAGGCGAGCTGGGAGCTGTTCGGCAACTCTCCGGTGGCTTCAGCTTTCGCCTGCGTCCTCCCCCGGACGTGCGCTGGGAGGGGGAACTGGGCGGCGGCGCCCTCTATGACGTCGGCTCCTACCTGATCAACGCTTCACGTTGGGTGGTGGGCCGGGAGCCGGAGCGGGCGGTGGCGCTGGCCACACTGCGGCGGGGCGTTGACGAGTCCACCAGCATGCTGTTGGAGTTTGCGCCGGGCCAGGGCACCGCGGCCACTTTGGCCGCGCTCAGCTGTGGCTTCGCAACTGCCGGCTCGGAGTGGCTGCGGATCGAGGGGGACCAGGCGGCGATATCCATCCCCAAGCCGTTCACCGCCTGGCATGACGAAAGGCCGCCGATCTTGGTGGACGGCCCGGTGGGCGAGCGCCGTATCGACTCGCCTGCCGCCGACCCATACCTGGAGATGGTCGCAGCCTTCGGCCGGGCGGTGGAGGCGCTGGCTCCGGTTCAGACCAGTGCCGAGGACGCCGCGGGCACCCTGGCTGTGGTCGATGCCTGCCGGGCCAGCTGGCTCAGCGGGACGTGGCAGGACGTGGATGCGCATAGACTTGGAGCGTGATCTGGCAGTCGGGGGCTAGCAGTCGCAGGGTGACCAGGCCGCTGCCAGGCCGGGTGGCCGACGCCCTGGCGGCGCAGGAGCTGAGGAGGCGAGCCGGGCCAAGGCTGGCTGGCCAGGAGACCTGGAGCAGGCTCCCGGTTGGCGCCCCCGCGACGCTGGCGGTGAGTCTGCCCCGGGCTACGTCGTAGGCCATCGCCAGGAGCCGGCCGGGGGCGGCCCTGACGAAGGGTTGTGAGAGCACGTCAAGCCAGTCCATGTCAGTCGGCCCTTGGCCGTCGACGACTCCCCAGCCGCCGGCGTCACTCCATTGCCACCACGCCCAGCCGGTGAGGTGTCGGTTGGAGAGCTGAATCTCATCACGGGCCCAGGTGGCGGCGAGTGGGAGTCGGTGGTCGATCCCAATCTCGCCAGCCCAGTATGGCGCTGGGAGCTGGGCCGCCTCCTTCAGCCCCTGCTCCAGCTCCTGTCCCAGCGGGCCCTGGTTGCCGGTGAACGTCGGGCCGAGCAGGCTGCCTGAGTACAGGTGAGTGGAGTAGACCAGATCTTTGGCATGGAGCGGTCTGATGGCGGTTGGCAGGCCTCCGAAAAGGGTGCCTTCCACCACGATGAGGTGGTTGGGGTCGATCTTCGAGACAGCCGCGATGCCGGCGGCATAGAAGGGCCAGAGCAGGCGGGTGGCGAAGATAGCGGGCGGGATCGGAATCGGGTGAGGCTCGTTGTAGAGGTCGAAGGCCGCCACTGCCGAGTCGTTGCGGAACGCCCGCGCCAGCTCCTGCCAGGCTGCCCAATAGAGCCCTTGCCAGTTCGGGTAGAGCCAGAAGTAGGCGAGGGCAGCGTTCACCGCCGGGGACAGGTGCCGTTGCCAGGCCGGCTGGAGGCCTGGAAAGTGGATGTCGGGTATCCCGGGGACGCTCAGCCAGGCGGGTGCGCCGCTGCCGCCGAAGCCGACTCCGAAGTCCTCGGTGTGCATGTCCAGGACCGAGTAGAGGTCGTGGCTCGCACAGAGTGCGACCATAGCCCGGACCTGGTCCAGATAGGTCTGGCTGAAGTGCCCCGGAGTCGGCTCCAGCATCGACCAGGACACTGGGATCCGGACCACGTTGAAGCCCTGGGCCTCCATCAGGGCGGCGTCGCTCGCAGAGAGCGGGGCCGGCAGCGCCTGGGACCCGGTCTGGAGTAGGGCGGCGTCGTTGAAGCCCCTCAGGATCACGGTCTGGCCGAGCCCATTGACGATCCTGCCGCCCGCCACCAGCAACCATGGCAGCCCCCCGGTCGGCGGTCGGTTGGGCCGAACCGAGACCGCCAACGCAGGGGCCGGTAGGCAAACCAGCGCTCCCACTCCGAGGGCCGCGGCGAGCAGGCAGAGCGGCGCCGCCAGCCGCCCGGCACCTTGCCGGGCGGCCATTGGGGCAAGACTCAAACGCACCCCGGGATTGTCCCCTAGCCGGAGGACGGCCGCTCGGGCCCGGTCGCAGCCGGTTCCCGGGGCGCGCCCGATCCCGCCCCGGTGGAGCCACAATGCAGCGGTCCTCAAAAAAGCCAGCGTGCCCGCCGGTGCCGGCGCCCAGAGTCTCGGCTTCTGAGCCGGAGGAACTTCGTGAGGCTGGCTCAGCCGAGGGGCCGGAGCCACCAAGACGCTGGCCAAGACCGTGGAGTCGAGGACAGTGGCTTCCGAACTCCTTTCCGGCCCGAGTCGCCAACTGTCGAAGTGGCCCCGAGCTCGACCGCTATCGCTGCTATCTGGAGGGGCGGCCCCACCTTGGGGAGACGGGCCAATCGCAAGCCAGTAGACCGCCCCGACAGGTAGAGGACCTCGTCGAGGCCTCCCCGCCGCGCTTGGTCCCGGTCACAGCTCGCCCACCCCAGAATGGGAGGGACCCTGGAATGCTATGACGCCCTCGATGAAGCGGCCGGTGCGGGCGTTAACCAGCACCAAGTAGAGGTTGATCTGCCCCGGTGCTGGGAGGTTGCCACTCTGATCGGGATTGGCCTGCAGGAGCACCACCCAGCACAGGGTTGTGTGCCTGCCCAGCGGTCCTCCGACCAGGGAGCGGGCGTTCGCCAGAACCGCCTGCTGGACGTAGTCCTGGCGTCCCTGACCCATGGCGACCGCGATCGCCTTGGCCTGCGAAATCAGGGGAGGCGCTAGTGGGTCGCTGAGCATGACGCCGCTTCGGCCGACCAGGGTAACTGTCTGGGGCAGGAGGCCCAGCCCGTCCGGCTGGGAAGGTGGCGACAGTGCCAGGAGCGAGACGGCTCCCAGACAGCCCAGGACCAAAGCGAAGAGGGCGCCAGCCAGCGCTGGCCGGCGCCGGGTGGTAGGGGCATGGTCTGTCATCTGGTCAGTAATGATCGCCGAGTTGGACCGCTGCCGGTGGGCGGGGCTGGTTTGGCGGACTCCCGGCTGCGGTAGGGTAGAAGCAGCGGGCGGGCCGGTAAGGTGCGGCCCCCAACTCCAGACTAGAACGGAGGCTTCGAGACTCAATGGCCAAGACCGTTGGAATAGACCTGGGCACAACCAATTCGGTTGTTGCCGTCATGGAAGGCGGCGAGCCGGTGGTGATCCCCAACACAGAGGGTGGTAGGACCACTCCTTCGGTGGTGGCATTCACCAAGGGCGGAGAGCGGCTGGTGGGGCAGTTGGCTCGGCGCCAGGCGGCCGTCAACCCCGAGAACACCGTCTACTCGATCAAGCGCTTCATGGGCCGGCTCTTCAACGAGGTTGAGGGCGAGCGAAAGATTGTCCCGTACGCGGTTGTGGCCGGCAAGGATGGCCGAGCTGAGGTCGACGTCGAGGGCACCAACTACACCCCGGAGCAGATCTCGGCCATGATCCTGCAGAAGTTGAAGGGCGACGCTGAGGCGTACCTCGGCGAGAAGGTCACGGACGCCGTGATCACGGTGCCGGCCTACTTCAACGACGCCCAACGGCAGGCCACGAAGAACGCCGGGCAGATCGCTGGGCTGAACGTGCTGCGGATCATCAACGAGCCCACCGCCGCCGCTCTGGCCTATGGGCTGGATCGCAAGGAATCCGAGAAGATCCTGGTCTTCGACCTTGGTGGCGGCACCTTTGACGTCTCCATCTTGGAGGTGGGTGAGGGCGTCTTCGAGGTCAAGTCCACCAATGGTGACACCCACCTGGGGGGCGACGACTACGACCGCCGGATCGTGGACTGGATGGCCGAGGAGTTCAAGCGCGATCAGGGCA
>DATKSV010000040.1:0-2218 GCA_035531535.1 Candidatus Nanopelagicaceae bacterium | reverse complement strand
CCTGGGGCAGACGTTGCAGGCCCTGATCGAGGCCGAGGCGGCCATGGCGGTGGGGGCCCAGCCGCATGAGCGCAGCGAGGGCCGGGTGGGCTACCGCAACGGGCACCGGCAAAGGACGGTGGACACCCGGGTGGGGAGATTGGAGTTGGAGATCCCCAAGCTGCGCCAGGGCAGTTTCCTACCGAGTTTGCTGGAACCCAGGCGGCGGATTGAGCGGGCTCTCTGGGCGGTGATCCAGGAGGCCTGGGTGCACGGGGTGTCTACCCGCAAGGTGGACGATCTGGTGCAGGCGATGGGCGGCTGCCATGTCTCCAAGAGCGAGGTGAGCCGGATCTGCCAGGAGCTCGATGCTGAGCTGGCACTGTTCCGGGACCGGCCCCTGGACGCCGCCGCCTACCCCTACGTCTGGTTCGACGCCACCTACGAAAAGGTGCGCCAGGGTGGGCGGATTGTGAGCCAGGCGGTGGTGGTGGCGATTGGGGTTAGGGAGACCGGGGAGAAGTGCGTCCTGGGGGTGGCGGTGGGGGCCAGCGAGACCGAGGCCTTCTGGCTGGAGTTCGGCCGCTCTTTGGTGGCGCGCGGGCTGCGGGGCGTGCAGCTGGTGATCTCGGACGCCCACGAGGGGCTGCGGAGCGCGCTGGCGCAGTGCTTCGCCGGCTCCAGCTGGCAGCGCTGCACCGTGCACTTCCTGCGCAACGTGGTGGCCGCCTGCTCCCGCCAGGATGCCCCGGCGGTGCTGGCGCTGGTGAAAACGGTGTTTGCCCAGCCCAGCCAGCCGGCGGCAAGCCAGGCGATCTCCCAGGCGCTGGAACTGCTGGAGCCGCGCTACCCCAAGGTGGCGAGGCTGCTGCGCGAGGCCGAGCCGGACATCCTCGCCTATCTGGTGTTTCCCAGCGAGCACTGGCGCTCGATCCGCTCCACCAACGCCCTGGAACGGGTGAACGCCGAGATTGACCGACGGGCCAAGGTGGTGGGGATCTTCCCCAACAGCGCTTCACTGCTGCGGCTCTCCACCGCCGTGCTCCAGGAACAACATGACGAGTGGCAGGACGGCCGCTGCCACTTCTCCCAACAGTCCATGGCCCGGCTGGACCCCGACAACCAAGACCGCCTCACCAACCCCCTGACTGCAGGCTTAGCGGCCTAATGAACCTATCCCTGACTTCCGGCCGAATTTACACCAACGATGGGACTTGACTAAAGCTGTGATGATCATTTCCTTCCTCGGCAGATTAGATCAATTTGGGGTCTACTTTCAAAAGTGGCGACGATCGGATGATTTTTAGAGTCTGGTTCAGCTAACGGTTGCGACTCTGGGGTCTCAGGACCCGTGCCTTGCGGGCTTCAGTCGGCTAACAGACGCCTCTACGATGAGGCCACCACGAGGCCACCACGGCTAAGGATCTCAAGGGGCCTCACATTCGGGAGGACGTCTACAACGCCAATGCTGCCGAGCTGTCCCGAGCCGGTGCCGCCGACTGCCTGGTATATCTTGCCCCCTCCGCTTAGCGGAGGAGAGGTGCATGGCAGCTTCGGTTGAGGTCAGAGCTAAGGCGGAGGGCGACAGCTGGTCCGCCGACGTTTGGGTCCACGACCCGAGGGGACGCTCCCGCCACCGGGTGAGGGTGAGCCAAGAGGAGCTCCTCCGCTACGGCCGGGGCCGCTCGGTAGACGAGTTGATCCGGGCCAGCTTTGAGTTCCTGCTCCAGCGGGAGCCGCCCTCATCGATCCTGGCCGACTTTGACCTCTCGACGATTGAGCGCTATTTCCCCGAGTTCAGGGCGAGCGTCTGACCCGGCAGCCCGAAGCGGCGGGTCCGGAGGGCGACCCTGGACGCTGCCTTGTGAGCGGTCCGGAATGGGGGTGCCTCCGAGCCGAGCCTGGATGAGATCTGTTAGACCCGCATGGGCGGTAGTCCCAAACGAAATCCTTTAGGACCGCGACTAGCAAGTCCGGCGGGATACCTTTCGGCCGGACCAGCCCCCCGGTTCGGCCGACGCCCGGCACGAGACTCGGGGAAGGTTCGTCGGGGCATCATTCCACGAGCAGGAAGTGCAGTAAGCCCTCGACGGTCAGCGCAACAGGCGCAAGTGCCCTTTCATCGGTCGCCCGACGCGTGTGCTTGGGGGCTTGGATAGCGGTGACCAACGCTTCTGTTGCCCGCACATAGAGGTTCACCGCCGAGTTCTTCTCTGGATTGTCGCGCACAGCAAAGCGG
>DATKSV010000039.1:0-5232 GCA_035531535.1 Candidatus Nanopelagicaceae bacterium | reverse complement strand
GTAGGTGGCTTTTTGAGCGGCATCTGGCTCGCCTTCATCGGCTGGTTCCTGTTCTCAGCCGGAGGCGCCGAGGAGCGCCAGGCCCAAGTCCTCTCGCTGCTCAAGCAGGTGCCGGTGGCAGCCGCCATGTCCCAGCCGCTGGTGACCGTCCCAGACTGGCTGACGGTAGAGCAGCTGCTCTCGACAGGCCAGCACCGATCCCCCATCTATGCGCTCCACGACCCAGCCGGCAACCTTTCTGGTCTGGTCAACCTGGCTGATCTCATGGCCACCGCCTCGGCAGCCAGAAGCGAGCAGCGACTGCGCGACTACGCCCTGCCGGTGGCCGCCTTCCCAACCGCGGCGCCTCAGGATGACCTGGAGGCTGTTCTGCACCGGGTGGGCCCGGCGATCCAGCGCGGCGTGCTGGTGATGGACGGCACCCAGCTGGTGGGGATCCTCTCCGGCGCCGACGTGGCCCGGATCGCGGCGATCCGCCAGGCCCAGAGCTCCCCGCCCATGGGTTGATCGACTGCGAGGGTAGCGACGACCCAGTGGCCAGCGGCTCGCGAGCGTAGGAGTGCCGAGTGGCCGCTCGCGGCCTGGCGACCAGCTGCCGGCCACCGGATAGGTCCCAGCTCGAGGAGCCGAGTCGGTCGCACCAGTTCAACGGGCCAGTCGCCAACGAGCTGTCTTCGCGGTCCACTCCAAGACACCGTCGGTGAGCCCGCCAAATTCAAGGGCGGCGCCGGGGATGTCTGGTTCACCGCTGGCCGCTTATGCATCAGAAGGTGGGCTCAGGAGACGGCGAGGGGGATTTCTGCTCCAGCGAGCGCCGCGAATCGGGTCACGTCCGAGATCCGCGGACGGCCGGTTGCCCGAGCGGGAAGCTGGGTGCCGGGTTCGCATCCGGCTGGCGCTGATCCTTGGTCTCGCTCCCCCACTTTCAGGGAGTGGAGGCCGCTCCGAGGTGGCACGACCAAGTCGCTACCCTGAGAGGATGTTGTGGCAGCCCGAGGCCATGCTGGAATCTGGGTGGCGAGGCTTGGCGTTGAGGCGTTGGGGCGAGTCTGTGGGCGGTCATCCCGGAGCGCAGTCTAGTGCCCATCCGATCGGGTGAGTTCGAGGGCGACGCCATGATTCCGGCCGCCGCCTTGGCGAACCAGCTGGGCTCTGGAATGCGGCTTCACCCGGGCCCGCAGGAGATCGTTCGTCATCAATGGTTCGACACCTTTGACTGGCGCCTGTTCGGGGCTGGCTTCATCTTGGAGCTGGCCACGACGGACCAGGGCCGGCAGGCCCAAGTGCGGCTCAGCAGCCCCGCCCACGGCCAGGTGCGAACCGCCGACGCCTGGTCCCCAGCGACCGAGGGCGCTGAGCGCCGGAAGTCCATGGCCCTGGCCGCCCTGGTCCCGACCGGGCCGATTCGAACCCGCCTCGAGCCGATAGTTGGGGTGCGAACGCTGCTACCAGTGGCGACGGCCACCGCCCGAACCAGGACTTCCCGCGTCCTCAATGACGACTCTAAGACCGTCGCCCGGCTGGTCGTCGAGGAGCCCACCGGCAGTCACCACGACGAGCGGGTGCCGGTCACCAGAATCAGCGTCGACGCCGTTCGCGGCTACGAGGTAGAGGCGGGCAAGCTGGCCAGCCGGCTTAGCTTGGTCCCTGGGCTGCGCGCCAGCCACACCCTGCCCCTGGTGGCTGCCCTGGCAGTAGCTGGGCGCAGTCCAGGAGACTACTCCGGCAGGTTCGAGGTGGCCCTGGAAGCGACCACGCCTTCGGTGGCCGCCGTGCGCCGGATCCTGGCCCGCCTGGAGGCGAGCGCCGCCATCAACCTCCCCGGGGTTCTGGCCGACCTTGATACCGAGTTCCTCCACGACTTGAGAGTGGCGGTACGACGGGCCCGTTCCGCCCTGAAACTGCTTGGCGACGCACTCCCGGGAGCAGACGGGGGCGACCTGGCCGTGGATCTGAAGTGGATGGGGGACCTCACCACGCCCACCCGTGACCTCGATGTCTACCTCTTGCAACTGACCCCCCGGGGTTCCGACTCAATCGGCCCCGACTTGCTGCCATTTCGCGCCTTCCTGCAACGGCAGCGGAGGCTGGCCCAGCAAAGGCTGGTGCGAGGGCTGCGGTCTCGACGTTGGGAGGTCGCCCTCGAGGGTTGGCGGGGTCTCGCCAGTCCCCGATCGGAGCCTACCTCCAACGGGGACTCGCCGATCGCGACTGCCCAGATCGGCGAAGTGGCGGTGGCTCGCATCCAGCGCGCCTACCGGCGCTGCGCCAGGCTGGGAACGATGATCACGGCGGACTCACCCGCCACCGATCTGCACTCGCTACGCAAGCGCTGCAAGGAGCTGCGCTACCTGCTGGAGTTCTTTAGCTCGCTGCTGGCTCCCCTGCCCTACCGCGCCGTGGTGGATCAACTGAAGGCGCTGCAGGACTGTCTGGGAGAGTTCCAGGACACCCAGGTGCAGCGCTCCGAGATGCAGGGGTTCGCTGAGGAGATGCTCGCCGCCGGTGGTGCTCAGGCGGCGACATTCATGGCGATGGGACGGGCCGCCGACCAGCTGGAGTCTCGCCAGCGCCAGGCCAGAGATCTCTTCACCATCCGCTTCACCCGCTTCGCCAACCGGGCGACCCGCCGACACGTGGCGCGACTGGATCCCTTTCCCAAGCACCAGCGGGCGACTGAGGAACTGCTGTGAGAGTGCTGGCCACCTACAACATCAAGGGCGGGGTGGGCAAGACCTCGGCTGCCGTCAACCTCGCCTACCTGGCGGCTCTCGAGGGCAACCGGACCCTGCTCTGGGACCTCGACCCGCAGGGAGCAGCGAGCTTTCTGTTCCGGGTGAGACCGCGAGTGAAGGGAGGGGTGAAGAGGTTGGTCCAGGGCCGCGTGAAATTGGACGCGCCGATCAAGGGCACCGACTTCGACAACCTGGACCTGCTGCCGGCGGACTTCTCCTATCGCAACATGGATCTGGCTCTCGATCGGGCCAAGCGGCCAGTCCAGCGGCTCGCTCAATTGCTGAAGCCGATGGCGGCCGAGTACGACGTTGTGATCCTGGACTGCCCGCCCAGCGTCTCCCTGGTATCGGAGGGGGTGCTGCGTGCCGCCGACACCCTGCTGGTGCCGTTGGTGCCGACCACGCTGGCTCTGCGCAGCTTCGACCAGCTGATCGACTTTGTGGCCGCGGCCAAACCACCTCGTCCCCGGATCCTGGCCTTCTTCTCGATGGTCGACCGCCGCAAGCGGCTGCATCTGGACACCGTCTCACGGGTGACTTCGGAGCGGTCGGACATCGCCAGGGCCATGGTGCCCGCCGCATCGGTGGTGGAGCAGATGGGGCCGAGGCGACTCCCGGTGCTGGTCCTGGCCCCGTCCAGCGAGGCGGCCGCGGCCTACCGGACCCTGTGGGCAGAGGTGAGCAATCTGCCGCACGAATGAGAGATTGCCGCCCAGGCCCCGCCCTGCGGAATGGCGGCCATCGAAACCATGTTCCCAGCGGCAGAAACTCGACGCTCCCAGGCGCCAGGCCGGGCTGTGGCCCCATCCCGCGCACGCCAACTGCCCACACCCTGATGGCTACCCTACGCAGCTCCCACGCGGTTGGCGGACGGCCCGGGCGGAGCGTCGCCAGACCCATCCGCCCAGACCCAACCGCTGACTGGCCCCAGGGCCAGAAGCGGCACCGGACCTGGAGTACCGGCAGCCTCAGGCGCCGCGCGGGCGCCCTCAAAGGCACTCAGACCCGACCAGCGCGTCCGCCGAAGGTCAGCCTGGGGGTGCGGGGGCCACCGCTGCTCGTCCCCTAGCGAGACCCGGTTCGGCTACGGCCCCACGCCAGCAGCGGTACCGAACGCCACCAGGGCGCTCTCCGACCTCTAGCATTTGGCCGACACGGTGCACGTCTCAGGGTAGCCCAAGGGTCTTCATCGGGCCACCGCCTCGGATTGCGGAGTGATAGCCAGTGCCTTGCTTCAGCCCACCCTGGTCCAGAGGATGACCAGTCCCGGCCCAAGTGGTGCCGTCCTGAAGAGACGGAAGCTGGGGGCCCCCGGTGGCCAAATGGGGAGGCCCGGCCGCCCACACGCATCCAGCCGGTACAGCGCCCGAGACTGAGGTCTTGAACCTCACTGCCGGCCTGACCCAGTACCGGTCGACCCTGCGGAACCGCGATCTGCGCCGCCTCTTCGCAGCCGAGATCATCTCCGCCACCGGATCGTGGGCGTACAACGTGGCGCTGGCCGTGTACGTCTTCGATCGGACCCATTCGGCGCTCTGGGTGTCGGCCATTTTCCTGGTCCGGTTCATCCCCTCGATGCTGCTCTCCGCCTACGGTGGCATCCTGGCGGAGCGGGTCGAGCGAGTGCGCCTGCTGGTGTCCGCCGATCTCCTGATGATGATCTGGCAGATCCTGCTGGCGCTCACGGTCATCCTCTCCGGGCCGGTGGCTCTGGCCCTGGCGTTCTCCGCGCTCACCTCGATCTCCGCGACGCCCTACTCTCCGGCGGTCGCGGCCATGATCCCCCAGCTAGCCGGCGAGGATGGCCTGACCGCCGCCAACGCTCTCAACAGCACCATCGACAACCTGGTGGTGGTGGTGGGACCCGGGGTTGGAGCCCTGCTGCTCATTCTGGGCAGCCCCAGTCTGGTCTTCGCGGTCAACGCCGCCACCTTCGGTGCGTCCGCCCTGCTGGTGCATTCGCTGGGCGCCCGCTCACGGCCGAGTGATGTCAGCGAGGCCGGCCGGGCCGGGCCATTCCTCCAGATGTGGCGGGGTCTTCAGGCGATCAGCGGCTCGCGCTCAGTGTTGGTGCTGGTCAGCTTCAGCCTGCTCGCCAGCTTCGTCTATGGCACCGACACGGTGCTATTTGTCTACGTCAGCAAACTCCAGTTGGGCACGGGCGCCACCGGCTACGGCTACCTGCTGGCTGCGCTCGGGGTGGGCGGCATCCTGGCCGCCTTGGTGGTGAACCAGCTGGCCGCCATGCCGCGCCTGGGAGCCGTGATAACCCTGGGCATGGCGGTGTACTGCGTACCCACCTTCGTGCTGATCTTCGTGCACTCCCCAGAGCTGGGCTTCTTGCTGGAGGTGATCCGGGGTGGCGGCACCCTGGTGGTGGATGTGCTGGCGATCACGGCCCTGCAGCGCTCCGTCGCCAGCGAGATGGTGGCCAGAGTCTTCGGGGTGTTCTTCGCGCTGGTGCTGGGAGCAATTTCTCTGGGCTCGATCCTGGCCG
>DATKSV010000038.1:0-5800 GCA_035531535.1 Candidatus Nanopelagicaceae bacterium | reverse complement strand
GCCCTTCGGGTACTGCCGATAGGACCACCATTCGGGTGGATGCCGCTCGGGTGGTTGTTCGACATGGGCTTCACCCGGGACCTCTGGATCCACCGCGTCGACATTGCCCGGGCAGTGGGGAAGCAACTAGTGGTAACCCCTGACCACGAAGGGCGGATCTTGGCCGACATGGTCGCGGAGTGGGCCTCCCTTCACAACGACCCCTTCACACTCCACCTGACCGGACTGGCAGGAGGCACCTACACCCGTGGGGATGGTGGCGACGTGCAGTTGATCGACGCGGTGGAGTGGTGCCGGGTCGTCTCGGGGCGCGCCCCCGGAAGCGGGGTGCTACTACACCCCCTGCCGCTCTGATGGGACGGGTGCCTGCGCCCCCTCCAGGGCCGACGCTGATCGACCGATCCGACAGCGGCCATGACCAGGCGGTGATCGCAATCGTTGATCGCGCCGCTCCGGAAAACGCGGCGCTCCAGCGGGATCTGGGTCGGCGGTTCGGGCGTGACTACGATGTCGTCACCGTCGCCGGAACTGCCGCCGGGCTGGAGTTGCTGAGCGCGGCCGCTCGAAGCGAGCGACCGGTGGCGGTCGTGATCGCGCCGATGTGGATGCCCGATATGACCGGGGTCGAATTCCTTATCCGTGCGCGCGACCTTCATCCCAGGACAAAGCGCGTACTGGTCATCGACGTGGGCGACGTCAGTGCCGAATCCGACATCGTCCGAGCGCTCACCCGCAATCAGATCGACTTCTACTTCGGCATGCCGTGGGCAAGCCCCGAGGAGGAGCTCTATCCCGTCATTGGGGAGGCGCTGCGATTGTGGGCACGCCAGCACCAACCCCGCTACGAGAAGGCAGTGATCATCGACGAACCGAACCGGTCGCGGGGTCGCGAGCTGCGCGGCTGGCTTGAGAGCAACGGGGTAGCGACCGGGCTGGTGGCCGCTGACTCGCCGCGGGGCCGAGCCCTGCTCGATGAACACCACCTTGGGGCCGACCGGCTGCCTGGGGTGGTGCTCTACGACGGCCAGGCACTGCAGGACCCAAGGAGCGACGAGCTTGCCGAGGCGCTCGGTGCCAGTACGCGGCCCCGTGCCGGGACCTACGACGTGGCCATCATAGGAGCGGGACCGGCGGGCTTGGCGGCGGCCGTGTACGCGGCGTCGGAAGGATTGTCGGCCCTGGTGGTCGAATCAGACGCGATCGGCGGCCAGGCTGGCACCAGCTCCAAGATCCGCAACTACTTAGGCTTTCCCTGGAGCATCAGTGGCGGTGAGCTGGCAGAGCGGGCCGCACGCCAAGCGCAACAGCTCGGAGTCCACACCGTGGTGGCCCGCGCTGGTCAGGCCCTCCGCAGCAGCGGGGCTCAGCGGCTGGTGGCCCTCTCCAACGGCGAGGAGGCGGCCGCCCGTGCGGTGGTACTCGCCGGCGGGGTTGCGTACCGCCGGCTCGGGGTGCCCGAGGTCGATGCCCTGGTTGGTGCCGGGGTCTTCTATGGAGCGGCGGTGTCCGAGGCGCAGTCGATGGCCGACATGGACGTGTACGTCCTGGGGGGAGGGAACTCGGCCGGCCAGGCCGCCACCCACCTGGCAGCCGTCGGAGCCAGGGTGACCATCCTCATTCGTGGCCGGGAGCTGTCCGCGAGCATGTCCGACTACCTCGTTGAGGAGATCCAGGCCTCCGACAGCATCACGGTGCGAACTGCTGTGCAGATCATCGGAGCGCAGACAGAGCAGCACCTCGAGGCGCTCGTCTTGAGCGACGCTGATGGGAGCGGCACCAGCACCGTGCGCGCCGACGCCCTCTTTGTGTTCATCGGGGCCAGCCCCCATAGTGGATGGTTGGCTGGCGCGCTCGCCCTCGACCGCAACGGATTCGTGCTCACCGGGCGGGATTTGGCGCAGATATCGGAACCGGCGCATCGATGGCAGCTCGAGCGCCCGCCATCAGTCTTGGAGACCAGTATGCCAGGGGTGTTCGCGGCTGGAGATATCCGTCATGGCTCGGTCAAGCGCGTGGCCGCTGCAGTTGGAGAGGGATCAACGGCGACGCTGCTGGTTCGCGAGTACCTGGACAGCCTGTAATTCGTCCCAAGGGATTTCCTTTGGGCCCGGCCCGTCATCCGCTCCGGCGGATCTCGCCGGGCTGCGAAGTTAGGGACCCCGTTTTTGGACCGGTGCGGGCATGAGGTTTGAGGTACTGCTAGTCAGAGTGCTGGACCCGCTCAGCCGGGAGGACGCATAGCCGACTTTGCGGTGAAACCGGAGCCGAGACTGGCCTCTCGAAGACCACATAAGGGAACCGGTCAGGGTGGCTCCCTGATCTTGGCCGCACAGCGCATAGCTTCAAATAGTTGGTAAGGAAGACGTCGCGGGTTCAATCCCCGCCCTGGGCTCCGCCAACCCACGCGTCAGTTCAGCAGCAGCTCTTCTGGGCAGCATGCCCCAAAGCCAGCAGACCTGTTGCCTAACCAAGATTCCGGCCGGGGAAGAGCTGCTTAGCAGCGGCCGCACCAAGCCCCGGGGGAAGAGGCCAGCGCTCTGCCGTAGTTCCAGGGAGACTTTGAGCGCCAAGAATCCGGCCCCGCCAGCGCCCTTTCCCCTGGCCTGGTGGCCCGAGGACTCCCTGTCGCTTGACCGTCTGGTGGTTCGGCCGGGAGGACGGGTTTAGGACGATCCGGGGAACCGGTCAGGCCGACCACGAAAGCCAGGTACCGTGTGGGTCGGTGACGGCGAGCAGCTCGCGCCCGTCTTGAACTAGGGCAAAGGAGCCACCGGTTCGACGCCGGGCAGCGGTGTTATCGCGGATCGGCACAATGCCGGGCGCCTCGTTGGACAGCCAGACGGCACCGAGGTCATGCACTGCGGAAGCAAAAGCGTTGCGCTTGCCCTGGCCAACGTAAGCCAGTACGGCAGAGTTGTAGACGACCAGGGTGGCATCCTTTGGTGCCTTCGATGCCACCCGTACCAGGTCGCTGACCAGGTCCCCACGATGAACCGTTGGGGGGTGGCGACGGGCAGTGGCGAGCGCTGCCGCGAGCCGGACCTCCCTATCGGTTTCTCCAGGCCAAACCAGGCAGGACAGCCAGTTGACATCACCGGCATCCCCTACATCAAGGGGGTGCAGGTCGATTCCGGCTCGCCAGACGACTTCGGGCACATGCTCTGGCAGGGGTACCGGCCCATCCAGCTTGCAGGCCAGGGTGGGAGCCTCCGGGTCCGAGCCATGAAGGTGGTGGCCATCGTAGTCGTAGGAAAAGTAGTCCACCAGGAGGGTCAGCCCGGCCGCCGCGCCAACTTCGAGCAGGGCCAGGGGCCCACGCACTCTGGCGAGCGCAGGCAACAACACCGCACAGCGGGCTGCCTCGTTGGTCTGGGTGCGCCGGCGGCGGATCTGCAACTTCAGTTCGTCGGCTCGCTCGGCGACCAAGGCTCGAAGGCTCGTGATGTCTGCCGGCCTACCTAGCAGGAAACGGGCCACGGCGAATACCAGGTTCGGTTGCCGCTTGCCAACCGGGAGGGTCTCGAGGAACGCCGCGACCGCCTCGTCTTCGGCGACCGCCTCAGCAAGCGTGGCGTAAGCGGGTGAACGGCCCGCTGCCTCTAGCCGGGCGAAGCGGCGGTAGTTCTCCGCGATGTCCAGGGAGGGATCGTGGCCGGTCATCGCCCCCACCGCCGCAGCTTTGTGCCCCCTGATCACGTCTGTGGGCTGCCTATCGGTCCCGGCCTCGGGGTCCCACGTCCACCGGCCCGCTCGATGGCCCTGTAGACAGTGGACAGAACGACCCCCAAATGCTCGGCCAGCTCCGCGGGGCTCTTCTCCCCGGCGTGTTGGAGGTCGACCGAGTGTGCCTCTTGGCTGGGAGTCAGTTTGGGCTTGCGGCCCCGGAGTTTGCCGGTGGCTCGAGCGACGGCCAGTCCCTCTCTTGTCCGCATCTTGATCAAGTCGGACTCGAACTCTGTGGCCATCGCCATGACCTTGAACAAGACTTGTCCCACGGGCTCAGTTTGGATCGTGGACAGACCCGCTGAGATCGAGCTTGACCTGGCGAGTCGATCCAGTTTGGTCGCCACCAGGATGTCGCCGGATCGGCAGGCCGCCAGTGCCTCACGGAGTCCGGGCCGGGCAAGGTTCGTGCCGGTCAAGCCATGGTCGACTGGAATCTCCTCGGGAGCGACCCCGAGGGCGGCAAGGGCGTTGCGTTGGGCGGTGAGGTCCTGGGCCTCAGTGGAGACAGGTGTGTAGCCGATCTTGAATCCACTCACCTGGACAGTGGGCCCTATGCCGTCCCTGTGCTGGCTTCCAATTCCGACGCGTCTTCTGGGATGGCCACGAGAAGTCGACGATGGGCGTGGGCACTACCGGGGTTGTGGTCCCGGTAGAGGTCAGCTATTGGGACACCCAGCAACTGTCTCATGGCCAGGTTTCAGAGTGATCCAGGCCAAGTCGTGCGGTGACCGTCGACAGGCGCTTATCACCGGTCCAAAGTCTGGTGTCAGGGGTGAGCCTGGTCGCAGCGAGAAGCTGGGCGTCGACATAGCCGATACCCGCGCCGTACAAGCCTTCCTGGTCAATTAGCCTCAGGACCTCGTCGTTGTCGGCCAACGCCGCCTGCGGAAGACCGGTGAGCAACGAGATGACCTCGTCACGCTGGCTCAGATGGCCCAGCGCAAGCTCTCCGGTGACCCAGGGGTGGGCCAGGACCGCGCTGTTGTCGAGAAGGCGGACCAGGGCCGCGTTTCCACTGCGGAGGTGGTCGATCCAGATGGAGGTGTCGACCAGTATCACTGCGGCTCACCCCGACGCCTGGGTACCTCGGCAAGAGACGGCTCGGTTCCACCCAGCCGGGCCAGGCGCCGGGCACTCTCGCGCTCAATCAGAGCGCCCAGTGCCTCCCGCACCAGAGCGGTCTTTTCGGTCTTGCCGGTGAGGCGCTGCGCCGCGGCGAGCAGGTCATCGTCCAAGGCGAGGGTCGTACGCACGGTCAACCTCCGTTAGGCATCAGAACAGGCATCTAATGATGACACAAGTGATGTCTGCGCGTCATGGCGAGGAGATGCTGTGCCGGGTACACTTGATGCCCGTGGCAACAGGAAAACCGCGCCCGAAAGCGGGGAACCCGCAGTCGATCCACCAGTTGAAGGTCACCCTGCGCCACATTTCTCCGCCGGTATGGCGCCGGATCCAAGTTCCCAGCGATGCCTCTCTCGGCGAACTCCACTTCATTCTCCAGACAGCTATGGGCTGGTCCGATGGGCACCTCCATCTGTTCTCGGTGCGAGGCGCGACCTACGCCGACGGTCGGATCGAAGCCCCATGGGGAACCCCACCAAAGGATGAGAACCGGGCCTGCCTGGCCCGGGTGGCGCCAGTCGGAACCCGCCTGCTCTACGAGTACGACTTCGGCGACGGCTGGGAGCACGTCCTGGTCGTGGAAGAGGTCTTTCCCGCAACGCCCGGCGTCACCTATCCACGCTGTGTGGCCGGCCAGCGCGCATGCCCTCCAGAGGACTGCGGTGGGTCGCCGGGCTATACCAACCTGCTTGAGGCCGTCGCCGACCCTGACCACCCAGAGCACAAGGAACTGCTGGACTGGATCGGAGCGGAGTTCGACCCCGAGGTCTTCGATCCGGAGGTGGTGAACGCGTGGCTGACGCCCTAGGCAGAGTCGAAGGCCCATGCCGGTAGGTATGGTCCGTTGGCTCCTTTGGCCTCACGCCATCCTGCCATCACATGGCTAAACAGCGTGAGCGTTAACACCATGGCGATAGTGCTGATTGGGAGCGGCCGGCTCAACCGTGCC
>DATKSV010000037.1:0-2652 GCA_035531535.1 Candidatus Nanopelagicaceae bacterium | reverse complement strand
CCAAGGTCAACCTGCCGGTGGTCCCGGATCATCGCCCGGACCTGGTGCCCGGGCGCGGGCCCATCGGCGATGGGCGCCCGATGTGGCAGCAGCTGCTGCCCGCAGGGGTGGAGCGTCGGCCCAGCTGGTTGACGGTAAAGATGCCGGTTGGCGGTCGCTACTCGGAACTGGACCAGATCATGCGCGGCAAGCGCCTGCACACCGTTTGCGAGGAGGCGCGCTGCCCCAACATCGGGGAATGTTGGAGCTACGGCACCGCCACCTTCATGATCCTGGGGGACATCTGCACGCGGGCCTGCGCCTTCTGCGCGGTGACCTCGGGCCGTCCCACCGGTCTGGACGTAGACGAGCCGCAGCGGGTGGCTGAGGCAGTCGCCGAGATGGGCTTGAAGCACGCCGTGATCACCTCGGTCGATCGCGACGACCTGCCGGACGGAGGCGCCGCCATCTTCGCCCGCACCATTGAGGCCATCCATCAGACCGTGCCCGGCTGCCAGGTGGAAGTGTTGACACCCGACTTCCAGGGGTCCGAGGCCAGCCTCGCGACGGTGATGGCGGCAAAGCCCGAGGTCTTCAACCACAACATCGAGACGGTGGCCAGGCTGTTTCCCCGGGTCAGGCCCAAATCGCTCTACGCCAGGTCGCTGACCGTGCTTCGTCGCGCCGGCGAGATCGGGCCAGACTCTCAAACCAAATCCGGCCTGATGGTCGGGCTCGGGGAGACCATGGACGAGGTAAAGCGGGTGCTGGACGATCTCCGCTCCCACGGGGTCCGGCTGGTGACAATCGGGCAATATCTGCGCCCGTCTCTGAAGCACATCCGCTGCGACCGCTTCTGGCGGCCTGAGGAGTTCTTAGAGTTGCGCGAGTTCGGGATGTCGCTGGGATTCGCACACGTGGAGTCAGGTCCATTAGTGCGCAGCTCCTATCACGCCCACCAACAGGCGGTGGCCGGAGCGGCCACGGTGGTACCGAGCGGGGCCGGGGCGCCTTAGCAATGGCCGGGGTCTGGCGTCCGCCCCTCAAGGTGGTGTGGTGCGGGACAGTGCCTTACCAAATCGTCTGGGACTGGCAGCGGAGGCTGGCCGCAGCGAGGGCCCAGGGAGAGATGGCGGAAGACGTTCTGCTGCTGCTGGAGCACCCCCCCGTCTACACCATGGGTCGCGGTGGCAAGCCGGAACACCTCCTCAACGGAGAGGCGGGGCTGCGGGCGAGTGGCGCCGAATATTTCGAGGTCGACCGTGGTGGATCTGTGACCTACCACGGGCCCGGACAACTGGTGGGGTACCCGATCGTCAACCTGGAGCAGTTGGGGATAGATGCTTTCGCCTACCTGCGGGCTCTGGAGGATGCTCTGATCGACAGCTGCCAGATGTTGGGGGTGGATGCTTTCCGCGAACCACCGTACACGGGGGTTTGGAACCACCAGGGCAAATTGGCGGCGCTCGGGGTGAAGCTGAGCGGGCGTAAGGTCACGTACCACGGGTTCTCCCTCAACGGCACCACCGACCTCCACGCTTTCGACCTCATTGTGCCCTGCGGCATCGAGGGCCGTGGTGCCACCTCCTTGAAGGAGGCCGGCGCCTCGGGCGACATCCGCCCCGTCGCCTTGGCAGAACTGGTCAGCCCCTTCATAGCCCATGCCCTGGGGTTGCGCTGGGAAGCCGGCAACCTCGGCGAGTTGGGCCTTGATCTCCCCGTCAGCATCACCGCGTCGCCGACGTGAAAGCCCCCTCCCTGTGCCCTGGTCAAAACTGCCTATTTACGTGGGGGCCGCCATGGGGCATATTTCTACACGCTGATTCTTGGCCACGATCAAAGAGCGGGGGCGGGCGACGCGGAGCCGGGTGGTGCCGGCTTTGACCTGGGAGGGTGAGAGCGGCCCGCAACGGGCGGACCGGAGATCGCGCCTTGGACAGCTGGACCGTGTCCTGGAGGTCCTGGAAGAGCTGAATCTGGAGGGAGAGCGCACGGTGCCGGCCGAGGTACGCCGCCAGCTTGAGCTGAACGGCATCGCCTGCCTTGACAACGAGAGTCCCTCCGCCGTGCTGGAGCGCGTCCTCAACGGTCAGGAGGTGTATCTGCTTCACCCCATCACGGTGCTTCCGCCGAGACTGGACGGGCGCCGCCAACGGCCCCCGAAGACGGATCTTTGATCCGAGTTAGCGAGCCCGGCGGCCGCGATCTGGACTAGCTCTGTAATCAAGCCGTCACCGGGCTCCAGGGACACGTTCCCGACCCAGCCAGTAGGCTCTGGGGGTGATACGCCGGGCATCCGTCCGAGCTGACAGATCGGCGGTCTCCGCGGTTCGATGACACTCCAGCTGGCCACCAGAGGCGCTGCGAACTACCGGGCGCGGACGGTCGGCACCGCGGATGCTGGTTGTACGAGGTGATGAGCACCTCCCCCCGGACATGGCCCGTGTGGCTGGAGCTCCCCTTCGGATGGCATTTGGCCCGGCCGTCTCGTGAAGGCTACGGCTTGGCCGCGATTGTCCTGATCGGGTTTGGTTGCGCCCGCTCCAGCGGGGAGTACCGCCCTACCAGCCTGCTCCTGGTGGTGGGCGGTGCCTGTCTGTTGATGCTCACCTCCACCGGTTCCGGGCGCCAGGCGACGAAGGCGACCTGGAGCGCAGCCGTTTTCCTGGGGGC
>DATKSV010000036.1:0-16392 GCA_035531535.1 Candidatus Nanopelagicaceae bacterium | reverse complement strand
AGGACCGAGGACATCTCATCCCGACCGACGGGTCGGCGGCGGAAGTGCCCCAGACGCGCTTCAAGCCACCACTGTGGACCGGAGCACCAAGATACCCGGGGCGGACAAACTCGCTCCCCCAGGAGCACGTGGCGACCGGCCATACACCGCAGCAGCGGGGGTCCTGGGCGCACTTCCTAGTCCTGGTCTGGCCGGCAGACGCGGCCCCACGTGGCCCTTTACACACACGTGCCAGCTGGTATACAGTCCCGGTGGCATCGCTCTTGCCAGCCATCAGCAACCGGGAGGGGAAGCTAGTGACTCTTGTGACGTCCGAGCTTGGCGCCAGTAGTTCGGGCCTAAGACGGGGTGCCGTCGGACTGCGAGAGGTCCTCTTTCAGAGCGTCACTGATATGGCGCCAGGAGCAGCGATCGCGGCCTCAATCCCGGCCGGAGTCGCCTTCGCCGGCGGCGGTCTTCCGTTGTCGGTTTTGATCGCGCTGGTCGCCTGCCTGCTCTGCGCATCCTGCGTGGGCGAGCTGGCGCGTGAACTGCCGTCGGCGGGGTCGATGGGCACCTACACAGCCCGTGGGCTCCACCCTTCGATTGGCTTCCTGGTCAACTGGGCCTACGTGGCAGTGGCCGGCCTCATCCCGCCGCTGGTGCTGCTCCAGCTCGGCTACACGGTGGCCGCGACCGTCAACAGCTACGACTCGGGATTCTCCCTCAACCTCTGGTGGCTGTTCACCATCGCCGGTGCGCTGATCGTGCTGGCGGCGGGCTATTACGGCATTCGCGCCTCGGCCCGAATGGGAACCATCCTGGGAGCCTTTGAGATCGTGGTGTTCGTGGTGCTGGCGGTGCTCTTCGTGGTCAAAGCGGGCCACGCCAACACCCTGAATGTATTCACCACCAAGTTCACCCCGGCCCACTTCCACGGCCTGAGCGGGATCATCGCGGGCTCGGTCTTCACCATCCTGGCCTTCGGAGGCTTCGAAGGCGCCGCGCCCCTAGCCGAGGAAGCCAAAGATCCCCGCAAGACCATCCGGCGGGCGGTGCTCGGCGCCACTCTGGGGGTGGGCCTCATCTACGTCTTCACCACCTACGCGGCCGACGTGGTCTTCGGCCCGGCGCACTTCGTCCTGTTCAGCAGCGCCGGGGCGGCGTCCTGGCAGGGAATCGCCAAGGCTTCCTACGGAATCTTCTGGCTCTTCGTCTTCCTGGCGATCGTCAATTCCACCATCGCCAACTCCAACGCGGGGGTCACGGTCTCCACCCGCACCGCCTACGCCATGGGGCGGATCGGCGCCTTTCCGCGCTTCTTCGCCACCGTGCACCGGAGCCACCGGACCCCGCAATACGGGATCCTGACAGCTTTCCTGGTCAGCATCGGAGTGGCGGTCGGGCTGGGCCTCCACTTCAACCCCTTCGTCGCCTTCGCCATGGTGGGGACGGGGATCGTGATCCTGCTGGTCGCCATCTACCTCCTGGTGAACGCCGCCTGCATCGGCTACTTCCTGAAGACGCGCGGATTGAAGGTGAACTGGTGGCTCCACGTGGTGGTGCCGGTGCTGGGCATCCTCGCCTTCCTGCCCGCCTGGTTCAGCGGCGCCGGGATCCCAATCTTCTCCTTCATATCGCCCCTCCCCGCCCCCTACTCCTACATGGGCCCGGCGATGGGCGTGTGGATGGTGCTGGGAATCATCTACATGGTCTACCTCTACCAGCGGCATCCCGACCGGGTGACTGCGGTCGGCACCGTCCATCTGGATCTGGAGCCCGAGATTGACGCCGCTTCCCTCGCTGATCCGGTGTAGCGGTGGGGTTCACCAGGTTCCCCGCAGGATGCTAAACGCCATCGCCATGGAGGTGAACCAGTGAGTGGCTTGGAAGTGATGACCTTCGACCCGACGCCGGAGAGGTACGCGTGGACCTTCGGCGGAGCCGAGCCGGTGGCCAGGATCCGCCCCGGCACGGTGGTGCGGCTGTTCACCGAGGATTGCTTCAACGGCAAGGTACGCAGCGAGCGCGACCTGGTCTCTGAGGTCTGCGAGTTCCCCTTTCTCAACCCCCAAACCGGCCCCTTCTACGTGGAGGGCGCCGAGGTCGGAGACACCGTGGCGGTGCACTTCATAGAGATCGAGCCCGCTCGGGACTGGGCGGCCTCCACCACCGTGCCGCTCTTTGGCGCTCTCACCGCCACCCATCTGACAGCTCTGCTCCACGAGCCGCTGCCCGAGCTGGTCTGGATTTGGGAACTGGACCGCCAGGCGCGCACATGCCTGTTCCGGGCGCACTCGGGAGACTTCAAGGTGGCGCTCCCGATGGATCCCATGCACGGGACCGTGGGGGTGGCGCCCGCCAACCTGGAGGTGCGCTCCGCGCTGGTTCCGGACGCCTTCGGCGGCAACATGGACACGCCCGAGATGCGGGCCGGGGTCACCTGCTACCTCGGCGTCAACGTACCGGGGGCATTGCTCTCTCTGGGAGACGGGCACGCCCGCCAGGGCGAGGGCGAAACCTGCGGAGTGGCGGTCGAGACGGCCATGAATACTGTGATTGCAGTCGAGCTGATCAAGGGACGCGCCTGCCCCTGGCCGCGCCTTGAGTCGGAGACTCACATCATCTCGACGGGCTCGGTCCGGCCCCTGGAGGACGCCTTCAGGATCGCCCAGTCAGACCTGGTGCACTGGCTGGGCGAGGATTACGGCCTGGAGCCGATGGACGCTTACCAGCTGGTCACCCAGGCGGTGCTGGCTCCCCTGGCCAATGTCTGCGACACCAACTACACCTCGGTGGCCAAGTTTCCCAAGCAGTTCCTGCCCCCCGGAGAGGCGATGCAGGGCGTCGACCGGCACCTGCGCCAGCTGGCCGCTGCATATCGCTACCCTCAGGGGCAACCGCCCCGAGGGTGACACTCAGTCCATGGCCTATTGCTGAAGGGCGGCTGGCCGTCTCCGACGGCGAGGTCTGGTATCAGACCATCAACGGCGCGGCTCCAAGGGTACCTCTGCTGTGCCTCCATGGGGGACCGGGCATGCCCCACGATTACCTTGAGCCACTGGCCCAGCTCGCCGACCAGCGGCCGGTGATCTTCTACGATCAGCTGGGCTGCGGCCGTTCACCGGCGTCCGCGGGTTCGCCTCCGTGGACGGTCGACAGATTCTTGGCCGAACTGGTCTCAGTACGCTCTCACCTGGGCCTGGACGAGGTGATACTCTTCGGCAACTCATGGGGCGGAATGCTGGCCTTGCGCTACGTGCTGGAGCGCCCCGCGGGAGTGCGCGGATTGATTCTGAGCAGCGCCCCCGTCAGCGTGACCAGATGGATGGAGGACGCCGCCAAGTTGCGGGCAGCGCTGCCCGCCTCGGTACAGGCTACTCTCGACAGCCATGAACGAAGCGGCTTCTTCTCGTGTCCCGAGTACCTGGGTGCAGTGGCCGAGTTCTACCGGCGCCACCTCTGCCGCCTCACGCCCTGGCCCGACTGCCTGGAACGAACCATGGCCGGTCTCGGCGCCGAGGTCTATGAAGCGATGTGGGGCCACAGCGAATTTGGCCCGGTGACCGGCGCCCTGCGCACATGGGAGATGGCGGGACGGCTGCCGGAGGTGGCCATCCCTACCCTGGTCACCGTCGGTCGCTTTGATGAGGCCAGCCCAGCCCACATGGGTCAGCTGGCGGCGGGCATCCCCGGGGCTGAGCTGGCGGTTTTCGAGCACAGCTCACACCTTGCTTTCCTGGAGGAGCAGCAGCCGTACCTGGCGCGGCTGCGCAGCTATCTCGACCGCGTCGATCCAGATCCGGACGGCCGCTCCGGGAGCCAGGAGCGGGCTACCTCGTAGCTCCCCAGTCCGCTAGGCCAGGTAGTCAACGAACCGGTCAAGATGGTGGGCCAGGTTGAGGCCGTGTTGACGAACCCGATGTTCCAGGGCCTCCCCGTTGCGCGACTCCAGGGCCTCCACGATATGGAGATGCTCGCTTGGAGAGCGATTCATGCGGTCGCCGTCGCGCATGGTCCGGGCCCGAATCGCCCGCATATGCACCTTCAACAGCTCCACCAGCCCGGAAAGCATCTCCGATTCCGCCAGGTCGACGATGTACTGGTGGAATTGCAGGTTGACGATCGAGTACTGCTGGGCGTCGAGAGGTGCTGGGCTGGTGATCACGTCATTGAAGTACTGGCGCACCAAACCTATTTTGGCATCACTGGCCCGAGTCGCGGCCAACCGCCCCGCCGCCCCCTCCAAGGCTGCGCTGGCGATCACGATTTCGATTATCTCAGCCTTGCTCTTGCGCACCACGAAAACCCCGCGCCGAGGCTGGGTGCGCACCAAGCCCTCGTGTTGCAGCCGTAAAAGCGCCTCGCGAACCGGGGTCCGGCTGATGCCGAGGTCGTGAGCGAGTCCGCGCTCGTCGAGCCGCAGGTCCTCATGGCTGTCATATATGGGCATCGCCATGATGGCACGCTTGAGAGCGTCATAGGCACGGTCTGGCAGTGACAGCTCCGCGTCCAGGCGGGGCAGGGTGATACGCCTGCTGGACTCCGCCTCCCCTTCCCCGGCCAACGCCGGACTCAAACCTTGAGTCACCACGGTCGGAAATGCTACTCCAGGGGTGACCGCGGCGAGGGCCGCTCCCGCCTGAGCAGCCCGCGGCGTCCGCGCCGTGCCCGATGGCGACCCCGCAGGCTCACGCTGGGCCATTTACGACGCCGCCGGGATAAGCCCGTTGTTGCGGGCCCAGTGGTACTTGGCTCCCAGCACAGCGACCGGAGTCTCGGTGGTGTAGGCATAGGCTGGAATTCCGTGTTGGAAGAGTAGCTCGCAGGCCGCCTCTACCTCCACATCACCGGCTAGGGAAACAACCAAGGGCTTGGCATTGCCCGCAAGCCTGGCCTCGGCCACCACTTCTACCAACAGTTCCGCGAAGACCATGGGAGGGGTGACGATAGTGTGCCAGTAGCCGACCACCACGGCATGGACCCGCGGATCGCGGAGGGCGAGCGCGATGGTGGCCCGGTAGGTGGAGGGGGGCTCTCCGCCGGTGATGTCGACCGGATTGCCAGCTGCCCCAAATGGGGGGATGAACTGACGAAAGCTCGCGTCCAGGTCCGCGGGCATCTTCATCAGCGTCAGCCCGTTGTCGACGCAGGCGTCCGAAAGCAGCACCCCGGAGCCCCCCGCTCCGGTGATGATGAGCACCTCCTCCCCCGCCGGGGTCGGCATCAGGGGGAGCGCCCGAGCGTAGTTCAGCATGTCCAGCAGGCCGGGAGCCCGCACCACCCCGTGGCTGGCAAACAGGTCGTCGTAGACCTTGTCGTCACCGGCCAGGGCCCCGGTGTGCGACCTGGCCGCCCGGGCGCCGGCCACGGTCCGCCCAGCCTTGAGCACGATTACAGGCTTGCGGGGCGACACTCGCTTGGCCACCTCCAGGAAGGCGCGGCCATCCTTGAGGTCCTCCATGTGCATGGCAATGCAGCGGGTGGCGTCGTCCTGCTCGAAAAACGTCAGCAAATCGTCTTCGTCGACATCCGCCTTGTTGCCCAGGCCGACGATCGCCGACACCCCGAGCCCGGCGGAGCGGGCGAAGCCTAGGATCGCCATCCCGATCCCGCCCGACTGCGAGGAGAGCGCGACTGGGCCAGCCACATCGTAGGGGGTGCAGAAAGTGGCGCAGATCCGGTCTGGGGTGTAGTAGTACCCGTAGATATTGGGCCCCAGGAATCTGATGTTCCAACGCCGCGCCACCGCTTGCAACTCCGCCTGCAGATCGGTCCTCCCAGTCTCCGCGAAGCCGGATGGAATCAACACCGCGGTGGGAATTCCCCGGCGCCCGATCGCATCCATGGCCCCGGCCACGGCGGCGGCCGGGATCGCGAAGATCGCTACGTCAACTCCATCGGGGAGGTCTGCCACCTGGGCGTAGCAGGGCCGGCCGAGGATCTCCTTGGACTTGGGGTTGACCGGGTAGATCGGGCCCTGGTAACCGCCCTCGATGAGGTTGCGCATCACCGAGTTGCCGATCTTTCCTGCCTCTGCTGACGCCCCGATTACCGCGATGGCGGAGGGACGCAGCAGCCTGGTCATTTGGTCCAGGATCTCCTCGCGGGACGCATTCGCGGGACGCTCCGCCGGAGGCGGAGCTAGCAGCAGCCGCACGTCAACCGCAACCACCCCCTCCTCCGAGGCAACTACCGGGTTCAGGTCGACCTCGCTGATCTCGGGATGGTCGGTCACCAACTGGGCCACGGCCACCAGCAGCCGAGCCAGCGCCTCCCGATCGACCGGTGCTTGGCCGCGAACCCCGGCCAGCAGCGGCGCACCGGCCACCCGGTCCAACATCGAGCGGGCGGCTTCGAGACCCAATGGGGCCAGGCCAAAGGTGATGTCGCGCAGCACCTCCACGTAGATGCCGCCCATCCCGAAGGCCACCAGCCGGCCAAAGGTCGGATCAGTGGTGGCGCCGACTATGACCTCCCGCCCCGGAGGCACCATCTGCTGGACCAGTGCCCCATCGATGTGCGCGCCAGGGAAGAGCGCCTCAGCCTCGGCTGTGACGCGGTCGTAGGCTGCCGCCACTTCCTCGGCGGTGCTCAGGCCGAGGACCACGCCACCAGCCTCGCTTTTGTGGGTGATATCGGCCGAGGCGATCTTGACCGCCACCGGATAGCCGAACTGTCCCGCGAGCTCAACGGCCCGCGGCGCCGAGTCCGCCAGTCCTTCTTGCGGGGTTGGGATTCCGTAGGCGCCGCAAACCAGACTGACCTCGGCCGCCGTGAGCGCGGTCCTCCCACTGGCCATGGCGGCTTGGACCACAGCCGCCACCTTCTGTGATCCGGCCATGCCGTTCACGCTCTTACCTCCTTAGCTTGGCGCCCCTTCCTCCGGTCGGAGCTTGGCGCTTAGATGACCCCTTGGGTACGCATCAGCTCCACCTCGGAGCCCGACAGTCCTAACACCTCTTCCAGGACCTGTGCTGAGTGCTCGCCCAGCAGCGGGGACCTGCCAATCTCAACTGGGGAGTCCGACAAACGCAGGGGACACCCAACAGTCAGATATCGGCCCCGCTCGGGGTGCTCCACCTCGACGATCATGCCGCTCTGCCGCAGGGAAGAGTCGGCGACTAGGTCCTTGGTGTCGAGCACCGGGCCGCAGGGTACGTCGATGGCATTGAAACTCTCGAAGACCTGCCACTTGGTGTGGCGCATAGTCCACTCCTCGATCACCCCGAAGACCTCATCGAGATGGCTAAGACGGGCCTCTGGGGTTTGGTAGGCCGCCACGCCGAGCAGATCGGTCCGCTCGATCTGACGCAACAGCGGCTCCCAGACGTGGGGCTGGATTATCACGTAGATGAAATCGTTGGGCCCGCCCGGATGGCAGCGCAAGGCCCAGCCCGGCTGGCCGCCCCCAGAGGCGTTACCGGAGCGCGGCACCGCGTCCCCGAACTCCCGGTTCGGATACTCCGCCAGCGGCCCGCGCTCCAGGCGCTGATGGTCCCTTATCTTCACCCGGGCGAGGTTCAAGACGGAGTGTTGCATGGCGACTTGGACGCGTTGACCGCAACCGGTCTGCTGGCGCTGAAGCAGCGCCGCCAGGATTGCCGCCAGCAGGTGGATCGCGGAGCCGGAATCCCCGATCTGGGCCCCGGTCGAGGTCGGCGGGCCGTCCTCGAAGCCGGTCGTGCTCATCGACCCGCCCATGGCCTGAGCGATGGTCTCGTACGCCTTGGCGTGCTCGTAGTCACCCGGGCCGAAGCCTTTGATAGAGGCGTAAACCACCCGCGGAGCCCGCTCTTGGAGCCGTTCCCAGGTGATCCCCTGGCGGTCCAGCGCCCCCGGACCGAAATTCTCGACCAGGACATCTGACCGCCGCAGTAGCTCCCAGAGGATCTCCTGACCCCGCGGCTGCTTGATGTCCAGGGTCAGGCTCCGCTTGTTGGAGTTGAGCATGGTGAAGTAAAGGCTGTCGACGTCGGGGATGTCACGCAGCTGGGAACGGGTGATGTCACCGCGGCCGGGGAGCTCGATCTTGATCACCTCTGCCCCCAGCCAGGCCATCATCTGGGTGCAGACAGGTCCAGCCTGGACGTGGGTCATGTCGACGACCCGGACTCCCTCCAGCGCCTTGCTCATCGCCACTCCCTTTGATCGACTGCCATGCGGGCCTGGGCGACCCTCACTTGTACATGGTCTGGTTCATGGTCCCGGCGGCAAACTGATCGGGGTCGACCCAGACGTTGATCAATGCCGGCTTACCCGATTGCCGGGCCCGTTCCAGGGCCGGCCTGATGTCCTGGGGTCGGCGGACCTCCTCCCCGTACCCATCCAGCATCTGGGCGAAGCGGTCGTAATGAACGTCGCCCAGCTTGTTGCCCACCTCGCCGCGTTCTGGACCGTACTTGGCCAGCTGGCCAAAACGGATCTGATTCATGTACGAGTTGTTGCCCACCACCCCTATGAAGGGCAGACCGAACCGCACCATGGTCTCGAAATCCCAGCCGGTGAGGCTGAACGCCCCATCGCCGAAGTAGCAGAGCACCTCCTGGTCCGGCCGGGTTAACTTGGCCGCCATGGCGAACCCGATACCGACCCCCAGGGTTCCCAGCGGTCCGGGGTCCATCCACTGGCCGGGGCGGTGGGGCTTGACAACCGCGCCCGCCGTGGTCACCACATCGCCGCCATCACCGATGTAGATCGTGTCGTCGGTGAGGAACTGGTTGAGCTCGTGGGCCAGCCGGAGAGGGTGGATGGGAGAGGCGTCAGACAACAGGTTGGGCAGGCGAGCTTCCTCCAACCGCGTTTCCTCAGCACGCAGCTCCTCCAGCCAGGCCCGGCGCTGGTCGGCACGCCCCCCGACCCGGCCCGTCAGCGCCTGGTTGACGGCCCCTAGGATCGCGCCCACATCGCCGACCAAACCCAGCTCCACGTCCCGATTGCGGCCCACGGTGCGATAGTCGAGATCGATCTGCACAACCTTGGCGGAGCTAGGCAGCCGCTTGCCGTAGCCCAAGCGAAAATCGAACGGAGTGCCGACGATCACGATCAGGTCCGCCCGGTCGAATGCGTACCTTCTGGTCAGTTGAAAGTGATGGGGGTCATGGGGTGGCAAGCTTCCCCGGCCGGCTCCATTCATGAAGGCCGGCACCTGAGCCGCTCGACACAGGGCGGCCGCTGGCTCAGCGCCCCGGCACGTCCAGACCTGCTGCCCCAGCAGAATGCAGGGACGCTCGGAGTGATGCAAAAGATCAGCCAAGCGTTCGATGTCGGCCGGATCCCCCACCGACCGCGTGGAGGCCCGATAGTGGCCCGCTTGGGGCCGCACCACCTTGTCCAGAGGCACCCGCTTGTCGAGAACATCGCGGGGAATTTCAAGGTATGACGGACCTGGCGCCCCCGCGTAGCACTCCCGGAAGGCCATCGCCATCAGGTCGGAGACCCGCCCCGTGGTGGGCACCGAGGCCGAGAACTTGGTGATTGGTCGCATCAGATCGACATGGGGAAGGTCTTGCAGCGAACCCATCAGGTGCTGATCAGTGGCGCCCTGGCCACCGATCAGCAGCATCGGGCTCTCGGCCCGGAAGGCATTGGCCACCCCGGTGACCGCGTCGGTAGTTCCGGGCCCGGCAGTTACAACCGCACAGCCCGGTTTGCCGGTCACCCGGGCATAGCCGTCAGCGGCATGGGCGGCCACCTGTTCATGTCTGACATCTACGATCCGGATGCCTTCGTCGATACAGCCGTCATAGATGTCGATGATGTGGCCGCCGCAGAGCGTGAAAATTACGTCCACACCTTCGGCCTTCAGGGCTTGCGCTACCAGGTGGCCGCCCGAGACTGACTCCTGACCGGCTTCCAGGGCAGCTGCCGCCGGCGTCACGTCGGTCATCGTTCAGCCCTCCTAAGTGCGACGTCCAAACAGGGCCCACGCTGGTCTACCGGTGAGACCTGGCGTATGGCGTTATAAATACCACAAACCGCGAAGCTCAGTCTACCACCTGAGATGGGTTTGCGGGCATGTGCAGGACTGCCTTCGCCCCGTGCCGCGACGGCGCTTGGGACAGCTGACGGACCAGCCCGACGGCGCAAGCTGGGCTGCCTGAACCCGGACAGCACATCTCCGGCGGCCCCGCCCGCCAAGCTGGCCTGCTGGCGTTCTTGCGGACTTGCGTCAGCACCGACCAACCCGGGCCGAACGTCATTGCGGAGTAATTCGGAAGCCACGCGCCAAGCCTCGTCCGCCCAAATCCGCTCTCTCGGCCCGTAGCTGGGCGCATGCGAGCAGAGGAAGCCGACGACCGCGGCGAACTCCTCGTGCCCCGCCTGGCGCCCCATCGCAATGGAGTCTCGCAACGCCCGCCGGACGGTTTCGGCAGCGGGCCATCGCATCCTGCCGACAGGAGCGGCTCGGAAACCTCCACAGCGGCGGCGAGCGGAGCTCCGCCGCTGTTCAACCCGAGGATGACGACTCGACCGAAAGCCGGTTCAGAACTGGAAGCGGCGGCTTCGACGGACGGGGAATCAGCCATGTCCAAGCTGACGCCGAGGGCCGCCGCTGCCCCCCGCCCTGAGGTGGCGCCGGCCACCGATGCCGTGTGGTCGCGCAATCTCACGTCCATGGACAGGTCGCTCGGGTTTCCCAGGCGGCGCCAAAGGTGGGTCCAGGCCTGAGAGGTCGCTCTGGCTCAGTGGACCAGCTAGAGTTTGGAACCGCTTCGAGCATCTTCACGGGGGGCCACCGCGAGGTTGGCCGGCATCGCCCGGAGTCGACCGCCGCGATGGCGCAGCCACGCCCGCATACGTGGCAGTGCGGCGCACGCTAGCGGCCTTCCCTTGACTCCGGCTACCCGGGACTCCCCGCTGGTGCGGAGCGCGACCGCGAGACCCGCAGGGCTGCAATGCCTCGACCGCAAGCTGCCTACCCAAAGGAGGCTCCGGCCTCCGCGGCGACCCGCTTCTGCCGCTCCAGTACCAGCGCCGCCTCGGCCGCCGCCAGCACTTGGGCACAGGCTGCGCGCGGAACCACCACCACCCCGTCGTGGTCGCCGATCACGACATCGCCGGCAGCCACCACAACTCGCCCACAGGCGATCGGTTGCCCAATCTCACCAGTGCCTTCCTTGGTGGGGCCCCCTGGGCAGCTGCCCAGGCCGAAAACCGCGAACCCCATCCGCTCCAGGTCGGCGATGTCACGCACGGCCCCGTCGACCACCAGGCCGGCCACCCCGAGCGCCTTGGCTCGGGTTGCCATCAACTCACCAAACACAGCGTGGCCAAGCGATCCTTGAGCGTTGACGACCAGGACATCCCCCGCTCGAGCCAGTCCCAATGCCTCGTGCAGCCGGAAGTTGTCGCCGCTGCGCACGAAGACGGTCAGCGCCGGCCCGCACAACTTGGCACCGGGCCAGAGCATGCGGATCTCGCCCGCCATAGCGTTGGTGCGGTGCATCGAGTCCGCGATCACGGCCGCAGGCAGACGTGCCAGCCGGGCCACCAGCGATGGATCCGGGCGCGCCCACGAGCTGGCGACGCGGGCTCCCGGCAACTGCGAAGGCTCGGGGAGATCAGCCATGGGCCAAGGGCTCGGTGACGTCCCATTGGATCCCCGGCCAGGGGAGTGGCGAGCACCGCCAGATTCGGGACGAACTCCTCAACTGTGCTCCTGTCGTCAGCGCCTGGGCGCTGGTCGGCCTCACCAGCCACCCTCCGCGAGCCCGGAGCGAGGTTGACGCGCCGCAAAGCGGGACCAGTCACCACTTGGGACAGACAGTGCCCCACCTTGCGTAAGGGCCCGGGTGCCCCGTCCATCCACGCCTCTACGCGGCTGCGGCGACAGCTGGCGCGACACGCCCAGGCGACGCCGGTCTAGCCACTGCGACGCCCGCGCCTGAAGAGCATGCCAGCCAACACCAGAACCGATCATCTCGGGCCTAGCGGCGGAGTCACTCCGACGCCGACTCCATTGGCCGCTTGGTCCCCCCGAGAAATGTGTCGGCAAAGTCCGGGCTGGCGATGAGTTCGGCGGGAGTCCCCTCCAAGCGACATCGCCCACCGGTCAAGACGTAGGTTCGGTCGGAGATGGCAAGAACCGCCCGGGCCCGCTGCTCCACAACTAGCACCGATGCTCCGGTCGCACTCAGCTGCCGAATATGGTCCTCTAGCAGTGTGTTGGCCAACGCCGGCGCCAAGTTGGCGGTCGGCTCATCCAAGATGAAGGCGCGCGGTTCGAGCATGAGAACCCTCCCCATTGCCAGCATCTTGCGCTCGCCTCCCGAGAGCCGACCTGCCTTTCTGGTTAGCATCCGGGCCAGCTGGGGGAAGACATCCAAAACATGGGTGATGCGCCCCGGGACCTCTCGGGCTGGCAACAGGTAGCCCCCCATCTCAAGGTTCTCCCGTACTGTCAAAGGCGCGAACACATCATCGATCTGGGGGACATATCCGATCCCGGCCCGCGCGGCCGCGTCGGGACTCCAATTGGTAATGTCATTACCATCCAAGAGGACCTTGCCGCTGAGCACCTGCACCACCCCGACCAGCGACTTCAGGAGAGTGCTCTTACCGGAGCCATTGGGACCGACCACCGATACCACCTCCCCGGGAGCCACCCGAATTGAAAGCTCCTGGACCACCGCGCGCCCGGCATAACCTGCTGAGAGCAACTCAGTAGCGAGGGCCGCGCCCTTCACGGTCGCCGGGGCCGCTCCTGCTTCAACCGACAAGGTAAGCCTCCACCACTTCCGGATGGCCACGCAGGGCCGCCATGGTGCCCTCCGCCAGCACCCGGCCCTCCGCCAGCACGATCACCGGGTCGCAGAACTCATCCATGAAGGCGAGCTCGTGCTCCACCAGCAGAATGGTCATGCCCTCAGCACAAAGCTCCTGCAGGTTCTTGCCAATCCGGCGGGCCAGGGTGGGGTTGATCCCCGCCATCGGCTCGTCGAGCAACAACAACTTCGGTCTGGCCATGATCGCGCGCATGATCTCGACCAGACGCCGCTGGCCCCCCGAGAGATTGCCGGCATAGGAGTCCGCGTATTCGAGCAGCCCGAAGCGGTCCATCAACTGCTTGGCCTGGTCAATAGCCGCCAACTCCTCCTGCTGCCAATAGCGCCGCCCCCGGAGCGCCCCCACAAATGTGTCGCCCTTCTGCCCGGGAACCGCAGCCAGCAGGTTCTCCACCACCGTCAGGCGCTTGAACTCGCTGGCCAACTGGAAGGTGCGCACCAGGCCAGCACGGGCCCGCAGGTAGGCGGGCATCCGGCTCACGTCCTGCCCGGAGAAGAGGATGCGCCCCTCGGCGATCGGCACGGTTCCGGCCAAGGCGGAAAGGAAGGTGGACTTACCCGCCCCATTGGGTCCAATCAGCCCGGTCAGGAGCCCGCGCCCGACGCTAATACTCACCCCGTCCACCGCCCTCAGGCCACCGAAACTCACCACCACTCCCTCGGTCGCGAGAATGGATCCCTCGGGCTTGGGCGCCGGTTCCGCAGGGACCAACGCGGTCGCGGCCCTCTGGAGCCGAACCGTGGCGTCGCTGGCGCCGGTCAGAGCCGCCCGGGCCTGAGCCTTGGCGAAGACCCGCCGCCGCTGCTCGGGGATGATGCCCTGGGGACGAAACCAGAGAAAGCCCACTATCAGCAACCCGATGGCCACCCACTGCAAGGCGGGAATCATTCCCGGCGGGCCGAGCGACGACGGGATGAACCGGGTGGCTTCCTCAAATCCCAAGGGCACCAGCACCGCCCCCAGGATCGCTCCCTTGTGGTTGCCCGTGCCCCCGATGATCACCGCCGCGAACAGCACGATGGTCTCAGCGTAGCCCCAGGCGCCCGGGTCCCAGAGCGTGATGAAGCCCACCAGCACCCCCCCGGAAAGCCCAGCGGCCATCCCCCCCAGAACCAGCATGGCGGTTCGCATGCTGAGGAGATCCTTGCCCAGGGCGTTGGCCACGGGGCTGTTGTCTCGCATCGCTCGCAGACTCCTCCCGTAGGGTGACTCGGTGATGCGACGGAACAGAAAATAGATCGCGAGCGCGACGATGGCTGCGGCCACCCCGTAGCCCCACTGATACGCCTGGCCCTGCGGATTGGCCAAGTTCTGCAACGGCTGCGGGATCAGCGAAAGGCCGGCCGCGCCGTTGAACAGGGGCACGAAGTTGGTCACCAGAAGGTTGGCCATCACGGCCGTTACCAACAGACCAATCGCAGCCACGTGGCCGGTAAGCCGCCGCCCCACCAGCAGGCTGAAGGGCAAGGCCACCAGCCCCCCGACCACCGCCGCCCCCAGCAGCGGGATCGGGAAGGGCAGGCCCAGCCCGCCGATGTAGCTCTGGAAGCCACCGTTGGCGGTGGGGTGGGGCAGGGCCAATACGGCCGCGGTATAGGCGCCGGCAGCTTGAAAGATGATGTAGCCGAAGTTGCTGATGCCCGCCACCCCGAACTGCATCGAGAGGCCCAAGCAGGCGATCGCATCCACGGACCCATAAATTAGTAGGTTGGCCAGGTAAAACAGAGTGGCCTGGCTCATAGACTTACTCTCCTCACAGTTGCACCGGCCGCGGTGAGCATGCGTCTGAACGTGGCGGCGACTGCACTGACCACGTCATCCTATCGCTCCGGCATTGAACAGGCCGCGGGGCCGAACCGCCAACACGACTAGAAGGATTACGAAGGCCGGCACATACTTGTAGTCGGCAGTGATGAACACCGCGCTGACCTCCGTGGCCACCCCAATCACCAAGGCGCCCAGCATGGCGCCGTACGGCTGGCCAGGGCCGCCCAGGAAGACGGCAGCCAGGATCATGACCAGAAATAGGTCTGCGCTCGTGGCTCCAAAACTACCGGTGTTTATGACGAACACAGTGCCCGCCACGCCGCAGAGCGCTCCCGTCAGGAGACAGGCCAAGGTCACGACGCGATCGGTTCGGATGCCGCAGTTGCGCGCCAGGGTACGGTCTGCCGCGGTGGCACGCATCGCCTTGCCGAACCGGGTGTACCGTAGCAGGAGGTGGAGTCCGACCATAAAGATCAGGCTCAGCCCAATGATCACCAGCTGCACCACGGTCAGGATCAGGCCCCCGAAGCTGAGGGTAGCCCCCTGGCTCATGGTGTAGGAGACGTTGGCGCTGCCCTCCACGGCCTGGACCGTGTATTCGATGATGAGCAAGACCCCCAGCGACACGATGACCACCGCCGTAGGCGAGGTCCCCCGACGCTGGAAGGGCGCATAGAGATATTTGTTGATCACCACGGAGACCACCGCGCCGAACCCGGCCGCCACCACCATGGCGATCCAAATCGACTGGCCCTGGCCCAGTTGATTGATCAGGAAGGCCACATAGGCGCTGGCAATCATGACTGACGAATAGGCCAGATTGATCACGTCAGTGACGCCGAATTGGACAGTGAAACCAACTGCGGCAATGGCCAACACCGAGGCGGTGACGATGCCGAATCCGATCGAGGCAATAAAAAGACTCATTTTGGGAAGATGTTTCCTGGCTCGCAGTAGACCGGGTGGGGCAGCGGCTGCCCCACCCGGTCGAAGTTCATGCTTGGGCTGGGACTACTGGACTGCGCGGTAGTGAGCGGTGGTGATTCCGCCCAGCACCAGAACGGAGCCGCTGGCGGAGTAGCCGTCCACCTGGAATATGCCCGGAGAGTCGTGGTAGCTGTCGAAACTGGTCGGACCCCCGGGGCCGATGTAGCGGATCGCCTTGCCCTTGGCGAGCTCGGCTTTCCCCTGAGCGAAGCTGTTGACGACCACGGCGCCCGGCACCCCATCTCCGATCTTAAGGATGTCGGCCTTGTAAACACTGGGCTTGGTGCTGTTAGCCATGATCATGGCCAGAGCGGCCAGGGTCATCCCGTCGAAGAGGTGGACCGCCCCAGGTCCGGAGAGCAGGGTGTTGAGGCTGCCCGCGTCCAAGCTGGTGACCTGGGACTTAACCGCCTGCATGGCGTTGTTAAAGGGTGTGAATTCGGGGCCCGAGGTTGCCGTCACCAAGTTGTCGGCGACGAAGTTCTGGGCCAGGGTTGAGGCTCCGACGGCACCGGCCACTGCCGAGAACCACGCCGGGGAGATCGTTGCCGAGGTGCCGATCACGGGGATCATCACCCCACCATTGAGCTGCTTGACCTCGGCGAGGAAGGTCGCGTCTGCGGACCCCAGGGCTTCGGTCAGGATCACCTGGGGGTGGCTCTGCACCACCTGCTCCGCCTCGGTGCGGAATGTGTTGGCGGTCAGGTCCAGGGTCACGTTGGCGGTCAGGGTCAGCCCGGCCTTCTTGATCGAGGTCAACGCTGGGCCGACGAAGGTCTGGGACCCGATGTCGTTGCCGAACGCCAAGGCGACTCGCTGGTAGTGCTTGGTGTACTTGGCGATCGCGACCATGGCGTAGGACTCGGCCAG
>DATKSV010000035.1:0-35840 GCA_035531535.1 Candidatus Nanopelagicaceae bacterium | reverse complement strand
GGTGGTGCTCACCCCGGTCGGGCCGGTGGTGACCTCAATCGTGGATGGCACCGAGCTCGCCCCCCGGGTGGTGCGAGTGGAATGGGACGTGATCGAGGCTGAGCGCGGCGGCTACCCCAACTTCATGTCCAAGGAGATCCACGAGCAGCCGGCCGCGCTGGAGAATGCCCTGCGGGGACGGTTGCTCGCTGACGGCCACGTGGAGTTCTCTAATTGGGGCGCCGACGACCGCCTGTTGGCGAGCTTCCAGCGGGTCCAGATCGTGGCCGCCGGCAGCGCCTACTACGCGGGGATGCTGGCGAAGTATGCCATCGAGGACCTGGCGGGGTTGCCCACGGCTGTGGAGGTGGCCTCGGAATGGCGCTACCGGCCCCAGCCGGTCGACCCGACCACTCTCACCATCGCCATCTCCCAATCCGGGGAAACGGCTGACACCCTCGCGGCCGCTCGCCTGGCCCAGGAGCGAGGCGGGTTCGTCCTCGGGCTGACCAATGTGGTCGGCAGCACTCTGGCCCTGGAGGCCGATGGCGTAATCAACCTGCACGCGGGGCCGGAGATCTGCGTGGTTTCGACCAAGACCTTTGTCAACCAGGTGGCCTGCGCTTTGCTGCTGGCTCTGCGTCTGGCCCAAGTGCGTCAGACCAGGGACCCAGGCGATCTCCGCGAGCTGGCGATGGCGCTGCGGTCGGTGCCTGACGTGCAGCGTCAGGTACTCGCAAGGGAGCATGAGTTCGCTCCTCTGGGTGCGTGGCTGGCGGAGCACAGGGGTGCGCTCTACATGGGGCGAGGCTACAGCTATCCGGCAGCGCTGGAGGCGGCTCTCAAGCTCAAGGAGGTCTCCTACCTGCATGCCGAGGCCTATCCGGCGGGGGAGCTCAAGCACGGCCCAATCGCTCTGCTCGATCCGGAGATGCCGGTGATCGCTTTCGCCACCGAGTCCGCCACCCGGGAGAAGACGCGCAGCAACATCCAGGAGGTCTGCGCCCGCGAGAGTCCGGTGCTGGCGGTGGTGAGCGCCGGCGATCATTCCCTGGTTGACGACGTTCAGTTCACGGTCGAGGTGCCCCGAGTGCCTGAGATCGTCTCGCCGTTGGTGAACGCGCTTGTGGGCCAGCTGCTCGCCTACCACGCGGCCATGGTCAGGGGCTGTGACGTAGATCGACCCCGCAACCTGGCCAAGTCGGTGACCGTCGAGTGAGCCGCTGTATGGCGGTTTGACCGAGCGCTGGGTGGATCCGCGGCTGACCGTGGGGGTCGACATCACCGGGGTCGAACGGATCGCTCACCTCAGCACTCGGCGGCCCGGGTTCGTGGCCAAGATGTTCAGCGCGGAGGAGGCCGAGTACTGCGCCGGCAGGCCGGAGCGGCTGGCCGCTCGCTGGGCGGCCAAGGAAGCGGTGCGCAAGGTCTTCGGCAGCCAGGGTCGGCCGATTCCCACCTACCCAAGCATCGCTGTCACACACCGGCCGGGCGGTGCGCCTGAGGTGCTGGTCGGCGGGCGGCCGGTGCCCGGTCTGGAGGTGAGCCTCTCCCATGACATCGGGCTGGCGGTGGCGGTCGCCACTTTTCGCCCGGGCTTCGATGCCGCGAGCCGGCTCTTGGCCGAGGTCCCGGGAGACATGGTCCTGCCGGGACGACCCGAACAGTCCCACAAGGGAACCTTCGGGACGGTGCTGGTCCTGGCCGGAAGCCCGGCCTTCCCGGGGGCAGCGATCCTGGCCTGCCGGGGCGCTCATCGGGGCGGGGCTGGCAAGGTCAAGGTGATTGTCGGCGCTGGCGCCGGACCCGGCGGTTTCGCGCCCGAGACCATTCTGGTCCCGGTCCCAGATCTCGTCGACGGGTTCTCGGAGGACTCGGCCGCGGCCTTAACAGGTCCTTTAGCGGGCGCCCAGGCAGTAGTTTGCGGCCCCGGGCTGGGCGAGGGCCGGTCGGTGACCGGCTTCCTGCGGGCGGTGTTGCGTCAGATGACCGGCCGCGGCCGCGAGTTGGTGCTGGACGCCGACGCCCTCAACGCGGTCGCCAGCAGCGACCAGCTGCGGGGGCTGGTACCTCCTGGATGTGTGTTGACCCCGCATCCCCTGGAGGCGTCACGGCTGATGGGACGCACCCTGGTCGACCTCCAGGCGGACCGGGTGGGCGCGGCCGCCCAGCTGGCCAGGCAGTTGGCCTGCGTCGTCGTCCTCAAGGGCGCTGGAACTGTGGTAGCCGGGCCCCAGGGCGAGATCTGGACCGACGACCATGCCACTGCGGCGCTCGCTTCCGGGGGTACGGGGGATGTCCTCTCGGGTTTGATCGGCTCCCTGATCGCCCAGGGGCAGGCGCCCTTCGCCGCAGCCCAGGCGGGCGTGTTCCTGCACGCCGAGGCGGGCTCCACCCTGGGCCGGCGGCGGGGCCGGGCCGGAATCCTGGCCAGCGAGGTGGGCGATGCTCTGGTGGAGATTCAAGAGCAGGTGCGCCTGGTTATCGAGGCCAGATCCCGACCCTGATGCTCCAATTGGGAGAACTGTTGGCCGGGGCCGCCTCGCAGGCACCCGTGGTGCTGACCCAGGGAGCCCAGCAATTCACCAAGATCGCGAACGACTCGCGCGACGTGGTTGGGGGAGAGCTGTTTGTAGCCCTCCGCACCGCCACCGGGGATGGCCATAGCTTCATCAGCGAGGCTTACCTAAGGGGGGCCACCGGCTTTCTTGTCGAGCGCCCAGTGGATGACCTGGTGCCCTGGTCGAGGGCCGATTGGGCCGGCCCCAGGCCGACCGTGGTCAAGGTCGACAGCTGCCGCCGGGCGCTGGTGGATTGGGCCGCGCTCAGGCTGGCCCAGAGCGAGCTGGTGGTGATCGCCGGAAGCCTTGGCAAGAGCACTGCCCAGGCGGCTCTGGTGGCTGCCTGGGCAGCGGCGAGCGGCGAGGCCGTGCTGGGTAACGGCGACCGCAACGATCCCCTGGGCATCCCGCTGGCCCTTGCCGCCGGGCCTGCGCGGCCGAGTCGAGTGGTTCTGGAGGTGGTTGCCGCCGACCAGCTCGAGGAGTCGCTTTTGGGCCGGATGCTGCGTCCGCGGGTCTGGTGTGTCACCAGCACCAGCGACGCCGAGGCGCTCTACTGGCGGTCGCCTGCGGCGCTGGCTGAACTGCTGGCCAGATTGGCCCCCAGCGGAGCGGGACTGGTCCGGCCGCTGGCGGATCCATGGCTGGAGCGAGCCTTCCGCCAACGCCAGCGGGTCACGTTTGGGGCCTTGGGGAGCGGGGCCGAGGTCGAGGTTGGCGAAGTTGACTCGGATCCCGGCTGGCCGGGGCCATGGAGATGCCGCGTGGTCATCGGGGGAGTGTCGTGGGATGTCCCCTCTGGACTCCACCCAACCGTGACCCAGGGCGCTTGGGGTAGCGCGCTGGCCTCGATCCTGGCGCTGGGCCTTGATCCAGCCCCGGCCGTCGCAGCCCTCTCCGCCCTCGGTCCGCTGCCGGGAAGGCTCTCCCTTCGGCCAGGGGTGCCCGGCGGCCTGGTGCTCGACGACTCGGTTGATGCCACTCCGCTCTCCTTGGCGCTGGCGGCAGATGCGCTTCGGCAACTGCCCGGACCGCGCCTGGCCGTAGTGGGGAGTGGTCCATGGCAATTGGTCCCTCCGCCGGGGATTCGGGTGGTCGTGCTGGACGAGCGCTGGGACTTGCCCTCTGAGCCTGGCCCTCTAGTCGACACGGCGGCGACGGTCAGCGAGGCCCTCTCGCTCGCCCAGCCCGTCCTGGCCCAGGGCGGCTCGGTGCTGGTCAAGGGAACGGCGGGTCAGCGGCTGGAGCGACTCACGGCCAGGCTGGCGCAGCCGGGCACACCCCTCCTGCGCCAGGAGCGCGGCCGCCGGCTGGTTGGGTTCAGATCGACGCGCCGGCCGACCTGGGTCGAGGTGGACCTGGTTGGGCTGGCCGCCAATGTGTCGGCGGTGGCGGCCGAGCTGGCCCCGGTCCCGCTCATGGCCGTGGTCAAAGCCGATGCCTACGGCCACGGTGCCATCCAGGTGGCCAGGACGGCACTTGCCAGCGGGGCGCAGTGGGTCGCCACAGCGACTCTCGCCGAGGCCGCCCAACTCCGCAGCGCTGGGATCCGGGCCCCCTGTCTGGTCCTGGGCTACACCCCTCCCAGGCAGGTGGCCGAGGCCATTGCCCTGGATCTGGTCGTCACCGTCTTCGACCCGGAGGTGCTGGCGGCTCTGGAAGCGGCGGCGGACCGTGCCGGCAGCCGCGCGCGAGCCCATCTCAAGGTCGACACCGGCATGTCGCGCCTGGGAGTTGCGCCCGAAGCCGTGGGCTCCTTCGTGGCTGAGGCGCAGACCCTGGCGAACGTGGACCTGGAGGGTATCTACACCCACTTTCGCAAGGGCCAGGACGCCACCTCGGCGCGCCAGCAGCTGGACCGGCTGCTGGCTGCGGTGGCGGCGGGGGAGCGGCAAGGTCATCGGTTCCGTCTCCGGCATGCCGCCAACAGCGCCTCCTGGCACCACCTTCCCGAGTCCAGGCTGGACCTGGTGCGAAGTGGTGGGGAGCTGCTTGGTCTCCTGACTGGGGACGGCCGAAGGCGGCAGCCGGTGCTCTCCTTCAAGACCACGGTGGCTCAGATCCATGACCTCGAGGCGGGGTCCTTCGTGGGCTACGGGGACGCCTTCCGAGCTGAGCGCGCGATGCGGGTCGCGACCATCCCGGTTGGCTATGGGGACGGCTTCCGGCGCGGTCCGGCCAACTGGGGGTCGGTCCTCATCAGGGGCGGGCGCCACCCTCTGGTCGGGGATGTCTCGATGGATCTGGCCATGGTCGACGTGTCGCGGGATCGCGCGGTCAGCCGGGGTGATCCGGTGGTCCTGATCGGGCGCCAGGGATCGGCCGAGGTTACCGCCGAGGAGGTTGCCTCCCGACTGGGGACGATCAACTACGAGGTGGTCACGCAGATTCTGGCGCGAGTTCCTCGGGAGGTCGCGGTCCCCGAATAGCGGCGCTGTCTCCCCGTCAGGGTCGGCGTGGCGCCACCGGCGCGGTGAGCGGTGGCCTTGATGCGGGCCGTGTCGGGCTGGAGTCTGACCTGGTTTGGGGGCGAGTTGGGAGTTCGAGGAGATCGAGTGCGGCTGAGGCGTCAGCTCTGCCGCGAATACAATTGAGCCATGTCCAAGGCCAGCTCCGAGCCCCGGCAGCTTGTCAGCGGCGCTGGCCGGCGAGAACGCCTGCGCCGGTCCCGGCTCTACCTGGTCACCGACGACGCGACGCCGTCCGATGACCTCCCGGGACTGCTCGCGTCGGCACTGAGCGGTGGGGTGGACCTAGTGCAGCTGCGCCGCAAGGGAGTGCCGCCGGACCAGTTGGTGGCCCTGGCCGCTACCTGCCGGGAAGTCTGCCATGCGGCCGGGGCGCTCTTCCTGGTCAACGACCACGTCGAGCTGGCGGCCGCGGCTGGCGCCGACGGCGTTCACCTCGGGCAGGATGACACCCCGGTGGCGGAGGCCCGGACCAGGCTCGGCCCCGAGTTCCTGATCGGCCTGTCCACCCACGATCCAGCCCAGCTGCGATCCGCTGCTGGCCTCGAGCTGGATTACGTCGCGGCAGGTCCGGTGCATCTGACCCCGACCAAGATGGGGAGCTCGGCTGTGGGTTTCGAACATGTCGAAGCTGCGGCGCGCGCCGCGGCGGTTCCCGTGGTCGCGATCGGCGGGTTGGGCGTGAGTGACGCCCGCGCGGCCATCGCGGCAGGGGCGGACATGGTCGCCGTGGTCCGGGCCATCTGCGCCAGCGCCAATCCGGAAGCGGCGGCGCGCGCGCTCCGCAGCGAAATCGACGCGGCGCCGGAGTGGAGCTGGATCCGGCTCAACGGCGAGGCCAGGAAGTGCCCTCCGGGGGAAACTGTGCAGCGCCTCTTGGCCGATCTGCAACTGGACCCGACGGCCCTGGTGGTCGAGCGCAACGGGGTCATCGTCGACCGCCACAGCTGGGCCGAGGCGGCGGTTGGGGCCGGGGATCAGCTGGAGCTGGTCCACTTTGTGGGTGGCGGGTGAACGCCGAGTCGGGCCGGGGCCGCCACCTTCAACATCAGGACGCCAAGGGGCACCCTCGGTGGCGCTCTCGCCGCTCTGAGACCGGCGACGAGGTGGCGTCCGCCGATCCAGGGGTTGCCCTCGCTTCGGGCACGGCTGAGCCATGGTCAGGCTGCAGCCCAGGCTCCGGTCACAGATCTGAGCGACGAGCGGCAGTAGCGGTCATCTGGGAGGGGATCCATGTCTGATCAGGACGGCCTTAGCCTGGGGGCATCGAAGCTGACCTCCCGACTCATCCACGGCACCGGCAAGTTCCCGTCGTCCGAGGTGCTGGCCAGTTCGATCACGGCGTCCGGGGCGCAGATGATCACCCTGGCGGTGCGCCGCCTCCACCTCGATGGCGACCACCGCTCCGAGCTGGAGGGGATCGACCTGGGCGGCTACATCCTGCTGCCCAACACCGCAGGCGCCACCTCGGCTGACGAGGCGGTCAGGCTGGCCAGGCTGGCGCGCGCGGCGGGGCTGTCCGATTTCATCAAGGTCGAGGTCGTGGGGGAGCCGGAGACCCTGTTGCCCGATCCCATCGCGACCCTGGAGGCCACGGTCAGGCTGGTGGCCGAAGGGTTCACGGTCCTGCCCTACGCCAGCGACGACGTGGCGCTGGCCCTGCGACTGGCGGATGCGGGCGCGACCGCGGTGATGCCGGGGGCGGCTCCCATCGGCTCCACCCTGGGAGTGCTCAATCCTCACAACCTGCGCCTGATCATCGCCAAATGCCCGGTGCCGGTGATTGTGGACGCGGGCCTGGGCTCCCCATCGGACGCCACCCGAGTCATGGAGTGGGGAGCCGCCGGAGTCTTGGTCAACACCGGCATCGCCAGGGCCCACGACCCGGTGGCGATGGCCAGGGCGTTCGCCAAGGCGGTGGAGGCAGGGCGGAGCGCCCATCTGGCCGGCCTGGCGGGGCGCCCGGAGGGTTTTGGGGCCAGCTCGCCTCAGACTGGGACTCCGACTGCATTGGCACCAGCCTGAGCGCCGGAGAAGCCGCGGACCAGCGGGCGCGGTTACGCCGGAGCGGGTGGTCGGGGCCGGATCTGCTCACGATCGGGGAGGAGGGCCTGCTGGCGCGGCTGATGTCCACTGCCGGCCGCTCGTCGAAGCTGCTGATCGGTCCTGGCGACGATGCAGCCGGCTGGGTGCCGGCGGCGCCCACCGTCCTGGTTTCCACGGACACCCTGGTGGAGGGGGTGGACTTCGAAAAGGCCCGTCAATCTCCCTATGAGGTCGGCCTCAAGGCGTGGGGCAGCTCGGCATCCGACCTGGCTGCCATGGGTGGCGAGGTGGAGTTCGGGCTGGTCGCGGCGGTGCTGCCGCCCGAGACGGCCCTGGCTGCGGTGGAGGCGATCCAGTTGGGCTTGGTGGAGGCTGCCGCCCGCGATGGGGCCAGCATCGCCGGGGGCGACATCAGCGCGGCGAATGGCCCCCTGGTCCTGACCGTGACCGTGTTGGGGTCGGTACCCGACGGCCGGCCGGTCACCATCTCCGGCGGGTGCGAGGGTGATGTCCTGCTGCTGACGGGGGAGCTTGGCGCGGCCGCAGGGACCCTGGAGGGTTGGCGCCAGGGTGACCCCGCGGTCCCGGCTGGATGGCGGTCCCGGCTGGTGGCTCCGACGGCTCGGATCGCCGAGGGACGGGCCTTGCGCCGGGCCGGGGCCACCGCGATGACTGACCTCAGCGACGGGTTGCTGCTGGATGCGGCCAGAATCGCGGCGGCGAGCGGGGCCGCTGTGGAGTTGTGGGCTGACTGCCTGCCGTTCGCAGCCGGCCTGCGGGAGCGGTTCGGCGATGGCTCCGTACAGCTCGCGGTCGCGGGCGGGGAGGACTATGAGTTGCTGGCCAGCCTCCCGACCGAGGCCGTCGACCGGGTGTTGCAGGAGTGGCCCCCGGGGCTGGCCCCCCTGCGCCGAGTGGGACGGTTGGGACCAGGCGGTGGGGTCCGACTGCTGGAGTCCGAAGGTGGTCTGGAGCTGAGGGTCGGAGGCCGGCTTGGATACCAGCACTACTGACGCCACTGGCGGTCAGCCCGGACCGCGGCGGCTGGTCTCCCGAGGGCCGGAGGAAACCGCTCGTCTCGGGTGGCGAATAGGCTCTCGACTGCGCCCGGGGGATTGCCTGGCCCTGGAGGGCGGGCTGGGCTCCGGCAAGACTACCCTCACCCAGGGCATCGTGGCCGGGGCGGGCGGCGGGCATGACGTTCGCAGCCCCACCTTTCTGCTCCACGCGGTGCACCCCGGAAGGGTCACGGTCCACCATCTCGACCTGTACCGTCTCCCGGAGGCCGCCGACCTGCGCGCCCTGGGATTGGACGAGTTTCTGGAGGAGGGGGCGGCCGTCGTTGAGTGGGCGGAGAGAGCGAGCGGGGAGTGGTTCAACGGGGTGATCAGGATTGCCGTTCTCGGACCCTCGGAGCGAGATTTCCAACTCTGGCTGCCGTCGCACCTGGAAGAGCCACTTCAGGATGTCTAAGGATGCCTGAGTCGGAACTGGTCCTGGCGGTCGACTCTTCGGCTCGAGCCGATGCGCGGCTGGCTCTGGTGGACCGGTCGGGCCAGCTGGTCGAGGCCCGGGTTGAGCTGACTGGAATCGTCGCCCTGGTCACCGCGGCGGCAGAACTTGTCGACATCGCGGCAGGCCGCCTTGGCCGAGTGGTGGTAGCCCGCGGCCCCGGCTCCTATATCGGTGTTCGGGCAGGGATGTCCCTGGCGCTGGGAATCGCCCAGGGTCAGGGGCTGCCACTTCATCAGGTGGGGAGCCTGGAGGTGCTGGCGGCTACTGTCGCTTCGCAGCGTGGTGACCTTCTGGTCGTGGCTGGGGCCGGCCGTGGAGGTGTCTACGGACAACGCTTCAGGGGCAATCCCGGGAGGCCCGGAGAGAGAGGCTGGCTGCCGGTCTGTCCCAGCTATGCCCTGCGCCCCGCGGACAGCTGGCCGCCTGACTGGCAGGGAGTCGATCTGCTGCTTGCGAGCCCTGAGCTCAAGGTGGTCTCAGGCTTGAAGCCGGCGAGCCCGCGCCTGTCGCTAATGGAGGGTATGGCTCAGTTGGCCAGAAGCGACCTCGGCCCCGCCAGCGGGTACGATCTGTTGACCGCTGACTATGGAGTGCGGGTCGAGGAGCCATCATGATCCTGATCGGCGAGCGGCTGCAGCTCAGCCCGATGCAGCTGGGCGACATCGGCGAGGTCAGAGCCATCGAGCTGGATGTGTTCCCAACCCCGTGGCCCAGCAACGCGTACCACCGGGAGTTGACCGGCAACCGTTCCGCCCACTACCTGTGCCTCTGGCGCAACGGCGTGATCGGCGCCTACGGTGGCCTCTGGGGCGTGGGGGAGGAGGCGCATGTGACCACCATAGGGGTGCGCCGCCAGGACCAGGGGAAAGGGCTGGGAAAGGTGATGTTCGCCGCCCTGGTGACCCGGGCCTACGAGCTCGGTGCCAACTTCATCAGCCTCGAGGTCCGGCCGACCAACGAGGTGGCCATCCATCTCTACGAGAGCTTCGGATTCAAAGTGATGGCCAGGCGGCGGGGTTACTACACCGACAACGGTGAGGACGCGGTGGTGATGTGGTCCGATCTGATCCACGCCCCCTCCTTCAAGGCGCGGTTCCTGAGTATCGCCAGCGCGCTCGAGGTTGAAGGGTTCGGACCGCTTCCCAACGCGGAGTGGCCCCGCAGTTGAGGCTGCTCGCGGTGGAGAGCTCTTGCGATGAGACCGCCGCGGCGGTCGTCGACGACCGGTTCCAGGTTTGGAGCTCTGTGGTGGCCTCCCAGGCATCCGCCCATGCCGCCTTTGGCGGGGTGGTCCCCGAGCTGGCGGCGCGGATGCACCTGGAGCGGATCGCGGATGTAGTCAGCGAGGCGATGACTCCCCTCGATGGCGAGTGGGGGAGGCTGGACGGGATTGCGGTCACCCGGGGGCCGGGGTTGGTCGGCTGTCTGGCGGTCGGGGTGGCCTATGCCCAGGGCTTAGCCATCAGTTGCGGCCTCCCGATCCTGGGGGTGAATCACATGACCGGCCACGTACTCGCGGCCCGGATCGAGGACCCGGCTCTGGAGCCGCCCTTCGTGGCCCTGGTGGTCAGCGGCGGCCACACCGATCTGATCCACTACCGCTCCGACCAGCAGGTGGAGCTCCTGGGGGCGACCCGGGACGACGCCGTTGGGGAGGCCTTCGACAAGGTGGCGCGCATGCTGGGCCTGCCCTACCCGGGAGGACCCGAGATCGACCGACTCGCTGAGCAGGGGAATCCGCGGCGGTTCCGCCTCCCCCGACCGGTCCTGCCCGACTTCGCGTTTTCGTTCAGCGGTCTGAAGACGGCCGTGCTTTACCTGCTGCGCGACCTGCCCGATCGAGAGCCCCAGACCCTGGCCGACGTGGCGGCCAGCTTTCGGCAGGCGGCGATCGAGACGCTCTGCATTCAGTTGGAGGCGGCCGTCGAGCACACCGGCTGCCGCAGGGCGGTGCTGGCCGGCGGAGTGGCCAGCAACCGGCTGCTGCGGAGCCTGGCCCGGGAGCGGCTCCAGGGGATCGCGGAGGTCACCATCCCAGCCCCCGGGTTGTGCACGGACAACGCCGCCATGATCGGCGCGGCGGCCATCGTGCGCCAGATGAGCCATGGCTTTGACTCCCAGCCGGTGGACATCGACCCCGGTTTGCGTCAGTACGGCTGATCCGGTCCACCGGTGGCCCAAGCGGCGGGTTAGATAACCTGGTCTGGGCCATGGCTAGCTGGGGGAGTCGCTTGAGGGAGTCTGGCTGGTTCGCAGGGCACGGGTTCGTGGGCTGGCTGGTGGTCCTGACGGCGGTCTCGGTTGTGAGCGCCCCCATGCTGGCCGGCTGCCAACTGGCGCCAGCCAGGCAGGTGTCGGATCATCTCGCTACAGCTCTGGCGCCCAGCCCGCCGGCGTCTGTGGTGCCGACTTCCGCTCCTCCCACTCCCACCGCACCACCCACTCAGGACCCGACTCGACCGGCCTCTCCGCTGGCCAACCCGGCGGCCAACCTGCCCGACACGTTCGCGGCCACCTGCGGCTCAAGTCCCGGAGCTCTCTCGGTCGCCTGTGAGCAGTCTGAGCTGCGGGCCCTGGCCCAGGCCGGTCAGCAGGAGGGCATCGCGCAGCTTGCTCTGCCGGCCAACTTCCTGGCTCTGCCTGCGGATGAGGAGATGTTCGTGCTCATCGACGAGGAGCGGGTCAGCCGGGGCCTTCCCCCGATCCAGGGGCTGACAGCGGGCGCGGACCAGCAGGCCGCCGCTGCCGCGGTGGCCGGCTCCGACCCACCCATGGGCGGTGGCATCGTGGCCAGCAACTGGGCGGGCGACTTCGGTCCCCTGGGGGCCGTGTATGACTGGCTTTACAACGACGGCTGGGGCGGGACGCGAGGCACCACCACCAATGGCAGCTGCACCTCGGCTCAGGCGCCTGGCTGCTGGGAGCACCGCGCCAATCTGCTGCTACAAGTCGACGGCCGGCAGCTCTACGCCGGAATCGGCTGCGCGCCATGGGCCCACGACCAGGGGGTGCCCGCGCTGGACTCCTGCGCGCTCGAGATCGGGGCTGTCGGCGGCGCAAGCCCCGCCTACAGCTACAGCTGGTCCCAGGTGGGGCCGGGGTGAGCTGGCCATAGGGCCAGTCGCCCGGAGATGGTTGCCCTGCGGTCCTGGGTGGCCTAAGCTCGCCTGAGTTGGAGGCGGACTACGACCAGCACAGTGAGGTGAGGTGATGACTGGACGGCCGAGCCGGCAGAGCGCTCCCAACATGGTCGACTACGCAGCTGAGCGAGCCCGGTTCCAGCTCCAGGTCCCGGAGCAGTTCAACTACGTCCGGGATGTCCTGGAGGCGCGGGCTAGGTCCCACCCTGAGGAGCTTGCCTTGCTCTCGCTGGGGCCCGCCGGGGAGGTGGTGGGTGAGCATTCCTACTCCGACCTGGTCTTGGCCAGCCGGCGCGTCGGGCACGCGCTGCGAGCACTCGGGGTCGGCAAGGGCGAGCGGATCTTCGTGATGCTGCCGAGAATCCCGGAGTGGTACTTCGTGATGCTGGGAGCGATCCGAGTGGGAGCCGTCCCGATGCCGGCGACCAGCCAGCTCACCGCCCGGGACATCGCCTTCAGAACAAAGAATGCGGAAGCGGTGGTGGCCGTGACCGACCAGGTCGGAGCGGCCAAGCTGGACCAGGTGCGGGAGCAGCTGCCTTCGTTGCGGGAGACGATCGTGGTTGGGGAACCTCCCGGCCCCGGGTGGACGCCACTTTCCGGACTGATGGAGCGGGCCTCCTCCGAGCCCACGCGAGAGTCGCCGACCCTGGCGTCCGACCCGATGCTGGTGTACTTCACCAGTGGCACGGTCGCCCATCCCAAGATGGTCTTGCACACCCAAGCCAGCTACGGGCTCGGGCATCAGCTGACGGCTCGCTATTGGCAGGACCTTCGCCCTGGAGATTTGCACTGGACCATCTCGGACACGGGGTGGGCGAAGGCGGCCTGGGGCAAGCTCTTCGGGCAGTGGGCGGTGGGAGCGGCCGTGGTCCAGATGAACATGGGCAAGCCGGACCCGGACCTGCTGCTGGACGTCATCGCGCGCTACGGGATCACCACCTTCTGCGCCCCACCGACCATCTACCGGTCCCTGGTCCTGACCGACCTGCACGCCCACGACCTGAGCGGCCTGCGCCACTGTGTCGCCGCTGGGGAGCCCCTCAACCCCGAGGTGATCCACCTCTGGCAGGAGGGGGTCGGGCTGCCCGTGTACGACGGCTACGGCCAGACCGAGACCATCAACGTGGTGGCCAACTATCGCTGCCTGCCGCTGCGACCGGGCTCGATGGGCAAGCCAGTCCCGGGCTTCGACGTGGACATCATCGATGCGGAGGGCCGGGTGGCGCCTCCCGGAGTGGAGGGGGACATCGGGGTGCGCACCTCTCCGGTGCGCCCGGTGGGGCTCTTCGCCGGTTACTTCCGCGACCCCGAGGCGACCGCCGCCGCCTATCGGGGCGACTGGTACCTGACCGGGGACAGGGGCCGACGCGACGAGGACGGGTACCTCTGGTTCGAGGGGCGCTCGGACGACGTGATCACCTCGTCCGCGTACCGCATCGGGCCCTTCGAGGTCGAGAGCGCGTTGATCGAGCACCCGGCGGTGGCGGAGGCCGCCGTGGTGGGTCGCCCGGACCCCCTGCGCACCCAGATCGTGACCGCCTTCATCATTCTGGCCCCGGGCTATCGGGGCAGCGACCAGCTGGCGGTCGAACTCCAGGAGCACGTCAAGCGGGTGACCGCGCCCTACAAGTACCCCCGGGAGATTCACTTCGTCGAGGAGCTGCCCAAAACGGTCAGCGGGAAGATTCGGCGCTCGCAGCTCCGCGAGCAGCTGAGAGGTGGCGCCCAGCCGGCTGATTGACCTCGCCGACCGCCTCACTTAGCAATCTCTTAACCCCGCCCTAACCTGCGCCGTCGAGAATTTAGGGGCACATCAGACCATGGGGAGGCCCGGTTAGTGTCCCGAGATACGATCACTAGAGGGGTTGTGGAAGCGCTGGATGAGGCCCCGCTGGGGCGATTCCACTTCCGGGTTCTGCTGACGGCGGGAATGGGCTTCTTCACCGACGCCTACGACCTTTTCATCATCGGGGTGGCGCTTGCCCTGATCAAGGTTGAATACCACCCGTCGGCGATCCTGATCGGGCTGATCGGCAGCACCGCCCTCATCGCGGCCCTGGTCGGAGCGACCGTATTTGGCCGGATCGCGGATGTCTTCGGTCGCAAGGCAATCTACGGCCTGGAGGCGGCGATCATGGCGGTGGCCGCCATCGGCAGCGCCTTCTCCCCCAACCTCGAGTGGCTGATCGTGTGGCGGTTCGTGCTCGGGATCGGGATCGGGGGCGACTACCCGGTCAGCGCCGTGATCATGAGCGAGTACTCGAATCGGAAGAATCGTGGGCGACTGGTGAGCATGGTCTTCTCCATGCAGGCGCTGGGGCTGGTGATGGGGCCGGTGGTGGCGCTGGTGATCCTGGCGCTGGGGATCAACCACGACCTGGCGTGGCGTTTGATGCTGGGGCTGGGTGCCGTCCCCGCCATCGCGGTCATCTACCTACGGCGCCGGCTGCCCGAGTCGCCACGTTACATGGCCAGGGTCCAGGGCAGGGCCGTCGCCGCCGCCGAGGCGGTGCGCACCTACACCCGCAACCAGGTCGATGTTCAGGGCGAGGTAGCCGGGGACAGGGTGCGCCTCTCTCTGCGCCAGTTCCTCTCCAGCCCCCGCTACCTGCTGCTGCTGGTGGGTACCGCGGGCTCCTGGTTCATGCTCGACTACACCTTCTACGGCAACAGCATCTCCTCGCCGCTGATTCTAAAATCGCTGGCGCCGAGGGCCAGCCTGATCGAGGACACGGCGATAACCCTGGTGATCTTTGCGGTTTGCGCCCTGCCCGGGTACGTGGTGGCCTTCTTCACGATCGACCGGATCGGCCACCGACGATTGCAGTTCATCGGCTTCGCCATGATGGCGGTGGCCTTCTTCCTGATCGGAGTGATTCCGGGCGTCATCAAGGATGTGGCCCCCTTCCTGATCCTGTATGGGCTCAGCTACTTCTTCACTGAATTTGGCCCCAACACCACGACCTTCGTGCTCCCGGCAGAGCTGTATCCAGTGGCAGCGCGGACCACGGGACACGGGATATCCGCGGGGACCGGCAAGCTGGGCGCCTTCGTGGGGACTTTCACATTTCCCCTGGTGCTGGCGACGCTGGGGCTCTCCGGGGTGATGCTGATCGCAGCCTCCACCGCCGTGATCGGGATTGGGGCGACTTTCCTCTTGCCAGAGCCGTCCGGCCAAACCCTGGAGATGGCCAGTCAGGAGGATAGCCTGGTGCCAGAGTCGGCACTGGAGGCGTCTGGAGCGTTTAGCCGGTCGGGCTGAACGGCCGCTTCTGGGGAAGGCGCCAGCCAGGTCCCCACCGAACGCCCGAGGGAAACTTGCGGGCCGTCCCGGTCAGGGACTAGACTATTAGCACTCGGTACCGTTGAGTGCTAATCAGAGGAGGAGGTTGCAATGAGCCTCAAGCTACGACCCCTGGCAGATCGCGTGGTGGTGAAGCCCCTGGAGCGCGAGGAGACCACCAAGAGTGGGATTGTGCTTCCAGACACCGCTAAGGAGAAGCCTCAGGAGGGGCTCATCGAAGCTGTCGGCAACGGCAAGTACAACGAACAGACCGGGCAGCGTGTGGAGCTCGACGTGAAGGTCGGAGACCGCGTCATCTACGCCAAGTACGCCGGGTCGGAGATCAAGATCGACGAGCAGGACTACCTGATTCTCTCGGAGCGGGACATCCTGGCCGTGGTCAACGGGAACGGCAAGGCCTGAGTCTGTGAGGAGACGGCACGCGGCGGCTGGCTACAGCCGTCCGCGAGCCGTCGGCCCGCGGCTCCAAGGAGGGTTCTGAAGGTGTCAGGAAAGCAGCTTAAGTTCGATGAGGACGCGCGGCAGGCTCTGCTGCGCGGAACGGCCCAGGTGGCCGCGGCCGTCCGTCCCACGCTCGGTCCACGAGGCCGCTCGGTGGTGATCGACCGCAAGTACGGCAGTCCTCAGGTGACCACCGATGGGGCCACCATAGTGCGCGACATCGAGCTTCCTGACCACTTCGAGAACATGGGTGGCCAGCTGCTTGCGGAGGCTTCCCGGAAGGCCAACGACCGGGCCGGTGACGGCACAACCACTGCGGCCCTACTGGCGGAGGCCCTGATCGAGGAAGGCATGCGCAACCTGGCCGGTGGGTCGGCCGCCATGGGATTGAAGCGTGGCATCGACCTCGCCACGGCTCGGGCGCTGGAGGAGTTGACCAAGCTCAGCCGGCCCCTGCATGGTCGCGCTGACATCGCCCACGTGGCCACCATCTCCAGCGGAAGTCGCGAGATCGGGGAGATGATCGCTGACGCCATGGACAAGGTGACAGCGGACGGAGTCATCACCGTGGAGGAGGGGTCCGGGATCGAGACGGAGGTCGAGGTCGTGGAGGGCATGCAGTTCGATCGCGGCTGGGTCTCTCCATATCTGGTCACCGACCAGAAGAGCATGGAGGCGGTGCTGGACCATCCTCTGATCCTGATCACACCCCGGAAGATCTCGGCTGTGAAGGACGTCGTCCCTGCCCTGGAGATCGCGGTCAGCGCTAGCCGGCAGCTGCTGATAGTGGCTGAGGACATCGACGGTGAGGCCCTGGCCACCCTGGTCGTCAACAAGTTGCGCGGAACCGCCTCCGCCTGCGCCATCAAGGCGCCGGGGTTCGGCGACCGGCGCTTGGCGATGCTGCAGGACCTGGCGGTGCTGACCGGGGCTGAAGTCATCTCTGAGGAGCTGGGTCTGACGCTGGATGGGGTCCAGGAGCGCCAGCTGGGCTCGGCGCGTCGGGTGGTCGTGACCAAGGAGGACACCACCTTCGTCGAGGGCGCTGGCAGCAAGGAGCAGGTCGCCGCCCGCGTCAAGGAGATCGACCGGCAGCTGGACGATACCGACTCCGACTGGGACCGCGAGAAGCTCCAGGAGCGCAAGGCGCGCCTGGTTGGCGGAGTGGCAGTGGTACGGGTAGGTGCGCCTACCGAGACCGCTCTCAAGGAGCGTAAAGAGCGTGTCGAGGACGCGCTGGACGCGACCAGGGCGGCGGTGGCCGAGGGTATTCTCCCCGGTGGCGGGCGGAGTCTTCTGCAAGTTCGCGGGGCGCTCCAGGGCCTGGGCGCCGACGATGACGAGCGCGCTGGCGTGGAGGCGGTGCGGCGAGCCCTGGAGGTTCCCCTGCGCCAGCTTGCGGCCAACGCCGGCGAGGAGGGTTCTATCGTCTGCGAGAAGGTGTCGAAGATGGGTCCTAATGAGGGTTTCGACGTCGACAAGCTGGCCTACGGTGACCTCTTCGACGCCGGGATCGTGGACCCCACCAAGGTGGTCAAGGTAAGCCTTGAGAGCGCCGCCTCGGTCGCGGGCATGCTGCTGACCACCGAGGCCCTGGTGGCTGACATCCCAGAGCCGGCACCGGTAGGAGCTCCGGGCGGAGGCGAGGACCCCATGGGTGGCATGGGTGGCATGGGCGGCATGGGTGGCATGGGCGGTATGGGTGGCATGGACGACATGGACTTCTGACCGCCCCGGGGGCGGACAATGTCTTCATGCAGAGTTCGTCGTCGCTGAGAGTGGCGCTGTGCCAGTACGAGCCCCGGGTGGGCGACCTGCCGGGAAACCTGGCCACGGGTTCGCGCTTCATCACGCAGGCGGCGGCGGCCGGGGCCGATCTGGTCATCCTGCCCGAGCTGGCCGCCTCGGGATACACCTTCGAGAGTGAGCCGGAGGCGGCTTCCTCATCCCAGACGGCGGAGGATTTGGCGCTGACCAGCTGGGGCGAACTCTGCCATCAGCATGGGCTCTGGCTGGTGGCTGGCTTTGCCGAGGCAGCTGGCCAGCGGCGGTACAACGCGGCGGCGCTTATCTCCCCTGAGGGACTGGCCGGGGTCTATCGCAAGGCCCACCTTTTTAACGACGAGAAGCTTTACTTCAGTCCCGGGGACACGGGGTTTCTCAGCTTTGAGATCCCCTGGGGCAGAATTGGGATTCTGATCTGCTACGACCTCTGGTTTCCCGAGGCGGCTCGGCTGCTGGCCTTGAGGGGCGCCGAGATGATTTGTGTTCCCACCAACTGGGTGGCGAACTTCCGGCGCCAGGCTACAGACGAAAGGGGATGGACGATGGGTGACTACGCCTGCGTCGGCGCCGCAACCCAAAACCAGGTTTTCGTGGCTGCGGCAGACCGGGTCGGCGAGGAGCGGGGCGTCCAGTTCGTCGGCTGCAGCTGCCTGGTGGGCCCCGACGGGAGCATGCTGACCGGTCCGGCGCCTTTGGCCGGTGAATCCCTTCTGGTCCAGGACGTGGACCTGGAGTGGGCCCGGCGGGCGCGTCGGAGAACCCCCCGTAACGACACCTTCGGGGACCGTCGCCCGGAGCTCTATGGGGATCTGCTGGGGCGGGTGGATCAAGTGCCGTCGTGACCGGTCCGACTGGTTTGAGCCAGGTTGGACCGGCTCTCACCGCTCCGGTTGGACTGGACCCTGAGTCGTTGCTGCTGGGGCTGAACCCAGCCCAGGTCGAGGCGGTCACTGCGGCGGACCGTCCGGTGCTGGTATTGGCGGGGGCCGGGTCAGGAAAGACCAGGGTCCTGACCCACCGGATCGGGTACTTGGTGGCGACCGGGCGGGCCCGACCGGACGGGGTCCTGGCGGTGACCTTCACCAACAAGGCGGCCCGCGAGATGCGTTCGCGACTGCAGGCGCTGCTGGGAGATGAGCCGCGGGGCATGTGGCTGGGGACGTTCCATGCCTGTAGCGCCCGGATGCTGCGGCAGCGGGGCGACCGGGTCGGGGTACCGCCCGACTTTGTGATCTACGACGAGGCTGACCGGCTGGCGGTGATCAAGGAGGCGATGCGCAGCGTCGGGGTCGATGAGAAGCGGACCAGCCCGGCCACCGTGGCGGCGGAGATCTCACGCGCCAAGAACGACCTCCATGACCACGGGCAGTACGCCGCCAGCGCCAGGGGTTTCGTGGAGACCCAGGCAGCCTTGGTCTACCCTCGCTACCAGCAGTTGCTGGAGGAGAACCTGGCGCTTGACTTCGATGACCTGCTCTTCCGGGCGGTCCGTCTGCTGGAGTCCTCTGGAGACACCAGAGAGCACTACCGGGCTCGCTTCGGACATGTCCTGGTCGACGAATACCAGGACACCAACCGGGCCCAGTACTCGATGCTGCGGCTGCTGGTGGAGGAGCACCGCCGAGTGACCGTGGTGGGAGACCCGGACCAATCCGTCTACAGCTGGCGGGGCGCCGACATCCGCAACATCCTGGAATTTCAGCGCGACTACCCTGACGCTCTGGTGATCCCCTTGGAGCAGAACTACCGCAGCACCGCCGCCATCCTGCGGGCGGCCGGGGCAGTTATCCAGGAGAACTCCATGCGGGTGGAGAAGGGCCTCTGGACCGATGGCCCAGAGGGCAGCCCCGTCTTGATCGGCCAGTTCTACGATGAGCAGGAGGAGGCGGCAGCGGTGGCCAGGGAGGTGCTGGCTCTGGTCGACCGTGGCGACGCCGGCTTCGGAGATCTGGCCGTGCTCTACCGCACCAATGCCCAGTCCAGAGCCTTCGAGGAGGTCCTCCTGCGGGCCGCGATCCCCTATCGCCTGGTCGGGGGGGTCCGCTTCTACCAGCGCAAGGAGGTCAAGGACATGCTGGCGTACCTGCGCCTGCTGGTCCATCCCAACGACAAGGTGGCCTTCGATCGGGTGGTGAACGTGCCCAAGCGGGGGATCGGGACCCAATCGTTGCAGCAGCTGATGCTGGCTTCCCAGGAGAGCGGCCGGCCCTACTGGGAGCTGGCCCAGGACCCGGCCCTAGCGGGCCTGCGCGGCCCCGCTGCGGCCGGACTGGCGCGCTTCTCCAAGATGATCTCAGAGGTCGCGGAGTGGGGCGCGAGCTGGCCCCTGGTACAGGTCTTCGACCGCATGGTCGAGGTCAGCGGCTATCGCAGCTTCGTCCGCGACGGCAGCCCCGAGGGCGAGGAGCGCTGGGCCAACGTGACCGAGTTGCGGGGCCTGGCGGCGGAACAGGGGGATACCCCCAGCCTCGAGGCTCTGCCATTGTTCCTGGAGCAACTCGCGCTGGCGGGCGAGGTGGACCAGATGGAGGAGGGCGCGCGTGCCCTCACCCTGATCACCCTGCATCAGGTCAAGGGCCTGGAATTCCCGGTGGTCTTCGTCACCGGAGTCGAGGAGGGCCTGCTGCCGCACAGCCGCTCCTTGGACACAGTCGGTGAGATGGAGGAGGAGCGTCGCCTGCTCTATGTTGGGATGACCCGCGCCAAGCACCGGCTTTACCTCAGCCACTGCTTCCAAAGGCACCTCTACGGCAGCCCGAAGGCGGCCATCCCGTCCCGGTTCCTGGCGCCCCTCAGCGCGGCCGCCGGGGTGGAGCGCTGGGGCGCTGCCGCATCCTCCACTGGGCCGCGTTCCTATGTGGCGCCGGTGGCCACCCACGGCCAGCCGATCCTGCTCCGGCGAGCCTCAGAGGTCGTGATGGAGCGGGCCCTGGCTCCCGGCCTTTCGGCCCCAGTCGAGCGGCGCTTCGAGGCTGGGGATCGGGTCGAGCACGCTCGGTTCGGCAGAGGCACGATCCGGGAGAGTGAGCTGACCAGCGGCGGCGAGGAGGTGGTGATCGACTTCGAGAGCTCGGGGCGGCGCCGTTTTGCAGTGACCGACGCTGTGCTCCGCAAGCTGGGTTAGCCGGTGGTGGCGGAGCCGAAGATCCCCCCGCAAGCGCGGGCTCAGGCGGCCGAGCTGCGCGAGCGCATCGCCCACCACAACTACCTCTACTACGCTCTGGACGCTCCCGAGGTCTCTGACGCCGACTACGACCGGCTGTTCCGGGAGCTGCAGGAGCTGGAGTCGCAATATCCGCGGCTGAGGACCAGGGACTCGCCGACGGTCCGGGTGGGGACCTCGGTGTCCACCCCGTTCAGGAAGGTTAGGCACCTGGTCCCGATGCGGTCCTTGAATGATGCCTTCTCGGGGGCTGAGGTGGAGCAGTTCCGGGCCAGGGTTGAGAGGGCGCTCGGGCTGGAACCCGATCTTGTCGGGGAGCTGAAGATGGACGGGCTGGCGGTGAGCCTCACCTACCGCGAGGGGCACCTGGTTCAGGGGGCGACCCGCGGCGACGGCGAGGTTGGGGAGGAGGTCACCAGCAATGTGCTCACGGTCGAGGGCATTCCGGCCACCGTTCAGCCCGAATTGGCGGCTGCGATGCCGCCGGTGTGCGAGGTGCGGGGTGAGGTGTACATGGCCAAGGCGGTACTCGACGAGCTCAACCGCACTCGCTCGGGCCAGGGCTTGGAGCTGTACGCCAACTGCCGCAACGCGGCCGCCGGCAGCCTTCGCCAGCTCGACTCGGAGATCACCAGATCTCGCCACCTGAGGGCCTTCTTCTACGCCTGCGATCCCTTCCCCGCGGGGGTGGACGACCAGTTCGAACTGCTCTCATGGTTGGAGCGCCTAGGCTTTCCGGTGAATCCCAACCGGAAGCTTCTGCAGGGGCCAGCGGAGGTTGAGGCGTGGCTCACGGAATGGCATGAGCGGCGTCACCTGCTGCCTTACGAGATTGACGGGGTGGTCCTCAAGATCGACCGGCATAGCTGGCAGGAGGAGCTGGGCGCGGACAGCCGCGCTCCCCGCTGGGCGGTCGCCTACAAGTTTCCCCCCGAAGAGCGCGAGACAAGGGTGGTGGAGATCTCGGTCAGCATCGGACGCACCGGTGCCGTCACTCCGGTGGCGGAGCTCGAGCCGGTGCTGGTGGCGGGGTCGGTGGTCAGCCACGTCACCCTCCACAACGAGGACCAGGTCCGGCTCAAGGACGTGCGGGTGGGCGATCGGGTGGTGATTCGCAAGGCCGGGGACGTGATCCCGGAGCTGGTTCGCGTCGTGACCAGCCAGCGCCCGGCCGGCTCGGTTCCCTTTGAGATGCCCAAGGCCTGCCCCTCATGCGGGGCAGAGCTCACACGAGAGCCCGGGGAGTCGGTGACCCGTTGCCTGAACCCTCTATGCCCCGCGCAGCGCCAGCGGCGGCTGCTCCACTTTGTCAGCCGTGGCGCCTTCGACATCGATCGGTGCGGCCCGGTGGTGCTGGCAGAGCTGGTGGACCGCGGGTTGGTCAGCGGCCCGGCCGACCTGTTCAGCCTCACGCCTGAGCAGATCGAGCAGCTGCCGGGGATGGCTCGCCGCTCGGCCCAGCAGCTGGCGGCCGCGATCAGGGCGCGCCGGCAGCCCGAGCTGGCCAATTTTCTGTACGCGCTTGGGATCCGCCACATCGGGGAGCGCACCGCCCAGCTGCTCGCGGCCCACTTCGGGACCCTGGAGCGGATGCTGGGGGCCGGCCAGGCCGAGATAGGCGATGTCAATGGAATCGGACCAGTGCTAGCGGAGTCGGTGGTCCACTTCCTGCACAGCCCGGGGGGCGAGTCCCTGCTGGAGCAGTTGGCCCAGGCGGGGATCACGCCCCGGGAGGCCGCCCAGCATCAGGGGCCATGGAGAGGCAGGACGGTGGTCCTCACCGGGAGCCTGACTGGGTTCACCAGAGCCGAGGCCGAGGCTGCCATCCAGGCCCTGGGCGGGGTGGCCGCGAGCAGCGTCTCGCGCAAGACAGCCGTGGTGGTGGTCGGCGAAGCCCCTGGGTCGAAGCTGGAGGTGGCGCGCCGGCTCGGGATTCCGATCCTCGACGAGGGCCAATTCAGGTGGTGGTTGGCCCATCCCGACGCCGAGGTGCCGGGCGGCTGACCCGTGGCACCGCCTCTCCCCGCCAGCGACGGATAAGCAAGCGCCCAGGTGCCCTCCTTGGCGCTATGCGCGCTTGCTGCCACTACCCTGCAGTGGCGGCGCTCTCCTCAACGTTGGTCAAGGCAGACCAGCTCGGTCAGGCCCCTGCGGTTGGTGGAAATGGGGCAGATGGACTGGGGGCAGGTGACCAGGCCGCCATCCCAGCGCTAGGAGAGTTGGCCGACCTTGGCCAATGCGGGTGGAAACTGCCATCAGAACCCCAACAGCGCTCCTCAGGAGATCTGGTTCAGGGCGGCTAGGGCGTCTTCCAAGGCACGGGCCCACCGGAGGAATGGGTCGCCCGCAGCTCGGGCGGCGGCGAGCGCCGCCCCGGTGGCGGCGCGCGCATCCTGGACCGCCAGGCGGGCTGCGCTGTCGTTGACCATCGGGACCAGGTCCTGCGGGCCCAGGTCCAGGTCATCCGCCAGGCCCTGCATGAGGGCCCCCCAACGATCCCGCGCCCGCTCCACCTGCACGGCAGCCTCCTCCAGTGCCGTCTGGGCTCGGTGGCTGGCCCGGCGCGCTCCGGGGATCGGGCGCGCCCGGCTGACCGCGTCAGCCCCCAGGCGTCCTGAGTTGTCGAGCAACCTGCGACCATTTCGGCTGGCGGCGAAGGCCTCGATTGCGGCCAGCAGGGCGGCTCGATGCGGGTCGGACGGCGCGTCACCTGGTGAGGGTGGATCTGGGATCTGGTTCACGCCTTCCTATAATCCATGATCAGTGGCAGGTGAGCGTGGCGGATCTGGCGGTGGTCCCGGCATCGGGGCCGAGGAGGTGGCCAACCTCGGTCGGCTGGCGCGGCTCGGGCTCACCCCGGAGGAGCTGGAACAGCTCGGGGAGCAGATCGCCGACATCATCGCGGCGGTCGGCAAGCTGGCCGGGGCTGATATCAGCCAGGTGAATCCCACCGCCCAGGTCGGGGGCCTTCGCAATGTCACCCGCCCCGATGAGCTGGTGGCGGGGCTGTCGGCCGACGAGGCGCTCACCAACGCCGCCACCAAGGAGGCCGGCCTGTTGCGGGTTCCGGCCATACAGTGAGCCTCCTAGAGGAGCCGATTTCAGAGCTCGCCCGCGGACTGCGCGCTCGGGAGTTCTCCTCAGTCGAGCTGACCCAGGTGGCGCTGTCCGAGATCGAGGCCAAGGATGGAGCCGTGGGCGCTTTCCTCCGCACCACCGGGTCCGCGGCTCTGGAACAGGCTCGCGCGGCGGACCGGCATCTGGCGGCTGACCCGGGTGGAGCGAGCACACTTTGCGGAATCCCAGTTGCCTACAAGGATGTGCTCTGCACCAAGGGAGTCGAGACCACCGCCGGGAGCCGGATCCTGGAGGGTTTCGTGCCTCCCTACAGTGCCACCGCCGTGCTGCGGTTGGAGGCGGCCGGCGCGGTCGGGCTGGGCAAGCTCAATTGCGACGAGTTCGCGATGGGCAGCTCGAACGAGAATTCCGCCTTCCAGGAGACGCGCAACCCCTGGGACCTGGCGCGAGTCCCCGGGGGCAGCAGTGGTGGATCGGCTGCGGCGGTGGCCGCCCGCATGGCCTGCGCCACCCTGGGCAGTGATACGGGGGGATCGATCCGCCTGCCGGCCTCGTTCTGCGGGGTGGTCGGGGTCAAGCCGAGCTACGGCAGGGTGAGCCGCTACGGCCTGATCCCCTTCGCCAGCTCCCTGGACCAGATCGGCCCCCTGACCAAGACTGTGGAGGATGCCGCGCAGGTCTTGGAGGTGATCGCTGGACGCGACAGCCGTGACAGCACCTCGGCGGTGGCGCCGGTGGGTGACCTCACAGAGCTCCTGCGAGGGGGCGTTGAGGGCCTCCGCCTGGGGATGCCCGGCGAGTACCTGGCGATGGACCTCGATCCCGGCGTGCGTTCCGTGTTCGATCACGCGGCGCGGGAGTTGGAAGCGGCTGGCGCCCGGCTCATTCCGGTCTCCCTGCCGAGCACCGAATACGCCCTGGCGGCCTACTACGTGCTGGCGCCGGCTGAGGTCAGCAGCAATCTGGCGCGTATGGACGGGGTGCGGTTCGGCCCCGGCTTCGCCAGCGCCAGCAGCCTGACCGAAGCGTACGAGCAGGCCCGCCATCGCGGCTTTGGGCCGGAGGTGAGGAGGCGCATCCTGCTGGGCACCTACGTTCTCAGCAGCGGCTATTACGACGCCTACTACCTTCGCGCCCAGAAGGTGAGGACCCTGGTGGCTCAGGACTTTGAGAGGGTTTTCTCCGAGGTTGACGCGGTAATCTCTCCGACGGCTCCAAGCGCTGCGTTCCGTCTGGGGGAACGCGTTGCCGACCCTCTGGCGATGTACGCCACCGACATCCTGACCATCCCCGCGAACCTGGCGGGAATCTCGGGGATTTCGGTTCCGGCCGGTTTCGCCGCCGGGCTGCCGGTTGGGCTCCAGGTGCTGGGCCCACACCTGGGTGAGGGGGTATGCCTGCGAGTGGCGGCGGCAGTGGAGGAGGCAGCTGCCCTGTGGCGGAAGGTGCCGGCGCCGACCCCGCACGAGCGGAGGCTGGACTGATGTCCAGCTACGAGTGCGTGATTGGGCTTGAGGTCCACGCCCAGTTGCTGACCCGGAGCAAGATGTTCTGTGGCTGCCGGGCCGACTATCTCGGCCTGCCGCCCAACAGCAATACCTGTCCTGTCTGCCTGGGCCTGCCGGGGGCGTTGCCGGTGATCAACCAGCGGGCGATCGAGTACACCATCCGGACCGCGCTAGCCCTCAACTGCCAGATCCCGGAGTTCACCAAGTTCGATCGCAAAAACTACTTCTATCCCGACCTGCCCAAGGGCTATCAGATCTCTCAGTACGATCTGCCGCTCTCCTTGGGCGGGTATCTGGAGTTCGAGGTGGATGGGGTGCTGCAACGGGCCGGGATAACCAGGGTCCATCTAGAGGAGGACGCCGGCACCCTCCACCACGCGGGCGAGATCCAGGCCTCGGCATTCTCGCTGGTGGACCTCAACCGGGCCGGAGTGCCGCTGATGGAGATCGTGGGCGAGCCGGACCTGCGAGCTCCCAACCAGGCGCCGGCGTACCTGGCGGCGCTTCGTCAGACCCTGATCTACCTGGGAGTCAACGACGGCAACATGGAAGAGGGCAGCCTCCGCTGTGATGCCAACGTCTCGCTGCGGCCGGTCGGCGCCGATGCCTTGGGGGCCAAGGTGGAGGTCAAGAACATGAACTCCTTCCGGAGCATCCAGCGGGCCCTGGAGTTCGAGGTCGGGCGTCAGACCGAGCTCCTGGACCAGGGAATGCCCATCGCCCAGGAGACCCGGGGATGGAGTGAGTTGGAGCAGGTGACCGTCTCCCAGCGGAGCAAGGAGGGCGCCCAGGAGTACCGCTACTTCCCGGAGCCGGACCTGCCTCCCCTGCTGGTCACCAGGGAGCTGGTCGAGGACCTGCGCGGGCAGTTGCCGGAACTGCCTTTGCCCAAGCGCACGCGGCTGCAGACGCGCTACGGCCTGAGCCTGGACCAAGCCAGGATTCTCGCCGATCGTCCCGCCGACGCTGACTATTTCGAGGCCGTGGTGGCCGCCGGCGCGGCCCCTCGGACCGCCGCCAACTGGCAGATTCAGAATCTGCAGGCGCTCTGCAACGCCGCCCACGTCCAGGTGGAGGAGTGCCTGGTGCCGGCTGCGGCACTGGCTGAGCTGGTGCAGATGGTGGAGGCCGACAGGGTCAGCGGGTCGGTGGCCAAGAATGTCCTCTCCGAGGCCTTCGGCTCTGGCGCCAGCCCCGCTCAGCTGATTCGCGAGCGCGGCCTCGGCCAGCTCAGCGACAGCACCGAGATCGCCAATCTGGTCGACCAGGTGCTGGCCGGGAACGCTCAGGCAGCCGCCGACTATCAGGCGGGCAAGGACCAGGCCCTGGGGGCCCTGGTCGGGGAGGTGATGGCCCGATCGGGACGCAAGGCGAACCCCAAGATCGTGAACCAGCTGCTGCGGGAGCGGCTTCCCCGCTAGGCGGGCTGGCCAGTCCCACGACGAGCCCGCCCGCCGTCGAGTTAGCTGTCCCCAAACTGGTGCCGGGTGTCCGGATCCGGCTGGACTGCGACAGCCTGGCCCATCGGGGACTGGGACTGGGCCGGTTCCAGGGCATGGTGGTGTTCCTGTTCGGAGCCCTGCCGGGGGAAGATGTCACCGCGGTGGTCACCAAGGTGCACGCCCGCCACGCCTTCGCCGACACCGTCGAGGTCCACCGGAGTTCGCCCGAGCGGGTGGACCCGGTGTGTCCCCACTTCGGGACCTGTGGCGGTTGCCAGCTGCAGCACGCCGCCTACCCTCTCCAACTCCGCGCCAAGGCCGCAGTCCTCCAGGAGGCGCTGACGCGCCGCGGCATAGACATGCCGGGAGCCACCGACGCGGTGGGATCAAGGGAGCCGTGGCGCTACCGCTGGCGCGGGGAGTTTCACCTCGACCCCAAGCAAGCGAGGGTGGGGTTCACCTCCCGCCAGGGCCACCGGGTGGTTGCCATTGACGACTGCCCCATCCACCACCCGGCCCTCACCGGAATGCTGCCGGCCTTGGGTCGTGCCCTGGGGAAAGGGGCTGAGGGTGTCCAGACCGTCCACCTGACGGTTGGATCTGAGGGCCACGAGGTGCTCCTGCAGACGCGGCCTTATCCGGCTGCCGGGGAGGCGTTGGCGGTCGCCCTGGGAGGGGAGACCGGGCCGGCCGTCACCATCGAGTCGACCGAACTGAGCTACCGCGGTCGTCGCTTCCGGGTCTTTCCGGATTCCTTCATCCAGGTCAATCAGGGGAGCCTCGAGGATCTCTACGAGACCGTAATCGACTGGCTGCGACCCAGTCTGCCCGGGGTGAGTGTGGTCGATGCCTACGGAGGATCTGGGGTGCTCAGCCTGCGCCTGGTCGATGAGGGGGCGGTGGTCACGGTGATCGAGAGCAACCCCATCTCCGCCCGGCTCTGCCAGCTCCATGGCGAGATGTACGCTCCCGGGCGGCTGACGGTTCAATGTGGGCCGGTCGAGGAGCTGCTGCCGACGGTGGACGGACCCGCGGTCGTGGTCCTCGACCCGCCCCGCAGCGGGCTGGCGCCGCAGGTGACTGGTTGGCTGTCGCTGGCAGGGCCACCCGTGATCGCCTACCTAAGCTGCGAGGTCTCGGCTCTCGCTCGCGACCTCGAGGCGCTCTGTCGGCTGGGCCCCTACCGCCTGGAGCGGCTCCGGCTGGTGGACATGTTCCCCCAGACCTATCACTTTGAGGTGGTGGCCCTGCTGCGGCGCTTGTGAGCGCCTACTGACCCGGGCATCAGCAACCTGACATCCCCGATACTGGGAAGCGCATTGATCGTCTCTCCAGTTCTCTGACGACTCCGTGGAAGTTCCCGAGTTCGTTCACCTCCACACTCATTCCGAGTACTCGCTGCTGGATGGCGCGGCCCGCCTCGAGGCCCTCGCGGAGCGGGCCAAGGCCCTGGGACAGACGGCCCTGGCGGTCACCGATCACGGGGTGCTGGCGGGGGCGATCGAGTTCTATGAGGCAGCCATCGCAGCTGGGATCACGCCCATCATCGGCTGCGAGGTCTATGTCGCGGCTCGCTCCCGGTTGCAGAAGGAGGGCCGCGCTGATCGAGACCCCTCCCACCTGATCCTCCTCGCCAAGGACGGGCAGGGGTATTCAAACCTGATGAAGCTGGTGAGCCGGGCTCACCTGGAGGGTTTCTACTACAAGCCCCGGATCGACCGGGAGCTGCTCTCGGAGTACGCCCCTGGACTGATCGCCCTCTCCGGCTGCATTGGCGGCGATGTCCCCCAGCGGATTCTGGCGGGGGATCAGGAAGGCGCCCGGGAACTGGCGGAGGAGTACTCCCGGATCATGGGCCCGGACAATTACTTCCTGGAGATCCAGGATCACGGCATGGATGAGGAGCGAGTGGTTCGGGAGGGGCTTCTCGAGATTGCCCGCCAGACCGGACTCCCGCTGGTGGCGACCAACGACTCCCACTACGTGGACCGCAGTGACGCCGAGGCGCATGACGTCCTGCTCTGCATCCAGACCGGAAGCAGCATCGAGGAGCCCAAGCGGCTGCGGTTCGCCGGGCCTCATTTCTATCTGACCTCAGCTGAGGAGATGGCCGAGAAGTTCGACTACTGCCTGGAGGCGGTGAGCAACAGCGCCGCGATCGCGCGCCGCTGCCGCTTCGAGCCGGAGTTGGGACAGCATCTCCTGCCCCGCTATGAGGTGGAGGGTGGGCAGGATGCTGAGGGCCTGCTCCGCCAAGTGGCGGAGCAGGGACTGATTGGGCGCGTCGGGGGCCAGCCCTCCGAGGAGTACCGATCGCGCCTGGAGTACGAGCTAGACGTGATTCGTCAGACCGGCTTCGCCGCCTATTTCCTGATCGTCTGGGACTTCACCAGGGCTGGTCGCGAGGAGGGGGTGAAGATCGGGCCGGGGCGAGGCTCGGCGGCCGGGAGCCTGGTCAGCTACGCGCTCGGGATCACCTCGGTCGACCCCATTCAGTATGGCCTCATCTTCGAGCGCTTCCTCAATCTCGAGCGGGTGTCGATGCCCGATATCGACATCGACTTTGACGTTCAGGGCCGGGGCCGCGTAATCGACTACGTCACCCGCAAGTACGGGACTGATCGGGTGGCCCAGATCGTCACCTACGGGACCATGGCGGCGCGGGCGGCGATCCGCGATGTGGGCCGGGTCCTAAGCGTGCCCTTGCCCGATGTGGACCGGCTCGCCAAGCTGGTCCCCACGCGGCCGGGAATCACCCTGGCGGGTGCCCTGGAAAACTCCAAGGAGCTGCGCTCGATCTACGACGAAGAGCCCTGGGCCAAGCGCCTGCTGGACACCGCTCAGCGGCTGGAGGGGATCTCCCGGAACGCGGGCACGCACGCCGCCGGCGTGGTGATCGCCCCCGGTCCGCTGTCGGACTATGTGCCCCTGCAGCGGGCCACCACCAACCGGGATGCGGTCGTGACCCAGTTCGACATGAACGGGGTCCAGAAGATAGGGCTGCTCAAGATGGACTTCCTGGGACTGGAGAACCTGACGGTGCTGGAGGAGACCCTGGGCCACATCGAGCGCCTGCGCGGGGTGCGCCTGGAGCTGGAGCAGATCCCGCTCGACGACGCCGCCACCTACGAGCTCCTGGGGCGGGGCGACACCATTGGAGTGTTCCAAATGGAAGCCGAGGGAGGCCGGCGCGTCCTGATTGACATGCGGCCCAGGTCCGTGGGCGACATGGCCGCCGCCAACGCCCTCAACCGCCCGGGCCCGATCGAGGGCGGGGTCATCGAGCTCTACATGAGGCGGCGCCGTGGGGAAGAGCCCATCACCTACCTGCTGCCAGAGCTGGAGTCAGTGCTGGCCGAGACCCACGGCGTGATCGTGTACCAGGACCAGGTGATGCAGATCGCCTCGGCGGCGGCCGGATTCACCCTGGGGGAAGCGGACCTGCTGCGGGCCGCGATGGGCAAGAAGGACAAGGCCAAGATGGCGGCGCAGAGGGAGCGCTTCATGGCGGGTGCCTTGGGCCGAGGGGTGGAGGAGAAGACCGCCAACGAGCTCTTCGAGTTGATCGACTTCTTCGCTGGCTATGGCTTCAACAAGGCCCACGCGGTCGCCTACGGTTTGATCAGCTACCAGACCGCCTATTTCAAGGCCAACTACCCATTGGAGTACATGACCGCCCTGCTCAACAGCCGGGCGGGGGACTTTGATCGGGTCAAGCGGGTGATCCTGGATGCTCGGGCTCGGCAGATTGCGGTGCTGCCCCCGGATGTGAATCGCTCCCAGGCGGCCTTCAGCGTTTGGGTAGGCTCCGACCAACCCGCCAAGTCAGGAGCCGACCCGGCGGGGGAGATCATCTACGGCCTGCAGCAGATCAAGAACGTTGGTGAGGGAGCGGCCCAGGCGGTGGTGGCCGCCCGTGAGCACGATGGACCGTTCCTGTCCCTGGTCGACCTCTGCAGCCGGGTTCGCGGCCGGGACCTGAACCGCAGGGTGCTGGAGGCGTTGATCAAGAGTGGAGCCTGTGACGCGCTGGGGGACAGAGGGTGGTTGTTGGCCGAGCTGGACAATGCCATGCGCCGGGCAGAGGAGGTGGCCAGGGACCTCGAGTCCGGTCAGATCCAGCTGTTCGACCTGGACGAGGAGGCGCCGGCACCAGATCGGAATGGCGGCCTCACCACCCTGCCAGCGGACCTGGTTCCCACCGCCGAGGCCCAGCGGGAGAGGCTCGCGTGGGAGCGGGAGCTGCTGGGCATGTATCTCAGCCAGCACCCGCTCCAGCAGCTGGGTGACCGGCTCCGGGAGATCACTGATACAGAGGTGGTTGACCTGGCCCGCCTGGAGGGCCGGCTGGTGCAGGTCGGCGGCTCACTGAGGGAGTGCCGCCGGGTGCAGAACCGCAAGGGCGATGCCATGGCCTTCGCGTCTCTGGAGGATCTGACCGGAGTGTGTGAGGTGGTGATCTTTCCCAAGGTCTTCCAGCGTGCAGTGGAGCTTCTGCACCCCGACGGGGTGGTGGTTGTTCGGGGCCGGGTGGAGGTCGGGGCCCGCCCTGGGCCCGGAGGGGCCCAGCCTTCCGCCAAAGCACCCGCCTGGTCGAGCGACGAGCCCGGGGAGGAGACGATCGATGAGGTCGAGGAGGCCCGAGTGATCGCCGAGGATGTACTGGCGCTGGATGACCCTCAGCTCGCGAGCTGGCGGGCGGATTCGGTCGTCCATGTCAGCCTGGCGGACACCTCCGAGGGCGTCCTGGAGTCGCTGGCCGCGCTGCTGGTGGGGCAGGATGGGAGCAGCCCGGTGGTGTTGCACCTGGAGGACGCTGAGGGCCGTCACGAGATCGAGCTCGGCGGCGAGCACCGCGTGCAGCCCACCGGCGACCTAGAGCAGGCGGTGCGACAGCTTTGCGGCCCCGACTCGTACCGGGTCGAGACCATCCGCGCGACGGCACCGGTGCCAAACTCCCAGCGCTTTCGGCAGCGGGATTCCTGATCCGCTCGCAATCCGCCCCTAAACGCGGTTGGCGCCAGCCTGGATGATCGGGAAGAGGATCTGGACCAGGCCGACGTAGACGATCAGGAAGGCCACCAGGGTGGTGATCGCGGCGGACTCGCCGCGGCGGTGGATGAGCTTGGCCACTGGGTCGATGAAGGTGTCGGTGATGCGACGGATCGCGAACACCAAGGGATGCCAGGGATCCACGCGCAGTAAGCCCAGGAGCACCCGGATCAGCACCAAGAGCAGGACCACCAGCAGCACCGCACTGAAGAAGTCCAAGATGACGGCCACCAGGCTGCCGACGACATTCACAAATCCGGAGCTGGCAAGGCCTTGGAGGACCCCGGCCACCGCGTAGACCAGAACGATTGCCAGCAGCGGGGAGAAGTCCATCCCGGCCATGGTGGGAAGCAACCGCCTCAGCGGGCGGATCACCGGCATGACCAGATCGTCGAGCAAGCGACCCAGGGCGCTGCCCTGGCCGCCAGGAAAAAAGGACAGCAAAGCCCAGGCCAGAATACAGAGGGCGTAGATGTCGAGCAGGGTGGCCACGTCGTTGACCAGGGTGGCGGCGACGTTCACCCGGGCAGTATAAGCGGCCTTTCAATAGCGGTCCGGATGGTTAACTGCCTACCCGCAGACCACGGGCTGAGTTCCAGCGGAGCAGCTCCGCTCATCTGCGTCCACTCAAGCTCCGAGCAGCTGCCGCCGAGGGCGGCGGGCCAGCCCACCATGGAAGCTCGCCTCCGGGCCGCGTACCAACGGGCGGAGCCGGAGGCCGTGCGCGCCGACGCCAAGCGGGTGGGGCGAACGCAGGCGGACTCTGGTTGGTGAAGGTAGTTGATCTCGCCACCAGGGGGAGGGCGGCCGTCCCGAGCGTCGTGGAAGTTGAGGTGGCGCTACCCGCCCCTGGCCCGCGTGCGGAGGCGCCGTCAAATAGGTTGTATCGGATGGCCGAAGGATCGTAAAAGTGCGGAGTCGTTGAGATCAGAGCTAGTGCTGGTCGAGATCAAGGATGGCGACGGGCCGAGCCGGTTTGCAGCCATTCTGACTGCCCCTGGCCAGGATATGGCGCGCTTCGGGCCGTCCGGGAGAGCCCGGCCACGACCTCCCGCCCCACCCAGGGTGGTCGCTGGACAAGGTGGGCGGGGTGGAGATCGTGGCCTGCGGGACTCCGCCCCGGACCGCTATCGTCGAGGCTCGGTGATGGGCCGGTAAGTCTGGTCGGCGAGGATGCCGTTCGGCTTCAGCGGCCGAGGAGATCCTGGTGCTCAAGGTGATCAACCGGTGCGCCCCGGGGACAGTCCCACGCCACCCGCAACCGGCCCCCCTGGACGCGCGCGCGCCGCAGCGGGAGGTGCTTCTTTGAGTGGGGCCATCTCCTTCGGGCTGGTGCTCCTGGTGGCATCCGGGGTCGGCCTGGTGGCAATCATGTCAAGCCGGGCCAGCCAGAGGTTGCTGGTTCCCAGCCCCGCGATCTTTCTCCTGGGGGCGGCCACCGCGGCCCAGTTCATCCCGCGCCTCCACAGCGTGCTCACCGTGGAGGCGGTGGACCAGGTGGTCACGGTCGCCCTGGTGGTGATCCTCTTCGACGGCGGCATGGGGATCGGATGGCGGAAGTTCCGCTCCGCGGCCGCTCCCATCATGTGGTTGGGGGTACTGGGTACCGCGCTCACCGCTCTGGCGGTGGCTGGGCTGGCCCACTTCCTGTTCGGGTTCGGCTGGCTGCCCGCCATGATCCTTGGGACCGCCCTCTCCCCGACTGACCCGGCGGTGGTCTTCGCGGTCCTGGGACGCCACGAGGTACACGGCCGCAGCTCCTCGATCCTGGAGGGCGAGGCAGGGGTGAACGACCCGGTCGGGATCGCCCTCATGCTGAGCCTGATCGCGGCCTCCGGCACCAGCAGCCTGTCTCCCGGCTCGGTGGCCCTGGAGTTCTTCCTGCAGATGGCAGTGGGGGGCGTGATCGGCCTCGGCGGCGGGTACCTCCTGCTTCAGTTCATGCGCCGGGTGGCCCTCCCCAGGGCCGGGCTCTACCCGCTGCGGGCACTGGCCGCGGCCCTGCTCCTCTACGCCATCGCCACCGTCGCCCACGGGTCCGGCTTCCTCGCCGTCTTCGTCGCCGGAATCATGGTCGGGGACCAGAGGTTCCCGTACTGGCGCGACATCGAGCGCTTCCACTCAGCTCTGGCGAGCCTCGCGGAGATCGTCGCCTTCCTTCTTCTCGGGATCACCGTCCACCTGCAGTCGCTCGCGGCCGGGGGCGTTTGGTGGATCGGGCTGGCCATGGCCGTCCTGCTGGGACTGCTGGTACGGCCGGTCCTGGTGGGTGGGCTGCTGCTCCCCGTCCGCCTGCGCTGGGGGGAGCGGGGATTCATCGTCTGGTCTGGCTTGAAGGGCGCCGTGCCCCTGCTGCTCGGCAGCTTTGCCCTGGTCGCCCGTCTTCAGGGTTCCGCCCGGGCCTACGACGTCATCTTCGTGGTGGTGGCCTTCTCGGTGGTCGTCCAGGGCGGACTGGTGTTCCCGGCGGCGAGGCACCTGCGCATTCCCATGCGCCTAGTCCAACTTGAGCCCTGGGGGCTGGGGGTCACCCTCCGCCACCAGCCGCCCGGTCTGCAGCGCTTCCTGGTGGTCGATGGGTCGGTTGCGGACGGGGCCACCGTCGCCGACCTCGGTCTCAACGAGAGCGTATGGGTCAGCCTGATCATCCGCCACGGTGCCCTGGTTCCAGTCGGCGGCGCCACCCGGCTCAAGGCCGGGGACGAGGTGCTGACCCTGCCCGAGCCATCCTCCGACATGGCCTCCGTCTTCGAGAGACCGCCGCCCCCGGAATCCTGAGGAGGCGGCTCCCCATCGGGAAAGTGCCCGCTCCGGGTGGTGGCGGCGTGCCGCTGCCGGGCATGGGAGCGCTGAGGAGCAGCCACCACCGACGGCCCCCCACGGCTCGGGTCCCCGCTTTCGGGCCGATGGCCTCGAGTGCCGCGCCGCCCCGCGGCAGGTGTGGTCCCCCTGGAGCGCCGGCGGCCCGGAGATGGCGAAGGCGCTGGCGACGCGCAGGGCGACCGGACCGGGGAGCCGGCCATCCCACTCTGAGCTGAGGCACGCGCCTCTCCTTGCTGGTGCCCGCGCCTGAATGCTCTGGCAGTCAGAATGGCAGTAAATTCCGGGCGGCCGACTCACCGGGTCTGGCCCTTCGTCGCGAATCTGAGATCCAAAAGTGGTGCCAGCAGTGGGAGTCGAACCCACACGAGCTTGCGCTCAACGGTTTTTGAGACCGCCGCGTCTGCCATTCCGCCATGCTGGCTGGACTGCTCAGTATCGCTCAGGGGCCGCGGTCTTCGAGGTCGGGAAGGTTCATGTCATTGACCATCTGCTGGAACACTGCCAGCTTGGCATCCTCATCCTCACCCTCGGGCAGGACCGCTGCTTGGTCGAGCACCTCCTGGGCGACAAAGATCGGCGCGTCGACCCGCACCGCCAGGGCGATGGCATCGCTGGAGCGGGCGTCGAGTTCCAGATCGCGGCCCTGCGCCTGGGCCATGATGCGCGCGTAGAAGGTGTCATTGCGGAGCTCCGAGACCACCACCTGCGTGACGGTCACCTCCAGGGCTGCCAGCATGTTCACCATCAGATCGTGGGTCACCGGCCGCTCCGGTTGGACGCCCGAGATCTTGAGGGCGATGGCGTTGGCCTCCGCCATGCCCACCCAGATGGGCAGGAAACGCTCGGCGTCCTTCTCCTTCAGGACCACGACGTGTTGGCCGCTGGGCATGTGGACGCGGATACTATCCACCGCCATCTCGATCAGGTCCATGGCTCCTCACCGTGTCGCCCATCCGACGGGACTCGGCTCAGCCGTCGCTGGAAGGCTGCCCGTCCGGACTCTGGCCAGGCCTCAGCCTCATGATAGTGGGGCCGGCGGAAGCGCCATCAGCCGCGGCCGAGCTGGAGTCGATGTCCCGGAACTCGATTGGCCGCGCTGGAAGCGGTGGCACCAGGGGATGCAGGCGTGAGCAGGGAGCAACGGCTGGTCTTCGGCGAGGTGGCCGATCTTTACCATCGGCATCGCCCCGGCTATCCCGAGGCGGTGTTCGATGAGGTGATGGCGTTCGGCCGACTGGGGCGGGGAGCCCGGGTGCTGGAGGTTGGAGCGGGAACTGGCAAGGCCACGGCCGCGCTGGTTGGCCGCGGCCTCCTGGTCACCGCCCTGGAGCCGAGCCCAGAGATGGCGGCGGTGGCCCGCAACCAACTCCGGGGCGCGTCCGGGTGGGACGTGGTGGGGCAGGCCTTTGAGGCTTGGGACCCATCGGGGCGTCGTTTCGACCTCCTGTTGGCGGCGCAATCATGGCACTGGGTGAAGCCGGAGGTCGGCTACCTTAAAGCCGCGAGGATTCTGAGTCCAGAGGGGACGCTGG
>DATKSV010000034.1:0-6031 GCA_035531535.1 Candidatus Nanopelagicaceae bacterium | reverse complement strand
TGGGTGGCGGTCAACATCGGTGGCGGATGGTTCATCAACACTACCGGCAAGGTCGGTTCCGGGGCGCTCAGCTTCCCGGTCTACTTCATCCTTTTGCTCGGGCTTGTGCTCGCCTTTGGGCTCATCTTGTGGTGGCGGAGTCCAGCGGAGGGCCGGCGTCACGTAGCAAGCGGGCTCTGGGTGGTCGGCATGCTGTTCGCGATCCTGCTGGTCTCGCACTACGGGGAGTACGGACCGCTGGCCAAGCCACCGCTGCGCTTCCCCTTCAGCGACCTGGTGGTGCTGGCGATCGGCATAGAGGCCTACTACTGGGGCCAGTCCAGCGGCTTCGCGACGCGCGAGATCGACGAACTTAACCGAGGCGGAGTGACCGTTGAGCAGGCAGGTCCGGCGGTCACTCCCAACCGAGAGCTGCCCGGCCAGCTAGCGTAGCCACGCATCGTGGCAGGCACCGGCGCTTCGGCAAGGGCGGACAGCCCGTATCCGCGGCTCGGCGTCCGTCGGGTGATCAACGCCAGAGGGTGTGCGACTCTGGCCGGCGGAACCTTGATGTCTCCCGAGGTGCTGGCCGCCTACCAGGCTGGGGCGGGCGCCTTCGCCTTGATCGATGAGCTGCAGCAGGCCGCCGGCCGGCGGATCGCGGCGATAACGGGAGCCGAGGCCGGATATGTCACCTCCGGGGCGGCGGCCGGGATAGTGCTGGCGACGGCTGCATGCCTAGCCGGGCTCGACGTCCACGAGATGGAGCGGCTCCCGAAGGCCACCGGGGAGCGAAGGCGAGTGCTGATGCCGCTTTCTCACCGCAACGGCTACGAGTGGAGCCTACAAGCGGCAGGTGCTGAGCTGGCTTTCTTCAACGGTGCCGCAGGCGCGCCCGAGCTTGGCTCGGCCATCGATTCCCGCACCGCCGCGGTCTTCTTCGCGGCGGACCGCGAGGCGCCGCCGCTAACGCTGGCGACGACAGTGGAGGTGGCGCACTTCGCCGGAGCACCTGTCGTGGTCGACGCAGCCCTGGCGCTGCCTCCGGTCAGCAACCTCCGCCGGCTGGTGGCAACCGGGGCGGACCTGGTCGTCTTCAGCGGGGGCAAGTCGATCCGCGGTCCCCAGGCCTCGGGATTCATCGCTGGCCGCACGGACCTGCTGCTGTCGGTGGCCCTGCAGCACCAGGACATGGACGTGCGGGTCGAGACCTGGAGCCGGCGCCAGCTGGTGGCATCGAAGCAGCTGGCCCGGCCACCCCACAACGGCCTTGGCCGCGGGATGAAGGTAGGCAAGGAGGAGATCGTGGCCCTGCTAGCGGCGCTGGAGGAATACCTCGGTAGGGACCATGAGGGAGAGCAGCGACAGTGGCGGAAGCGCGCCCACCAGCTGGCCGATCGCCTCAACACCGTCCCCGGCGTGACGGCCCGGGTGCGGGAGCGCGATCCATCAGGCCGTCCGGTGCCCAGCGTCGAGCTGGTGGTGGACCAAGGGTGCAGCGGGCGGACGGCCGATGAGCTCAGCGTGGCTCTCCTGGAGCGCGACCCCGTCATCCTGCTGGACGACGCGGCGGGCCTCGATGGTCGCCTGCGTCTGGACGTGGAGAACCTCCGAGACGAGGAGCTGGACGAGCTGGTCGCCGCGGTTAGCGCGGCCGCCAGCGGCGATTTGGCAAGAGCACCCCTGGGGTTGACTTGAGGTGGTCAGGAGCACCCTCTTGTGGCTGACCAACCGCCCCACGATCAACGTCTGTGGGATCTACATCTGCCCCGATCTTGGTGGGTCAGCCCCTCTAGCACGGATTGGGCCGCCGCCGGCGAGGCAAACCGCTGCTTCTTCCCCCTATCAGAACTGCTCGACCGCAATTGGGGGGCAGATCGCCGAGATGCTAGGGGTCAGCGCCGCTCCGGTGACCGGGGGAGCGTCAGCTGCCATGTCGATGGCGGTGGGGGCGTGGATGACCGGCGGCGATGGGAGGCTTATGGAGCAGCTCCGTGACGCGTCCGGGATGTGGGACAAAGTTCTGATTCGGCTGGTCCCCCGCTACAAGTACGCCCGCAGTGCTCGACTTCCCGCGGCGCGCAGCCGGGAGGTGGGGTCGGATCTCGGCACCACCCTCGACTTCGCGCTGGCAGAGGGCCGGCGGTGAGAAGGGAACGGTCTGCATTCTCCACCCCGCCAATCGGGATGGCGTCCGGGCACGCTCCCGCTGGCCGACGTGATACCGCTGGCCCGTGCGGTGAACGTGCCCGTGGTGGTTGACGCGGCCTATATGCGCTATCCCACGCGGTGGATCACCTTCTATGGCGACCCTGACTTGGTCTGCCTCCGCGCCAAGTATTTTTGGGGCCCCCACGTGGGCGGATATGACTACGGGCGAGAGGAGCTGATTCAGCCGATCGCCCAGATCGATTTCACCGGCTTCGAGTCGGCAAAGCAGTGGACCTTCGGACGTTCCTACAAGCTCCACCGGACCTCGGTGGTGACCACCGCACTGGCCCTGGAGGAATGGCTGGAGATGGACCACAAGCATCGTTGCCTCGGTTACCGGGACGAGGCGGAGGAGATCCGATTGGCCGCGGCCGGGGCGGCCGGGGCGGCCGGGCGGCCCTGGCGGTGCTCGGATGCTTCACCTTGCACGAGCACGTAGTCTCCGAGCCGCTGCCCGAGAAATTCGAACCGCGCAGGGAGTTTCCCCGGGCAGCCGCCCGGTGCGAGACCCCGAGGGCCGTCAATGCCGCGCTCCTGGAGCTGAGCAGCCGCCGACGAGCGAAGCTGGTGGAGGACCACCAGCTGGCCCATGGCGAGCCGCTCATCCTTTGCATCTTGGAGGATTCGCAGCTGGTGTTCTGTACCGAGACCCTCCTGAACGGCGGCGTCGACATCGTTGCCAAACTGCTGCGGTCCACGCTGCGTCCATGAGCGAGGTGCTGCTCCTCGACCAGCAGACGATCCGGGGCTTGATTGATCGCAGGCGGGCGCTGGAACTGGTCCGGGAGGCGTTCGCCAAGCTGGCTCGCGGTGAGGCGCAGCTGCCTCCCAGCATGAGCCTGCAGTTTGAGGGAGTTCAGGGCGAAGCCCACGTCAAGGGCGCCTATCTCGTCGGCGCCAGCAACTGGTCGATCAAGGCGGCGACCAGCTTTAGGGGCAACCCGCTGCGCGGCCTGCCGGCCAGCAGTGGCATGTCTGTTGTGTTCTCTGCCGAGACCGGAATGCTGTCCGCGCTGCTGCTGGACCAAGGGTACTTGACCGAGCTGCGCACCGGTGCGGCGGGAGCGCTCGCGGCGGATCTATTGGCCAGTCGCGAGGTCGGCCAACTGCTGATCGTGGGGGCCGGCGGCCAGGCCCGGTATCAGCTGGAGGCGCTGCTGGAGGTGCGCACTCCGAGGTCGATCGTGTGCTGGGCGCGGCGGTCCGGCGAGGCTCAGCGGTTCGCCGACGAGATGACTGAGCGGTTGGCAAGGGAGGTTGCCGTTGCGGACGATTTGGAGATGGCCACCAGAGCCAGCGGGATCATCGTCACCACCACCTCCGCCCAATCTCCCCTGATCCACGCTGACTGGATCCAGCCCGGTACTCATGTCACCGCCATGGGCTCGGACTTTCCCCAAAAGCAGGAGTTGGCAGCCCTGCTGTTCGCCAGGGCCGACGTCATCGCCTGCGATGATCTGGAGCTGGCGGCCCAGAACGGCGAATTGCACCACGCGCTCGCAGCACGGGCCTGCCGCCCAGAACAGGTAGTGACGCTGGGTGAGCTGGAGCTCAGGCGGCGCCCGGGGCGAGGGGCCGCCGAGGAGATCACCGTCTGCGATCTGGTCGGGGTGGGGATTCAGGATGCAGCTGTCGCCAACTTCGTGGTGGAGGAGGCCCACCGCCGCCAGCTGGGGCGCGCCCTCTCCGGCTGACTTCCCGAAAAAGTGATTCTCGCGGGGCGGCGGCTCGGCGCCATTGCCGGTTGGCTCAGACGAGGGAGAGCTGGGCGAGCTCCGCCTTGAGCGCCTCGTGGCTGCCGTCTACCAGGATGGAGTTGCCCTCCTCCGTGATGAAGTCGGGGGTCTTGAGGAGAGAACCGGTTACCAGGACCACAATCCGCTCCTCCGCGCTCATCCGCTGTTCCTTCAGTGCGACACCAAGACCGGCGTAGGCAGCGGATCCCGCCGGCTCTGCCAGGACGCCTGCCATGGCCAACTGCCTGGTGGCCGCGACGATGTCGTCGTCGGTGACCGCCACCAGCCCACCGTCGCTGGCGACCACATCTCTGATCACCATCTCGCCAGAGATGGGGTTGCCCACGGCGATGCCGTCGGCGACAGTGTGAGGCTCTAGCGCGATGGGGATGGTCCGATCCAGCCAGGCGAGGCGCACCGGCTGGCAGCCCTCGGCCTGGACTCCTATGAGGCGTGGGGCCCGGCCGGCGGCTCCGCACGCAACCAGCTCGCGGAAGCCCTTGGCGAGGGCGCAGAGCGTAGGTCCGTCTCCGATCGGGGCGACCACGACATCCGGAAAGTCTTCGCCTAACTGTTCCCATATCTCCAGCGCGACCGTCTTCTTGGCCTCCAGGGTGAGGGGATTGACCCCGGTGTTACGGTCCAGCCAACCGTACTCCCGCGCGGTCCAGCGGGAGAGCTCGTAGGCGACGTTGTACCCGGCGGACACCCGGACGACGGTGGCGCCCGCCGCCAGGCAGAGGCGCATCTTGGCAGGGTTGACATGGCCGGGCACGAAGACCACGCACTGGAGGCCGGATGCTGCGGCGCCCACCGATAACGACACGGCCACGTTGCCGGTGGAGGCCGCGCTCACCGTCTTGACACCCGCCCGCAGCCCCGCCTCCAGTACCAGCGCTGTGGCGCGATCCTTGTTGGAGGCGGTCGGACCCCTAGTCTCGTCCTTCACCCAGAGCCGGCTCAGCCCGGACTCCCGCCGCAGCCGTGGCGACGCGATCAGGGGCGTATGTCCCACCGCCAAGGGATATTGGATTGGCTGCTCGTCCAGGGGGAGGAGGGACCGGTACCGCCATATGGTGTCGGAGACGCTCTGGGCGTCGGGGAGGAGTTCTGGTGAGTACGCATACTGCAACTCAGGGCACCCGTCCACCCGACCGCCGAGGGCGTCCTCGATCCCAACTGGAGTCTCCCCCTTATCGCGGTAGACGGTGGCCCCGGTGACTACCCCCAAGTGAGGCAGGTCCCCATCGTCTGAAGCAGAACCGCGCCGCCAAGGCGCCGCCGTTCGGATGATCGGATGGCCGGGCAATACATGGTCGTCCCTCAGCCCAATCTGCGTAATCGGAATTACCGAAATGCGTACTGCGAAACCACACGCCCCTCGACCTGCCCCATGTGGGCGAAGCCGCTGATGAACCCGCTCAGCAGGCGTTGTTACCTTTCACCAGTATATCACATACAACCTCGACGGCACGGGTCCGGCGCGGCACCTAGCTTAGCTAGATGCCCCCGACTTCAGCTCCGAGTCGGCTGAGGGTCTGTAGCAAGCGGTCGATATCGTCCGCGGTGGAGAAGTAGTTGAGGATGCCGGCCCGCAGGTAGGTTCGGCCCCGCAGTCGGGTGGTCGAAAGCCAAGCTTCGCCGGAGATCTCGAGCGCTCGCTGAAGCTGGTCTTGGTGCCGATCCAGCTCCTCTTGATTGCTGTTCCGGGCATGCCCCGGAGCCGGCGGGAGGTGCCTGAAGCAAACGACCGAGAGCTCGGGCAGCGCCGGGACCGCTTCGAACTCGGGTGACTCCGCGATCCGCTCAGACAGGTAGGACGCCAGATCGTTGTTGTGCTCCACCAGTCGTCCGAGTCCGGTCGTGCCCAGGTGCTTCCAGGACATCCACAGTTTCAAGGCCCGAAAGCGTCGAGTGCCCTCGATAGAGTACTCGTACCAGTTGAGTGCCTCTTCCGAGCTATGGCTGGCGCGGTAGTACTCAGGACGGCTCATAAACGTGGACCTGAGGTCCTCCCGCCGTTGCACCAGCAGCGCACCGATGTCACACGGCTGGAAGAACCACTTGTGGGGATCGATGGTCACCGAGTCGGCTCGCTGCAGGCC
>DATKSV010000033.1:0-16569 GCA_035531535.1 Candidatus Nanopelagicaceae bacterium | reverse complement strand
CCTCCCACCCCACCCCGGCGCAGTCGCGGCAGGTCGGTGTTCAGCCCAGGTTGAGGCTGGGAGACGTCGAACCTCTGGAGGTCGTAGCCGGCCATTTGGCGATGCGCCCAGGCAAGGTCGTTGTGGCCGTCGATAACCGCTACCTGCTCCACGTCAACTCTCCCCACTGACAGCCGTTCCACCTGTCGTGCCTAGCAAAAGGTGTCGTCTGCGCCGGCCGGATGTCGCCTGGTCGGGCAGGCGCCCAGAACCCTCATCTGGGCACGCTATCCTACCTTGGCTTCGAGCTAAAGACCTCAGAGCCCCGGCAGCTCCCATCATCCTCGGCGGGGACGGGGGTGATGCCCCTGCTCGAACCCGCCTTTGTCTCCCGACCGGGATTTCCGATGTCCACCCGGCGCGATGCCGCCTGTCGGCAGGCCGAAAGATTTGCTGTCCGCCTACCGGGATTTGGTAATGCCCGGTAACAGCTCGCCCTTCCCAGTTCAGGTCGGGGCGATCACCCCCACCCCGCGGAGTTGGGCAGCTCGCGCCAGACGCTCATCGTAAGTGACCACCCCGTCAAGTTCGTCGCCCAACTCCAGCGCTGCTGCCAGGTGCAGAGCGCCGAGGCTTCGGAGGCCATCTGGGTCCAGTTCCGCCGCCCTCTCGAAGGTGGCCGGAGGAAGTGTGAGCAGAGTTATCGAGTCGAGGACAGCCCGGGCGCGCTGCATCTGCTCGGGGGCGGCGCGCCGAATGACTCGCAGAAGCTCGGTGCGCAGGAGGTCACTCGAGACCAACTGCCCATCGTGGGCCTGGAGCCAAGCCGTCATCGCTGATGACTCTGCCTCCAAGACGACCAGCTTCACGGCGGCCGAGGTGTCGAGGTAGAAAGCCATCAGTACCGTTCCTCCTCCCTCATCTGAGCCAGCGTCTCCGACGCCGACCCCGGCCCCTGGGGTTGCTTGAGGGGGGCGCCAAGCCCGGTGAGCGAGCACTTGGCTGGGCGAGCCCGTCCGGCGGAAATCAGACCGGCCAAGCGTCCGGCCGGCACGGGGACCATCTGAGCCACAGGTCGCCCCCGGTCGGTGATGGTCACCGCCTCCCCGGCCACGACCTGGGCGATGACCGCAGAGGCATTCTGCTTCAGGGCGCGCACACCGACAGTCTTCATGTTCTACATGGTAGCACCTGCTTGCTGACCGGATTGGCGGCGCGACCGGCCCCCTGCCAACTACCGGCCTCACGCGCTTACGTGGCCGATCTCAGGAGGGGTTCGACTAGCACGCGGCGGACCGCCCGGAACCGGACCTGCTGCCGGAAGTCCTCCACGGCCTTTGGGTTGGCCGGCCCCGTGACGTCGCCAGCAGGAGCCATACCCTCCAGCCCAGCGGCCAGACTCCTGCTGCCTGGGAAGGTCATCCGGGCTCGCCGACATGGCCGTTCCGGCGTCGGGCCCCGGCGCCGTCGGAGTCGAAGACGAGGTGCCCCAACCATGTGGACCGCCTCCTGCCCTGGCGATCTGGCGCTCCCTGCCAGTAGCCGGGAGCAATTCCTCGTCCCTGGGCCGCCCACCGCTTTCGCCAACATTGACGCCCGCCCACTCGTCAGCCGATCCCCAGTGCCCACCGGCAGGCCGGCTCACCCACCCTTGGGAAGCCGGGCTCCAATCCCCGGCCAGGTGATTGGGCAGCGCTCTCAGCTGATCGGAGGGCCCAGCCGGGGAATGTACGGGCCTGGACAGGATGGTTCAGGGCGGGCCGATGGCGCCAGCTGAGTCCCAACAGCTCCCATAGCCCCGGTTCCCCTCCCCGGCGCCTGGCGCTGCACACCTTGGGGGGACGACAAAAGGAAGAGGGGCCCGGCGCGAACGCCGGGCCCCTCTTGAGACGCCGAAGGTCAGGCGACCGGCAGGATCGTGCGCTTGAAGTTGGCGTTGAGCACGATCGCGAACGAGGTGTACGCCGCCGCCAGCGCGGTCAGGATCCCCACGTAGCCGCCGAGCTTGGTCAGGCTCGAGCCCCCGGTCCCAGCCCAAGTCCCGAAGGCGAGCAGGATGAAGGTCACGGTCAGCAGGAAGAAGACCACCCAGAGGGCGCGCGGGCCGCCCAGGGAGGCGACGAACATGTAGAGCGTGAAGATGCCCCAGCAGAAGAGATAGAGGCCCACGATCGGGCCGACCGTGGAGGGCGTGGTCTTGGCCAGGAAGACGTCGACCAAAAGGAAGTAGCTCCACCAGAAGGCACCGTACGCGGTGAACGCGGTGGCGCCGAAGGTGTTGCCGCGCTTGAACTCCCACATGCCGGCCAGGATCTGGCCCAAGCCACCGAAGGCGGCCGCCATCGGCAGCACTGCCATGGTGGCGCCGGCCGCGATGATCCCGGCGTTGATGCAGGACAGCATCATGGTGGTCATGCCGAAGGCGATCAGCCCTAGGGGCGCCGGGTCGGCGGTCAGGGCCGCCGGCGAGGGCGGTCCCGCCGGCATTGCGCCGGCCGCGGCTTGGGCTGGCTGAACGGGGGGCGAATAGTTAGCAGCCATAACTTGACTTGCAAGCCTCCTTGAAATTTGGATGAATGACTTCGATCAGGGCAACTCCGAGTGCTATTGCTCCTTTCCCTCCTCTACAACTGCCCGCGACCGCAGCTCCTCCACCACTCCCGGATCGGCCAGGGTGGTGGTGTCGCCCAGGGTCCGGTGCTCGGCCACATCGCGCAGCAGACGGCGCATGATCTTTCCAGAGCGCGTCTTGGGCAGTTCTGGGGTGAAGACGATGTTGGCGGGAGCCGCGATCTTGCCGATCTTCACCGACACGTGGTTGCGCAGCTCCGCCAGCAGCTCCACCGATGGCTGGTGGGTTCCCTTCAGGGTCACGTAGGCGACGATCGCCTGGCCGGTCTGGGCGTCGTTGCGACCGCAGACCGCGGCCTCGGCCACGGCCGGATGGTCGACCAGCGCCGACTCCACCTCGATGGTGGAGATGCGGTGGGCGGAGATGTTCATGACATCGTCGATCCGGCCCATCAGCCAGAAGTCGCCGTCCTCGTCCTTGCGGGCGCCGTCGCCCACGAAGTAGACGTCCTTGTAGCGCGACCAGTAGGTCTGCTGGTAGCGCTCGGGGTCGTTGTAGATGCCCCGCAGCATCGCCGGCCAGGGCTGGCGGATGACCAGGTTGCCGCCCTGGCCCGGAGGCACCTCATGGCCCTGCTCGTCGTAGACCGCCGCATCGATGGTGGGGAACGGCTTGGTGGCCGATCCCGGCTTGAGGGTGGTGACCCCCGGCAGCGGGGTGATCAGGATCATCCCGGTCTCGGTCTGCCACCAGGTGTCCACCACCGGGGTCTTGCCCAGCCCGATGTGCTCGCGGTACCACATCCAGGCCTCGGGGTTGATCGGCTCACCGACGGTTCCCAAGAGGCGCAGGCTGCTCAGGTCGTGCTTCTGGGCGAACTGGGGGCCCCACTTCATGTGAGTGCGGATGGTGGTGGGGGCGGTGTAGAGGATGTCCACCTTGTAGCGCTCGATGATCTCCCACCAGCGCTCCTCGTTGGGATGGTTGGGGACGCCCTCGTAGATCACCCCGGTGGTCCCGTTGCAGAGGGGCCCGTAGACGATGTAGCTGTGCCCGGTCACCCAGCCGATGTCGGCGGCGCACCAGTAGACCGAGTCAGGCTTGACGTCGAAGATGTAGTGGTGAGTGGTGGCCACCCCGACCAGATAGCCGGCGGTGGTGTGCACGATCCCCTTGGGCTTGGCGGTGGTGCCGCTGGTGTAGAGCAGGTAGAGCAGGTCCTCCGAGTCCATCGGCTCGCAGGGGCAGGTGGCGGCGTCCTGGCTGAGCCCGTCCAGGAGCTCGTCGGCGTAGATGTCGCGGCCCGCCTTCATGTCCACCGCGCCCCCGGTGCGGCGCACCACGATGCAGCTGCGCACGGTCGGCGAGAGGTCCATGGCGGCGTCGCAGTTGGCCTTGAGGGGCACCTTGTTGCCCTTGCGCCAACCCTCGTCCTGGGTGATCAGGATCTCCGCGCCCATGTCGTTGAGGCGGCCCGAGACCGCCTCCGCCGAGAAGCCCCCGAACACGATCGTGTGGGGGGCGCCCAGCCTGGTGCAGGCCAGCATCGCGATCGGCAGCTCGGGGCACATCCCCATGTAGATGCCCACCGCGGTGCCCTTCTTGACCCCCAGCTTCTTCAGGCCGTTGGCGAATTGGACCACCTCGCGCTGGAGGTCTGAGAAGGTGATGGTGCGCCGTTCGTCGACGGGCTCGCCCTCCCAGTAGAAGGCGACCTTGTCGCCGCGGCCAGCCTCCACGTGGCGGTCGACGCAGTTGTAGCAGACGTTGAGCTGGCCGCCCAGGTACCACTTGGCATAGGGCGGCTCCCACTCCAGGAGCTTGTCGAATGGCTTGAACCAGCTGACCCGGCTCCTCCCCTCCGCCTCCCAGAACTCCTCCCGGCTCTTCTTGTAGATGTCGGGCTTGGCGTTGGCCTGGGCGGCGAATTCGGGGGACGGCGGAAAGGTCCGGCGCTCCTCCTGAAGTGCGTCAATTCTCTGTGCGTCTACTGTCATAGCACCCTCCTGACTTGGGATCCGATCCAATCCCGCACCGCTCACAAGTGCGGACCCACCGCGGCCTGCGGCCCGCCCCGGTGCAGGTTAGGTATCGGAGTGGGCGCCATAGTGAAGATTGCGCCGAGCGGCTCGGATTGGCGGACCTGCGGTCCAAGAACGGCCGGGTGCGGTCGCGCTGCTTGCGCCGGGAGCTGCCCCGAGCCGATGATTCCGCCCATGGCATGGCCGCTCTGGGTGGGGCTCGAGTTGGCGCTGACCGCGCTGGCGGCCGCCGTCATCTACCGCCGGGTGCGGCGCCGGCCTTTCGCCTTCAACACGGTGGAGGAGCGCGCCACCCTGCGCACCCTTGCCTTCGCCACCTCGGCGGTGTCGACCCTGCGCCAGGGCCTGACCCCCAGGACCGCGCTCAAGGTGCTGCGCTCTTTGGTGCTGCAGTCGGGGGGGATGGCGGGCGCGATCTACGACAGCCGCAGCCTGCTGGGCTACCAACCGGCGCCCAAGAGCGGCGCCGAGGTCCACGGCAAGCACATCGAGGAGGAGCTGGCCGCGGTCGAGGCCGCCTTGGGCTCGGGACGGCCCCAGCTGCTGCGCCTGCACGCGGCGGAGCCGTGGCACAGCTGTCCCCTGCGCACCGCGGTGGTGGCGCCGCTCATCCTGGACGAGCATCCGGTGGCAGCCCTGGTCACCTACCACGGGGGCGAGCCCAGCCCGGCCCAGCTACGAGTCACCACCGACCTGGCCGAGCTGTTGGCGACTCAGCTCCGCCTCCAGCGGGCCGACCAACAGCAGTCGGCCCTGGTGCGCTCCGAGCTGCGGGCGCTGCGCGCCCAGATCTCACCTCACTTCATCTACAACACCCTGACCACCATCGCCAGCTTCGTTCGCACCGACCCGGAGCGCGCCCGCGAGCTGCTCATCGAGTTCGCCGACTTCAGCCGCCGGGCCTTCTCCGGCCCCAGCTCGGAGTTCACCACTCTCGCCGACGAGCTGGTCTACGTGAACCAGTACCTGACTCTGGAGCAGGCCCGCTTCGGGGCGCGGCTGACGGTGCGCTACCACATCGAGCCCGAGGTGCTGAGCACGGTGGTGCCCGCCCTGTTGGTCCAGCCCCTGGTCGAAAACGCGGTCAAGCACGGGATCGAGCAGCGCCGCGGCAACGGCACCATCGTGATCGAGGCCAACGACCAGGACGATGAGTGCCTGATCTCGGTTAGGGACGACGGGCAGGGCTTCGTTTCGCCCCTCGACCTGGGCGAGCACCAGGGAGCGCTGGGCAACATCAACCGCCGGCTCAGCCACATCTTCGGGCCGGCGCACGGGCTTGAGATCGAGTCCCATCCGGGGGGCGGCACCGTGGTCAGGGTCCGGATCCCCAAGTACCGCCCGGGCGTCAAGGCCTCATAGGTGACCGAGCCCCCCTTCCTGGCGGTCGTCGTCGACGACGAGCCCCCGGCGCGCGAGGAGCTCTGCTACCTGCTCCGCCAGTCGCCCCGGGTGGGGGAGGTGCTGGAGGCGGAGGATGCCAGCCGGGCCATGGACTTGCTGGCACAGCACCGGGCCGACGTCCTCTTCCTGGACATCCAGATGCCGGGGCTGGACGGCCTGCAGGTGGCCCAGCTGGTGGCGGAGATGCCCGAGCCACCGCCGGTGGTCTTCGTCACCGCCTTCGAGCAGCACGCGGTCGAGGCCTTCCATCTGGCCGCCTTCGACTACCTGCTCAAGCCGGTTCGCACCGACCGCCTCAACCTGACCCTGGAGCGGCTGGCGCTGGCGGCCCGGGTGGCCCGCGGCAAAGGCTCGGATGGCGGTGACACCGCCCCCCTGGACGACCGCCTGGCGGTAACCCACCGGGGCCACATCGTGCTGCTGCCGGTCGCTGACATCCGGGTCGCCGAGGTCTCCGGCGAACGGGTGGCCCTGATCACGGCCGAGGGCCGCTACATGGCCCGGCTGCGGATCCAGGAGCTGGAGGACCGGCTGGCGCGCCAGGGCTTCATGCGCGTCCACCGCCACTACCTGGTCAACCTCCGGCACGTGACCGCGGTCGAGAGCTTCGTCAACAACACCTACCTGCTGCGGCTGGCGGGAGTGAGCGAGCTGGCGGTGCCCGTCTCCCGCCGCCACGGCGCTCAGCTGCGCTCGGCGCTGGGGCTCTGAGGGCCAAGTGGCCGAGCTCACCGGGCCCGACTCATCGCCGCGGCTCCTGGAGTTCGAGGAGCAGACCGAGGTCGGGGGCCTCTACCTGCAGGCGCTGATGCGGCGCCAGCTACGGCTCAGCCTGACCCTGGCCCTCACCTTCGTGGCCTTCCTTGGCGTCCAGCCCTTGCTCTCCACCTTCTGGCCCCCCTGGACCGCCATCAAGCTGGCGGGCATCCCCCTGCCCTGGCTGGTGCTGGGGGTGGGCTCATACCCGCTCCTGATCTGGCTGGGCAGCCGCTATGTGAGCCGCGCCGAGGAGGTGGACGAGGAGTTCACCGACCTCCTCCGCTGAGGACCCTGGGTTGAGCCCGTCCTCGGCCGCCGTCTTCGGGCTTTTGGCGATGGCGGCGCTCAGCCTGGCGGCCGGTCTCTTCGCCCGCCGCTTCGCCCACACCACCTCCGACTTCATGGTGGCGGCCCGGGCAGTCTCGCCCCGGATCAACGCCGCCGCCATCAGCGGCGAGTACCTCAGCGCCGCCTCCTTCCTGGGCATCGCCGGGCTGGTGATGCAGTACGGCTACGACGTGCTCTGGTACCCGGTCGGCTACGCCGCCGGCTACCTGCTGCTGCTGCTCTTCATCGCCGGGCCCCTGCGGCGCTTCGGCGCCTACACCATCCCCGACTTCGCCGAGGGACGCTTCGACAGCCCCCGCTTCCGGCAGCTGGCGGTGGGACTGGTGCTGGTGATCGGGTTCTTCTACGCCCTGCCCCAGGTGGAGGCGGCCGGGATCACGGTGGAGACCGCCTCGGGGCTGCCCTACTGGGTCGGGGTGGTGGTGGTGTCGGGGATCGTGATCGCCAACGTCACCGCCGGGGGGATGCGCGGGATAACCCTGGTCCAGAGCCTTCAGTTCGCGGTCAAGGTCTTCGCCATCTCGCTGCCCGCGTTCCTCCTGCTGCTCCACTTCGGCGGCCCCGCGACCCCCTTCGGGCCGGCGGGACTGGCCCGGCTGCCCCGGACGACCACCTACCAGGTGACTGCGGGTGAGCTCTGGCAGCTCCCGGCCGCGACCGAGCTGCGGGTCAGCCAGCCCACCACCGTGGCCTGGGACCGGGGTGGCCTGGTGCGCGCGCCGGGAGCGGTCAGCGCCGAGGTGACGGTGCCTCCGTCCCGGGCTCAGGCGCGGATCCGGGGGCGCCGGCTGGCGATCTCGGGCCGGGCCCTCATCCCCAAGGGAACGGTGATCTGGCAAGGGCCGGCGGCGGTCACCCTGGCAGCGGGGACGGCCGCCCCCTACGGCAGCTCGACCCCGGTCAGCACCAACGCGGCCTGGATGCGGCCGTTCGGACCGCTGGCGGGCGGCAGCGGGCACTCCCTGCTCTTCACCTACTCCCTGATCATGGCGATCCTGCTGGGGACGATCGGGCTGCCCCACATCCTGGTGCGCTTCTACACCAACCCCGACGCGCGCGCCTCCCGCCGCACCGCCCTGGTGGTGCTGGTGCTGCTGGGGGCCTTCTACATCTGGCCCCCTGTCTACGGCGCTCTGGGCCGGGCCCTCGATCCCTCCCTGTACGGCTCCAACCTCACCGACTCGGTGGTGCTGGTGCTGCCCTCGCTGCTGGGGGGCTGGCTGGGCCAGCTGCTGCTGGCGGTGGTGTCCGCGGGCGCCTTCGCCGCCTTCACCTCGACTTTGAGCGGCCTGCTGGTCTCGCTGGCGGGTGCCCTCGGCCACGATGTCTACGGTCGCTGGCTGCGCCCCGAGGCGGGGCCGGTGGCGAGACGGCGGGCGTTTCAGCTGGCCGCCCTGCTGTCAGGGGTGGTGGCGGCCGCCCTGGGGCTGATGGTGGGCCGGTTCAACATCAGCGTGCTGGTGGGCTGGGCCTTCGCGATCGCCGCCAGCTCCTTCTTTCCTCTGCTGGTGCTGGGGATCTGGTGGCCCCGGCTGACCACCGCCGGGGCCGCCCTGGGGGTGGCCCTGGGCGGCAGCCTCGCCACCCTCGCCATCGTGACCACCATGGTGGCCACCGTCGCCCCCCCTCTGGAGCTCTTCCTGGCCCGGGAGTCGGCCCTGGCGGTGCTGCTGTCCCAGCCCGCGATCGTGACCGTGCCGGTGGCGTTCCTGGCCATGGTGGCGCTGTCCTGGCTGCGCCCGGGGGCCCCCGCCGGGGTCGCCGCCAAGATGGTCCAGCTGCACGCGCCCGAGCTGCTGGGCCTGCGCCGGGACTACATCCCGGAGTAGGTCAGTAGCCGCGGATCGGGTCGGCCAGGTTGCGCAGCGGTTGGCCCTGGGCGAACCTCCTCAGCTGCTCCCCGAAGAGCTCGCAAGTGCGCCGGGTGAAGTTGGCTGAGCTCCAGCTGACATGGGGGGATATGAATACTCCCGGCGCGTCCCAGAGCGGCGAATCCGGGGGCAGGGGCTCCTCCTCGAAGGCGTCCAGGTAGGCCGCCTGCAGCGGCCCGGAGCGCAGCCGGGCGAGCAGCGCTGACTCCTCGATCAGGCCGCCCCGGGCGATGTTGACCAGGCAGCTGCCCGGGTTTAGCTGGGCCAGCAGGCGGTCGTCCACCGCCCCTTTGGTCTCGGCGGTGAGGGGAGCCGCGAGCACCACGGCGTCGGCCCCCTGGCAGACCAGCTGGAAGTCCTCCTGGGGATGGACGGACTGGACCAGCCCGTCGCCACCCAGGTCGGGATGGCGCCGCACCCCGACCACCCGGGCCCCGAAGGGCGCCAGCAGCCGCGCGGTCGCGGTGCCGATGGCCCCCAGCCCGAAGAGGACCACTCGCAGGTCGCCCAGCTCGCGCAAGGGCAGGGCCTCCCAACTGTGCTGGCGCTGGTGGGCCCAGATCTCGGGGAAGCGCTTGCAGTGCTGCAGCAGGCAGCCGACCACGAACTCGGCGATGGGCGTGGCCACCACCCCCACCGAGTTGGTGAGGACGACTCCGGGATGGCCCGCCAGGAGCTCGGCCATCTGGTCCAGGCCGGCGCTGACGGTGTGCACCCAGCGGACCTCGGGATGCGAGGCCAGCGCCTCCACGAAGGGGTCGGGGCTGACTCCCACCAGACGCCCGGAGAAGAGCCGCCAGATGCAGTCCACCGGGCCGATCCCGTCCGAGGGCTGCTCGGGCGGGATCACCACCAGCTCGACCTCCGGCCCGGCCAGGCTCCGGACCAGGTCCAGGTCCGGCTCTGGGTAGCGGCCCACCACCAGGCAGCGCACGCGGGGGGTTGCCGCCGCCATCAGGCGGGAAGCTCGAACTGGAGGGCCCGGCGCTCGGCCGCCCAGGGCTCGATCAGCTCCCGGATCACCCAGAGGTGGCGAGGGTGCTGGGCGTAGGCCCGGTAGCCGGCGGCGTCGTCGAAGTCGGCGACGATTCCGAAGTCGGAGTTGGTGGGGTTGAGGCCGAGGTCCCGGCCCAGCTGATAGCCGCGGACAGTGGGGATCTGGGCCGGCAGCGCCGCCAGCGCCTCCGTAATCGCGCTCACCGCCTCCGGGGGACATCCCTCGCGCCAGCGAATCAGGACCAGGTGTCTCAGCACTACCTTCGCCTCCCAATCACGACCGGACCCCAGCCAGATGCGGGGTCACTTCGCCATCATGTGCGGATGGACAAGATGCCCTCCCCCACGGTAACGCCACAATGGCTCGGTCAGCACCTTGCCGATCCCGATCTGCGCCTCCTGGACGTGCGCTGGGCGCTGCCCGACGGCGCTGACCAGGATGCCTATCGGCTCGGACACATACCCCACGCCGCCTTCTGCAACCTCGACACCGAGCTGGCGGCGCCGCCGGGACCCAGGGGACGCCACCCCCTCCCGGACCCGGCGGCCTTCTCAGCGGCGATGCGGGCCCACGGCGTCTCCGGCACCACCCCGGTGGTGGTCTACGACGACATGACCGGGGGAGCGGCCAGGGCCTGGTGGCTGCTGCGGGCGGGCGGCCATGAGGCGGTGTCCGTGCTGGACGGCGGGGTGGACGGGTACCGGCGCGCCGGCGGGGGTCTCACCACGGATGTCGAGCCGCCGGGGCCGGGGAACTTTAAGGCGACCGGGTTCTCCGGCTGGCTGGGAAAAGACCAGATCGCCGGCGGCGAGGCGGCGGGCCACCTGGTCCTGGACGGCCGCGCCAGGGACCGCTTTCTGGGCACCCCCAACCCCCTGGACCCGAGGCCCGGACACATGCCCCAAGCGCGCAGCCTGCCCTGGACCGAGCTCTATCGGGAGGGCCGGGTCAGAAGCCCTGGCGAGGTGCGCCAACTGCTGGCGGAAAGCGGCTACCGGGGCCAGCCGCTGCTGGCCTACTGCGGATCCGGGGTCACCTCCGCCGCCATGCTGCTGGCGTTCGCCACCGCCGGGATCGAGGGCGGCCTGCTCTACCCCGGCTCCTGGAGCGAATGGGCCCAGGACCCGGACCTCCCGGTCGAGCGCTGATCCCGCCAGATCAGCTGCCCCGCACCACCTTGTAGCTGGTCGCCTGGCGCAGCGGCCGCATCACGATCTGGTCCAGGTTGACGTGGGCCGGCCTGGTGACGGCGAAGGCGACCACGTCGGCCACGTCATCAGCGGTGAGCGGTTGGAGACCGGCGTAAACCGCCTCCGCGCGCGCCTGGTCACCCGGGAAACGGTTGCGGGAGAAGTCGGTCTCCACCATCCCCGGGCAGACCTCGGTGATGCGCACCGGCCGGCCCGCCAGCTCCAGGCGCAGGGTCTGGTTGATGGCGTGGACGCCGTGCTTGGCGGCGGTGTAGCCGGCCCCGCCCTCGTAGACCTCGAAGGCGGCGGTGGAGGAGATGTTTACCACGTGGCCCCGGCCGGAACGCTCCAGGGCCGGCAGCAGGGCCTTGGTCATGGCCATCAGCCCCAGCACGTTGACCTCCCACATCCAGCGCCACTGGGCGGGGTCCGCCGCCGCCACCGGCTCCAGGCCGCGGGCGCCGCCGGCGTTGTTGACCAGCACCGCCGCCTCCTCGATCCCCTCGCAGAAGCTGTCCACGCTGGCTTGGTCGCTGACGTCCAGGCGCCGGGCCCGGCCGCCCAGCTCGGCCGCCAGCGGCTCCAGCAGCTCCAGCCGGCGGGCCCCCAACAGGACCCGGAAGCCCTCGCCGGCGAGCCGGCGCGCGATCGCCTCCCCAATCCCGGCGCTGGCGCCGCTGATCACTGCCAGCGGCGACGCATCGTTCACCTGTGCCATCTGCCCACCTCCGTGGTCCGATCCCATCACCGCCTCACCCACCATTTAACTATGGGCGCTCTGGGCGCCTCCGGCGGCGCCGTCCGGGCCGGCGCGCCCCCGGCCGCCTCCTCTGACCCCAGCTGTACCTGGGCGGTCAGCCGTGCAGCAGGCGGGCCAGTCGAGCTGGGTCGGCGCCCTCCACCTCGAACACCTTGGTGCGGGAGCGGGCGCCCGAGAGCAGCCGGACTGAGCCCCGGGGAACCGAGAGGGCGTCCGACAGCGCCTCCTGGACAGCGTGGTTGGCGCGCCCATCCACCGCCGGCGCGGTCACCCAGACGCTCAGCACCGGCGGTTCGGCCGACCCGTGGCGGCCGCCGACCTCGACCCGGCTGGAGCGGGGATGCACGCGCACCGTGAGCCGCCTCGGGATGGAGCGCCCGGCCGGACCGTCCACCCGGAGGTCAGGCCCGCCCCGGGCGCATCACCTGGGCTCGAAGCGGGCCGTGAAGTGGCGCAGCGCTGGGGGCTCTTCGACCATCCGGTAGCCGGGCAGGGAGGCGGCGTCGCGGGCCACCGCGGTGACCACCTCGATGACGTAGTCGACGTGGCTCTGGGTGTAGGTCCGGCGCGGGATGGCCAGCCGGACCAGGTCCATCGCGGCCGGCTGCTCCGACCCGTCCGGATGCCGGCCGAACATCACCGTCCCGATCTCCACGCTGCGGATGCCGCCGGCCAGGTAGAGGGCCACCGAGAGCGCCTGCCCGGGGAACTGGAGGGGCGGGACGTGGGGCAGCAGGGAACGGGCGTCGAGGTAGACCGCATGCCCTCCGATCGGCTTGACGACAGGGACCCCGGCCTGGTCGAGCGCGTCGCCCAGATAGGCGGTGGAGCGGATCCGGTAGCGCAGGTAGTCGTGGTCCACCGCCTCCTTCAGCCCCTGGGCGATGGCCTCCAGGTCCCGGCCCGCCAGGCCACCGTAGGTGGTGAAGCCCTCGGTCAGGATCAGCAGGTTGCGACAGCTCTCGGCCAGCCGGTCGTCGTTGACAGCCAGCCACCCGCCGATGTTGCCGAAGGGATCCTTCTTGGCGCTCATGGTCATGCCGTCGGCCAAAGACGCCATTTCCCGGACGATGTCGGCGACCGCTCGATCGGATTGGCCGGGCTCCCGCTCGTGGATGAACCAGGCGTTCTCGGCGAAGCGGCAGGCATCCAGAAAAAGGGGGACTCCGAACTGGCGGCAGAGGGCGCTGGCCCCGTGCAGGTTGGCCAGCGAGACCGGCTGGCCGCCGCCGGAGTTGTTGGTGATGGTGACGAACACGGCGGGAACGTCATGGCCGCGCTCCCGGAGCAGGGCCTCCAGCGCCCCCAGGTCGATGTTGCCCTTGAAGGGGTGCAGCGTGGCCGGGTCCAAGCCCTCGGGGATGACCATGTCGAGAGCCTCGGCGCCGGTGAACTCGACATTCGCCCGGGTGGTGTCGAAGTGGGTGTTGTTGGGAATCACCTTCCCGGGCCCCCCGATCACCGAGAACAGGATCTTCTCGGCCGCCCGCCCCTGGTGGGTCGGGATCACGTGCCGGAACGGGAACAGCTCCTGGACCGCGGCCTGGAAGCGGAACCAGGAGGGAGAGCCGGCGTAGCTCTCGTCGCCGTGCTGGATGGCGGCCCACTGATCCCGGGACATGGCCCCGGTGCCGGAATCGGTGAGCAGGTCGATGAGGACGTCGTCGGCGTGCAGGTTGAAGAGGTTGTAGCCGGCCTGCCGGAGGGCGGCCAGTCGGTCGGCGGCCGTGGTCAGTCGCAGGGGCTCGACCGAGTGGATGCGGAACGGCTCGATGATGGTCGAGAACTGGTAGCTCATGGCGCGATGGTACCCAAGCTCGCCGGCCGAGGTCGGGGGCCACGCCCATGGCAACGCCCCCCGCTCTCGGCTCGGCCGACCGCGTCCCCGGGGGCGGGTCTCAGACGGACTGCGGCCGGGCCGCGTCCAGCTCTGCCTCCATCTGTGCTAAGTCCACCGTGGGCTGCCGGCAGCTGAAGTTGCGGCAGACGTAGGCGGTGGGAAGGCCGCCGAGAAGTGAGCGGCCGCGCACCAGGGGCGGCCCGGAGTCGGGAGCCTCGATGCCGGCCCGGACCCACCCCACTCCGACCGCCATCTGGGGCCGGAAGCGGCGGCGGGCAAAAGCCAGAAGCGGCACCTCCAAGGTGGACCCAGTCGGGGCGAGGATCGCCAGCTCGGTGAGTCCGAAGGCCCGCAGCTGGCCGGCCAGGAGCATCCCGCCGAAGGCACCGGGGGCCTGCCGGAGAGCTGGTGCCAGAGCGTCCAGCGCCGCCACCGCTCGCTCTTCCCAGCGCTGGTCACCGGTGAGGGCACCCAGCCTTAGGCAGAGCTCAGTCATGAGGGAGACCCCCGACCGCAGGGCCCCGTCCTCAAACCCCATGGGCCGCACCGTGAGCAGAGGATCATGGCCGGCTGCGGAGTCGAACCAGAGCGGTCCATTGGCGTCTCGGTGTCTGGCCTCGGCGGCCTTTGCCAGCTCGAGCGCCCAGTCGAACCACCGGGGGGCGCCGGTCGCCTCGTGGAGGGCCAGGCCGGCCAGCCCGGCGGCGGCGAGGTCGTCAAGGGTGGCCGGGAAACGGGCTCGGCCACCGTCGAAGACGTGCAACAAGTGCCCCTCGGAATCGCTGCAACGAGTCCGCAGCAGCTCGCCGGCACGCAGGGCCGCGTCCAGGTAGCTCGGCTGCCCAGTGGCGACTCCGAGCTCCGCCAGGGCCGCAACCGCCAGCGCGTTCCAGCCCGCCACCACCTTCTCGTCGCGGACGGGCTGGTCCCGGCTCTCCCGGACCAGCAGCAGCCGCTGCAGCAGCTGCTCAAGACGCTGCGGATCTTGAGGCGACCTGGCTTCGGCCAAGCGGCCCCATGGCTGCGCCGCCTGCAGGACGTAGCCCCCCTCCAGGCGCGCCGCTCGGTCGAGGCGGAAGAGCCGGGGCAAATCCTCGCGGCCGAGCTGCGCCTCGAGGTCGGAGCGGGTCCAGAGGTAGGTCAACCCCTCACCGTGTTCTGTGTCCGCGTCCAGGCTGGCCGCGAAGCCCCCCTCGGGAAGGCCCAGTCCCGAGATCAGAAAGTCGGCGGTGGAGCGGGCCACCGCGAGCGCCTCGGGGATCCCACGCAACTGGTGCAGGTGGAGGTAGAGCGAGATCAGCTGGGCCTGATCGTAGAGCATCTTCTCGAAGTGAGGAACGGCCCAGTTTTGATCCACGGAGTAGCGGTGGAAGCCCCCTCCCAGCTGGTCTCGGACGCCCCCCTCCGCCATCTTGGCCAGGGTGAGCTCGACCGCCTCGCCGGCGGCCTGGTCTCCGGCCAGCGCGGCCCGGGTCAGCAGGAACTCCAGCAGCGGCGCCTGGGGGAACTTGGGAGCGCCGCCGAAGCCCCCGTTAACCGGGTCCAGGGTGGCCACCACCGACTGCGCCGCACCCTCCAGGAGGCGGTGGTCCGCCGCCTGCCCTGGGGGCTGCGAATCGGGCCCGCTGGTGCGCAACCGGGCGGTCAACTCGGCCGCCACCCGCTCGGTCTCACCGCGGCGCTCCCGGTAGGCCTGCTCAACCGCCTCCAGCACCCGCCGAAACGAGGGCAGGCCGTGGCGGTCCTGGGGGGGGAAGTAGGTGCCGGCGAAGAAGGGACGGCCATCGGGCAGCAGGAACACGGTCATCGGCCACCCCCCCGAGCCGGTCATCGCCTGGAGCGCCTCCATGTAGACACGGTCCACATCGGGGCGCTCCTCGCGGTCCACCTTGATCGATACGAAGAGCCGGTTCTGGAGCGCCGCCGTGGCCCCGTCCTCGAACGACTCGTGGGCCATCACGTGACACCAGTGGCAGGAGGAGTAGCCGACGCTGAGCAGGATCGGGCGGTCCTCCGCCCTGGCCCGGGCGAAAGCCTCCTCCCCCCAGGGGAACCAGTCGACCGGGTTGGACTGGTGCTGGCGGAGGTAGAGGCTGGACTCTTGGGCGAGCCTGTTCATGGCGGTCAGACTACCTCCGCCCTGGTGGCGGCTCTCCGCTGGAACGCGGCTCAGACCAATTTGGACCATCGTCATAGTGTATAATCGACCCATGATGTCGCCGAAGAATCAGGCTGAAGAGGCCATGGAGGCGCATCGGGCTCTGGCCGGGTGGACCCGGGTGGCTCTGCTGACCAGCCTTCGGGAGTCAGCTGTCCCCCTCGACGTGCGGGAGCTGGCCCAGGGCACGGGAGTCCACGTCAACACCGTGAGATTCCACCTGGAGGTGCTGGCCAAGGCCGGCCTGGTGTCCTCTCAGTTCGAGCACCGTCCCCGCCGAGGCCGCCCGCGTCAGGTCTGGCGGGCCACCGCCACGGTGACCCCGGGGCCGGAGGAGGGTTATCGGATGCTGGCGGATGTCCTGGCCGGTTACCTCCAGGCGACCGTCCCGGACCCGGGCAAGCTGGGTCTCGAGATCGGCGCCTTGTGGGGAACCCAGCTCGCCAACGCGCCGGTCGAGAGCCAACAGCAAGGCCTGGACCGGGTGGTGGACATGCTGGCCAGGCTCGGCTTCAGCCCCGAGCAGGTGGACACCCCAGATGAGATCCAGCTCAAGCTCCACTCATGCCCCTTCTTGGAGGTGGCCCGGGGCAACAGCCAGTTGGTCTGCTCGGCTCACCTCGGCCTGCTGCGGGGAGCTCTGGCCGAA
>DATKSV010000032.1:0-26573 GCA_035531535.1 Candidatus Nanopelagicaceae bacterium | reverse complement strand
GTCGACGTGCATGGCATTGCTGCCTGACTTGGCCACCCCATTACCCTACCACGCCATCTCCACAATGTCAAGCTATTAGTGGCTACAATTGCAGCCCAATCGCAACTCGAACTCACTTCAACAACCATCGGTAACTTCGGGCTAACCATTGGAGCCATCGGCCTGATCTGGGGGATGGTGCCGAGACCGGGAGTTGAACCCGGACGAGCTTGCGCTCACTGCCCCCTCAAAGCAGCGTGTCTACCATTTCACCACCTCGGCGCAGGCCCGATCTTAGCGAATGCCGGTACGGCGTGGTCGGGCGGCGGCAGGGCCAGGACGGCCGGGCAACCCATGAGCGGGGCTGGGGACGGTCATCGTGGCGCCGAGTGGGCGTGCTATCGTATTTCCTGTCTTCGGGGCAGGGTGAGAATCCCGACCGGCGGTCACAGCCCGCGAGCGGAGCCAGGTAGATGCCTGGCCGAGTAGGATCCGGCGCAATTCCGGAGCCGACAGTCAGAAGAGACAGGCCATCGGGTCTGCTCTTTGAGTCTGGATGGGAGAGGACGAACCTGGCGCGATGGAGGCCAGGCTCAGCTCCCTGCCCCATAAGCAGGGAGGCTCATGGCCGGAGCGGCGGACAACGAACCAGACCCCATGCGGCGGGCTCTGAGCCTGGCTGCCCGGGCGGACTTCGCCACCTCTCCCAATCCCATGGTGGGAGCTGTGGTCGTGAACGGGGGCGAGGTCGTCGGTGAGGGCTTCCACCACCGGGCCGGCCAGCCGCACGCGGAGGTGATCGCTCTGGAGCAAGCTGGTCCGCGGGCACGCGGTGCCGAGCTCTGGGTGAGCCTCGAGCCCTGCTGCACCACCGGCCGGACCGGACCCTGCACCAGGCGCGTGATCGACGCTGGGGTGGTCCGAGTCCACGTGGCCGTGGTTGATCCAAACCCGGCTGTTCGCGGCGCCGGTCTGGAGGAGCTGCGGCGGGCCGGGATTGAGGTGGTGGTGGGGGAGCGCAGTGAGGAGGCGGCTCGGTTGATCGAGTTCTACTCGGTATGGGTGCGCACCGGCCTCCCCTTCTTGACCCTGAAACTGGCGAGTAGTCTGGACGGAAAGGTGGCGACCGCCGGGGGTGACTCACAGTGGATCACCAGCGCCGAGGCCCGGGCCGACGGCCACCGGCTGCGCCACGCTCACGACGCCATCATGGTGGGGATCGGGACCGCCATCGCGGACGATCCTGAGCTCAGCGCCAGGCCGGAGCTGGAGCACCCCCGCCAGCCGTTGCGAGTGGTGCTCGACAGTAGGCTGCGCCTGGACCCGGGGGCCCGGCTGCTGCGCACGGGCAAGGCCAAGGTGGTGGTCGCCACCCTGACCGGCGCGGATGGCGAGCGCCGGCGCCGTCTGGAGACTGCCGGAGCCGAGGTGGTAGAGCTCCCCGCCGACGGTGCGGGGAGGGTGCCGCTCAGGGAACTGCTGGGGCGACTGGGCGGCCGGGGGATCATCAGTGTGCTGGTCGAGGGCGGGCCGACCCTGCTGGGGGCACTTCAGGCAGCGGGCCTGGGCGACCGGGTGGTCGCCTACCTGGCCCCCATCATCATCGGTGGCGCCGGCGCGCCTGGGCCCTTCGGGGGCGACGGAGTCGCCAGGCTGGAGAAGGCGTGGAGATGGCACTGGACCGAGGCGGCCAAGGTAGGGCCAGACCTGCGCCTGACCGCGGAGGTGTGAGGTTGTTCGCTGGCATCGTCACCACCGTCGGCCGGGTCCAGGAGTTGCCCGAAGGGCTGCCCGGGCAGCTGGTCCTGGGCCACCCGATGGAATTGATTCCGGGCGCGATCGGCGACAGCCTGGCCGTGAACGGCTGCTGCCTCACCATCGTCGCGGCCCGCCCCGGACAGGTCTCTCTAGAGGTGATTCCGGAGACCCTGCGTCGGACGACCCTGGGCACCCTGGGCGTCGGAGACCCGGTGAACCTGGAGCCTGCCCTGCTGTTGCAGAGCTCGGTGGGCGGCCACCTGGTGAGCGGCCATGTCGACGCCACCGGCCGGATCATCGCCATCAGTCGGGAGCAGAATTCGCTTTGGCTGGAGGTTGAGGTCCCCGCCTCGGTGGCGCGCTACTGTGTGCCCCAGGGGTCGATCGCACTTGACGGCTGCTCGCTGACGCTGGTGACGGTGGAGGACCGGCCTCCCCATGGCGCCGTGGTCCGGGTCTCGCTCATTCCCCACACGGTGGCCCAAACGATCGCCGCTGACTACCTTCCCGGGGTGCTGGTGAACCTCGAGGCGGACCAGATCGCCAAGCTGGTGGAGCGCCTGCTCGGTCCCCACCTGGCCGGTCGGGGGCCGTTGGCTCCCGAGGGGGAGGGGAGGTGATGCGATCGTGCCGTTGACATCTGTGGACGACGCCGCCCGGGCCTTCGCCCAAGGCCAGTTCGTGATCATCATGGACGACGAGGAGCGGGAGAACGAGGGCGACCTTTGCGTCGCGGCTCAGAGCGTGACCACCGAACAGGTCAACTTCATGATGCGAGAGGCCCGTGGTCTGATCTGCGCGGCAATGGAGGGCGACCGGCTCGATCAGCTCGACCTGCCCCCCATGCTCGACCACAACACCTCCCGCTTCAGCACCGCCTTCGCGGTCTCGGTGGATGCGGCGGCGCCCGAGGTCACGACCGGGATCAGCGCCGGAGACCGGGCCCTAACCCTCCGCGCGCTGGCGGATCCCGAGTTCCAGGCGACCGAATTCGTCCGGCCCGGGCACGTATTTCCCCTGCGAGCCAAGCCCGGAGGGGTGCTGGTGCGCGCGGGCCACACCGAGGCCGTGGTGGATCTGGCCAAGCTGGCGGGCATGACCCCTGCCGGGGTCCTTTGCGAGATCGCCAGTAAGGATGGCAGCATGGCGCGGCGGCCGGAGCTGGAACGTTTCAGTCGCCGTCACCACATCCCGATCATCACCATCACAGATCTGATCGCTCACCGCCGCCACCGCGAGCGGTTGTTGGACCGTGGTCCGGAGACCAGCATCCCCACTGAGTCCGGGCCATGGCGGGCGATCGGCTTCTCGGACCGGATCACCGGCGCTGTGCACCTGGCGCTGTTTCTGGGCGCGCTGCCTTTGCCTGAGCCGGTCTTGGTCAGAGTCCACAGCGAGTGCCTGACAGGTGACGTGTTCGGCTCCCTGCGTTGCGACTGTCAGGCTCAGCTGCACCAGGCGATGGGGGAGATTGCCAAGGCGGGGACCGGCCTCATCGTCTATCTGCGCCAGGAGGGCAGGGGCATCGGCTTGATGGACAAGCTGCGCGCCTACGCGCTCCAGGACGAGGGGTTGGACACCGTCGAGGCCAATCTTCATCTGGGCCTACCCGCGGACAGCCGTGACTACCAGATCGGGAGTCAGATAATCGCCGACCTGGGCATTCACCGGCTGCGGGTGATCAGCAACAACCCGCGCAAGTACTACGGGCTTCAGGGCCATGGCCTGGAGATCGTCGATCGAGTCCCAATCGTGATTCCACCCAATCGCCACAACGCCCGTTATCTGGCCACCAAGCAGGAGAAGATGGGGCACCTGTTGGGTGACCCCAACACCGGCGCAGGAGATCCACTATGAAAGAGACCAAAGGGGTTCTGGATGGGCACGGCTTGAAGGTGTGCCTGGTGGCCGCCCGTTTCAACGAGACCGTGGTCACGCGACTGGTGGAGGGCGCGCACCGGGCTCTCCGCCAACACCAGGTCGGCGAGGACGACATCGAGGTGATCTGGGTGCCCGGGGCCTTCGAGATCGCGGTGGCGGCGGCTGAGCGACTGCAGCGGGGAGGGGTCGACGCGGTGGTGGCGTTGGGCGCCGTGATTCGGGGTGAGACCCCTCACTTCGAGTATGTCGCCCAGGCCGCCGCCTCTGGGATCGCCGAGCTGGGGGTGCGCCATCGGGTGGCCGTCGGTTTCGGGGTGCTGACGGTCAACACCGTGGAGCAGGCGGCCGAGCGGGCCGGGGGAAAGCTGGGAAACAAAGGCTGGGAGGCCACCTGTGCGGCGCTCGAGCTGGCCTCGGTGCTTCGCGCCATCCGGGCTGACGGCTGATCCTGCCGGAGTGTCCATCCGCGCGGGGGGCGCCGGCCAGCAGTCGCTCTGGGCACCTGGTAACGGCGGCGGGCCCGGCCCTGGCCGCGCAGCGAAGGCAGGTGTCAGGCGGTCAGATCAGGCCGACTTGGTGCTGGTGCGCAGGCAGCGGGTGCAGACCCGCATCTTCTGGGCCAAGCCGCCACCCTTGGGGGCGATGTGGGCGGTCACCAGGTTGGGCATGAACCGGCGCCGGGTGTGCACCTTGGAGTGGCTGACGTTGTTGCCCGCCACCGGGCCCTTGCCGCAGATCTCGCACCGCTTGGCCATGGCAACCTCAAGTGATCGATGAGTGGAGGAGCGCTGTCCTGGGACGGCCCCGAAGTATGATTCCGGCCGCAGTTTACCAGCCGGGACCGGGATCCGCGTCCGGGAGCTCGACCGTCGCGCCGCCACCAAGCATAGGCTGTTAGGTAATGCCAATCGCAAACCCGCTCATCCAAACCCATCCGCTCGGTTCCGTCGAGCTCTCCCCGCGGGTGGTCTCCGCGCTCGCCGCCAGAGTCAGCGCGGAGTGCTACGGGGTGGCGGGGATGGCGGCGCGCGGACTTCGAGATGGCATCGCCGAGCTTCTGAACCGGGAGAATGTCGAGCGCGGCATCGAACTCCGGATCGAGGACCAGGGCATCGGGGTCGACCTCTTCATCGTGGTGGAGCACGGAGTCAGAATTCTGGAGGTGGCCCACAACCTAATGAGTGCAGTGGGGTACAGCCTGCACCACAACCTGGGCGTCAGGGTGCTCGAGGTGAACGTCAACGTGCAGGGGATCCGCCCTCCCCAGTCACCCTATGGAATGGCCTAGGGTGGCCACGGTAGCGGTTCCGGACACGGTCACCGGGGCTGGCCTGAGGCTCGGTCTCGCCCGCGCTTTGGAACGGCTGGCGCAGCAGCGAGATCGCATCAACGATCTGAATGTCTTCCCGGTCCCGGATGGGGACACCGGGACCAACATGCATCTGACCCTGGCGGCGGCGCTGGCCGAGGCCAACCTGCTCCCGGCCCAGGCCCCGGTGGCCCAGGTCGCGCAGGCGGTCGCTCACGGCTCCCTGATGGGGGCGCGGGGAAACTCCGGGGTCATCCTCTCCCAGATCTTGCGGGGCGTGGCTGGCGGCTGCTCCCACCAGGATCAGATTGGCCCAGAGGTGCTGGCCCGCTGCCTGCGGGAAGGTGCCGAGGTGGCCTACCGGGCAGTCAAGAGGCCGGTCGAGGGCACCATCCTCTCGGTGGTGAAGGACGCTGCCGCGGCGGCGGAGCGAGCAGCGGCCGAAGGCAAGACCACGGCCGAGGTTCTGCAAGCTGCCGTCGGCGAGGCCTGGAGCGCGGTGGAGCGCAGCCGGGAGCTGCTGGACGTGCTGCGTCAAGCCGGAGTCGTCGATGCCGGTGGCTTCGGATTGGCGGTCATCTTCTCCGCGCTGGTGGAGGTGATGATCGGCTCCGACGACATCGAGGTGCCGGCCCTGTCTCGCGCCGGTTCGAACGGCGCCCGACCCGGGCCCCTGGGAGTGCTGGCGACGGACGCCCCGGCGAGTGGATTCGGTTATTGCACCGAATTCAGCCTGGTCGGATCTGAGCTCGATCCCATGGAGGTGCGAGCGAGGCTGGGCAGCGAGGCCGAGGACGACTCCGCTCTGGTGGTGGGGGACCCGGGCCTCATGCACGTGCACATTCACACCCAGGAGCCATGGGAGGTACTGACGCGGGCGGCGGAGCTGGGCAAGATCGAGCGCCTGAAGGTCGAGGACATGACCACCCAGCACCACGAGGCCCGCCTTCGGGTCGGCGCGGGGAATTCCCACGAGGGGAGGCTGGCGCTGGGAGTGGTGGTGGTGGCTCCCGGTTTCGGCTTCCACCAGCTCCTGCTCGGGCTCGGGGCGGCAGCGGTGGTCGAGGGGGGCCAGGGGATGAACCCCTCCACCGAGGATCTGCTCAAGGGGATCGAGCAGGCCCAGGCCACCCAGGTGCTCCTGCTGCCCAATAACCCCAACTTGATCCTGGGCGCCGAGCAGGCAGCCCGGGTCAGCCGGCACGAGGTCAGCGTGGTGCCGTCGCGCAATCTCCCCCAGGGGGTCGCCGCGCTCTTGGCGTTCGACCCGGACGCCCGCTTGGAGGTCAATCGCCAACGGATGCAGAGGGCCATGGCGGAGGTCCACGCTGTCGAGGTCACCAAGGCGGTCCGGGCCAGCCAGTACCAGGGCGGCGCGATCGCCAAGGGGGATGTCATCGCGATCTTGGATGGGGAGCTGGTGGCGGCAGGACAGGATCTGGCGGAGGTCGTGCTGGCCGCGCTGTCCCAGCTGCGGGTGGACTCCCTGGAGGTGGTCACGCTCTACCGGGGCACCAGCGTCCAGGTGGGCGACAGTGAGCTCCTGGAGGCGACGATACGGGCGCGGTTCCCCAACCTTGAGGTGGAGCGTCACGACGGGGGCCAGGCCCTCTATGCGTACATAATCTCGGCCGAGTAGCCATGGCCATCAGGATCGTCACCGACAGCACTTGCGACCTGCCAGAGCAGGTCCGCCGCGCCGCCGGAGTGGTGACGGTGCCGCTCCGCCTGCACTTTCAAGACGAGGTCTTCCGGGATCGGGTCGACCTCAGCGACGCCGAGTTCGTGGCCCGGCTGGCGGCCGGCAAAGTGCCCCCCAGCACCTCCCAGCCACCGCCCGGGGAATTTGAGGCGGTCTACCGGGACCTGCTGCGCGAGCCCGGCGATGAGGTGATTTCGGTTCATATCGCCGCCGCGCTGAGCGGCACGGTCAGCTCTGCCAGCATCGCCGCGGGGGCGGTCGATCCCCGCCGGATCCACGTCGTGGACAGCAGGTCGGTCAGCCTGGGCACGGGTTTTCTGGTGCTGGAGGCGGTGGAGCGAGCCGCCCGGGGCGAGCCGGCGGCTGCGATCGTGGCCTACCTGGAAACCATGCCGCCGCGGGTGGGCATCATCGCCCTCCTTGACACCCTGCGCTTTCTGCTCCTGGGAGGGCGGATCGGCAAGGTGCGGGCGATGCTCGGAACCGCCCTGTCGATCAAGCCCCTGATCGCTCTGGGTCCGGACGGATCGGTGGTTCCCGTGGGCCGGGTGCGGAGCCGGTCCGCCGGCATCAAGCGGGTCGCCGAATTGCTGGCCGAGCACCGGCCCCTGGCCCGCTGCGGAGTCGTCTACGTGGGCGCCGATGACGACGCGCTGGCGCTGGCGGAGCAGACTCGGCGGACCTACCCCGATATGGACATTCTGCGGCAGCACGCCAGTCCGGTCCTGAGCACTCATGCCGGTCCGGGCACGCTCGCCTACTGCTACCTTGAGGCCAGCCGTTAGCCGACCAGGGGCCCGGGTGGCTGCGGGACCCGTCCCGTTGGTCGCAGCCACCACGGCCCCGGATCTGGACACCCCGCTGGCTCAGCTTCCCCGGATCTCCCAGGAGCGGCTGCAGGGGTTGCGGCGACTCCGGCTGGTCACGGTCCGGGACCTGCTCGGGCATCTGCCGCGACGGTACGACGACCAGCGCGAGCGGGTGAGCCTGGCCGAGCTGACGATCGGCCGGGCGGCCACCGTCGAGGTTGACCTGGTAGCGGTTCAGGCCCGGCGGAGCCGCCACCGTCACATGGAATTGCTCGAGGCCGAAATCGGCGACCGGACTGGGACCGCGCACGTGATCTGGTTCAACCAGCCCCATCTCCGCCACCTGCTGCACCCGGGCGACCATGTGACCCTCCATGGCAAGGTGACCCGCAGCAAGCAGGGCGGCCTGCAGCTGCAGAATCCCGAGGTCGAGCGGGAGCACAAGTGGGAGGGGCAGCCCAAAGTCGGGGTCCTGGTCCCAACCTATCCCGAGACCGCCCATGTCACCTCGCGCTGGTTGCGCGCCCAGGTGGCCTCCCTGCTGCCCCTGGCGGAGGGGGTCGAGGAGACACTCCCGGAGGAGGTGCGAGACCGCGAGGGTCTGATGCCACTGCCGACAGCGCTGCGCCAGATGCACTTCCCCGACGACCAGGAGCATTTGGAGCTCGCCCAGGCCAGGTTCGGCTTCGAGGAGCTGTTCTATCCCCAGCTGGCGGCGCTCCTGGCCCGCCGGCAGCGGCTTTCCCGGACCGGCACCAGGAGCCCCTACGATGTGGCGCTGGCCCGCCAATTCGTGGCCGGACTGCCATTCAAGCTCACCGACGACCAGCGGAGGGCCGCTCACGAGATCCTCATAGACCTCGATCGGCCCTCCCCGATGAACCGACTGCTCCAGGGCGATGTGGGCTCGGGCAAGACGGTGGTCGCGGCCATGGCGGCGCGCATGGCGATCGCGGCCGGGCACCAGGTGGTGCTGATGGCGCCCACCGAGATCCTGGCTAGGCAGCATTTTCAGACCCTGTGTGACCTGCTCTCGCCGATCGGGATCTGGCCCCGATTGTTGGTGGGCAGCACCAAGGCCGCGGTGCGGCGGGAGATCATCGGCGGACTGGCCGCCGGCGCCGACAAGCTGGTGGTGGGCACCCACGCCCTGATCGAGGGTGAGGTGCAGTTCCCCGAGCTGGGCCTCTGCATCGTCGATGAGCAGCACCGCTTTGGGGTGGCCCAGCGCCTGCGGCTACGGGACAAGTCCGAGGTCAACCCGGACTTCCTCTCCATGACCGCCACCCCGATCCCCCGCTCGCTCAGCCTCACCCTCTACGGCGACCTCGACGTGAGCCAGATCCGGCACCTGCCCCCCGGGAGGAGACCGATCCAGACCCGACTGGTGGAGCCGGAGCAGCGCCAGCAGGCCTATGACTTCATTCGGACCGAGGTGGCCGCGGGCCGGCAGGGTTTCATCATCTGTCCCTTGATCGAGGACTCGCCCGCGGGGGAGGTGCGCTCCGCGACCGCGGAGTACGAACGATTGAGCACCGAGGTGCTGGCGGATCTCCGCCTCACCCTCATCCACGGCCGCCTCCCTGCCCGGGAGAAGGCGGAGCGGATGGACGCCTTCGCGGCCGGCCAGTTCGATCTGCTGGTGGCGACCAGCGTGATCGAGGTTGGGGTCGACATCCCCAACGCCACCGTGATCGGGATCGAGGATGCGGATCGCTTCGGCCTGGCGCAGTTGCACCAGTTCCGGGGCCGGGTCGGCAGAGGCGAGCACGACTCCCACTGCCTGCTCTTCGTCGGGGCCGCAGACCCGGGGGCCAGACGTCGCCTGGAGGCGCTCATCAGCCACCAGGATGGCTTTGCCTTGGCGGAGATCGACCTCCGGCTACGGGGCGCCGGGGACCCCTACGGCCTCCGCCAGCACGGCTTCCCCGAGATGCGAGTGGGAGACCTGTTGGATGACGGCCTGCGCGAACGCGCCCGGCGGGCGGCGGAGCTGGTGCTGGTGGCCGACCCCAAGCTCGCCGACCCGGTGTTGCGTCGGGGCATTCACGGGTATCAGGTCGTGTTCGAGTTCGACTGAGCGGCGGCCCCGTAGGGCGCGCCCGGTGCCGCCATCCGGGGCAAGCCGTTGACCCTGAGCGGCTCCAACCCAGATGACCGGTTCCGGACCTGGCGGCTGACACCACCTGAGGAGTTGGCCGGTGCTGCCCCGACCATCTCGGGAGCCACCGCTGAGCGCAGCCGACCTCCTCAGCCCGGCAGGGTCCAGTCGATGGTGGTCGGGCCATTGACTCCTGGCCGCAGTTGGGGGGCAGCCAGCCCACGCCGACAAGGACCGGCCCCGCGGGCGAAACCGGTTGCGGCCGGGCCTCGTTCCAGCTCAGGGGCCGGACAACCCCGGACCGTGTGCGCACAACTCGAGGCTACCTGCTTCTGCGCAAGTTAACGCTGATCGCGGCGCTGGTGGTGGTGCTGGCCGTGGCATTGGCCGCGCTCCAGTTGCTGCGCCCGCTGCCCCGGCTGGAGCTGGTGGCGGTCGGAGCGAGCGCGGTCACAGTTCCGGGCGCAGCTCCAGCGCTGCCGTGGCCCACCACGGGTGAGGCGGACGTGGCCGTAGCGGGAATAGGCACCGTGGGCTCGTCGGGGGGGGATCAGCCCGAGGCGATCGGCAGCCTGGCCAAGATCATGACCGCGCTGCTGGTCCTCAAGGCACGTCCACTGGGACCGGGCGCCTCGGGTCCGACCCTGACCATCACCAGCCAGGATGTCGCCACCTACCAGGCCGACCTGGCGGGGGGCCAGTCGGTGGTGGCGGTGGCTGCCGGGGAGCAGCTCAGTGAGCTCCAGCTCCTGCAAAGCCTGCTGCTCCCCTCGGGCAACAACATCGCCACCCTGCTGGCTGACTGGGACGCCGGAAGCCAGGGCGCCTTCGTCGCCGACATGAACCACATGGCCGCCCAGCTCGGTCTGGGGCATACCCATTACGCGGATGCCAGCGGGCTCTCCCCGGCCACCGTCAGCGACGCCCAGGACCAGACCAGGCTGGCCGAGGTGGCGATGGCCAACCGCCCCTTCGCCGGGATCGTGGCCATGCCCCAGGTCACCCTGCCGGTGGCCGGGGTCGCCTACAACGTCAACGGCCTGGTCACCCATGACGGAATCGTCGGAGTCAAGACCGGATCGACACCTCAGGCGGGGGGCTGCTATGTATTCTCCGCCGAAAGGGTGGTCGGGGGGCGCCCAGTCACCATCATCGGTGCGGTGCTCGGGCAGGGCGGCACCAGCATCCTCACCAGCGCGCTGGACGCCGGTGAGGCCCTGATCAACGCGACTTCGAGCGCGCTGACTGATCTGATCGTGGTGCCGACCGGCGGCGAGGTGGGGAGGGTCGCCTCCCCGTGGGGAGGCGGAGTGGCTCTCCAAGCCAACCGGGGCATCGCCCTGGTGGGCTGGCCCGGTCTGGTTTTTCACCTCCGGCTGGCGTCCCTCCGCCTGGGTAGCACCCTGCGCCGGGGAGTCAAGGTGGGCGGCCTCCAGGTCAGAGTGGGCGCCACCGTTGTGGCCCGAGAGGAGATCTCCAGCCCCGGAGCGATCACCGGGCCTTCCCTGCGGTGGCGCTTGACCATGCTCTGATACCGGTTGGGCGGGCTGCGGTGCCCCGGGCGCGGCCCGGCCCTGCCTGCCGCCCGTGCGATGCTATGCGCGTTGTCAGCACATCCGCGATCGGTTGCCAGAACCAGGGCCCGGAGCCGGGCCGTGCCAGGGGCCAGGCTCACCGGCGGGGAGGCGGCGGGCCGTCATCTCCTGACCCTGCCCGATCCGGGTCTGCGAGCAACCACCGGTTTGGTGCGGGCGGCCCTGGGCAACATCCTGGGAGAGCGCCTGGGGTCAGCTCGGGTGGTGGACCTCTTCGCCGGGGCCGGCAGCCTCGGGCTGGAGGCGCTGTCGCGGGGGGCGGCCTGGGCAACCTTTGTGGAGTTGCAGCGGGCGCATGCCGCAGTGATCCAGGCCAACCTGGAGATGCTGGGCTTCCAGGCCCGAGGCGAGGTGGTGGTGGCCGACGCCCTGGCCTGGGTCCGCCACCTGGAGCCCGCCCTCAGGGCCGCCGATGTGCTGGTCATGGACCCGCCCTACCGGGATCGCGGGCCGGAACTCTGCCAGGCGGTCCTGGCCCAGCTCGGGGTGGCGGCGGAGCAGCTGTCGGAGTGGGATCCCGTGGTGGTGGTGGAGCACCACCGGCAGCTGACGCTGCCAACCACCCCCGGGGCGCTAAATTGCGTGCGTACGGCTCGTTACGGCACCACCGAGCTCTCCTTCTACCAGAGGTCCACATGACAGCTGCGGTCTATCCCGGTAGCTTCGACCCCATCCACCAAGGCCACCTGGACGTGATCGAGCGGGCTGGGCACATCTTCGACCGGGTCGTGGTGGGGGTGCTTGACAACTCCCTCAAGGCGTGTCTCTTCAGCGCCGAGGAGCGGGCCCAGCTGGTGCGGGAGAGCCTGCCCCCCGGCAGTAACAACGTGGAGGTGGTGCACTTCTCCGGGCTGGCGGTGAGCTTCGCGGTATCTCAGCAGGCGGGCGTGATCGTGCGCGGGCTGCGGGCGGTGTCGGATCTCGACAGCGAATTCCAAATGGCGCTCATGAATCGGCGCCTCGAGCCCAGGGTGCACACTGTCTTCTTGACCACCGGGTTCGCCAACGTCTACCTGAGCTCCTCGCTGATCAAGGACGTCTGCGCCCACGGCGGCAGCATCGAGGGGCTGGTGGCTCCCAGCGTGGCGGAGGCGCTGCGGCGCAAACTGGCGCCGGGAGCGGATCCCCGTCTTGGGGGCGTTTGAGGAGGCAGGATGAGCGATATTTCCGACGAATTCGACCTTGAACCGGAGCCGGTGTCGATCATCGATCTGCTCGATCACCTGGAGTCCTTGGTGAACCAGAGTCGGCGGGTCCCGCTCACCCCCAACATCGTGGTCAACGAGGAGGACATCCTCGACGTCCTGGACCAGATCCGAGTGGGCATGCCCGAGGAGATCAAGGAGGCCCGCATGGTCCTGGAGACCCGCGACGCGCGCCTCCGGGAGGCGCAGGAGCAGGCTGAACAGACCCTCGCCGCGGCGCAGGAGCGGGCGGAGCGCCTCACCGACGATCATGAGGTGACCAGGAGAGCCGGAGCTGAGGCGGATGCCATTCTCACCGACGCCAGGGAACGGAGTCGCAAGATGCGGCGCGACGCCGACGACTACGCCCGAGAGCGCATGGAGGAGTTGGAGACCCAGCTATCGACCGCGCTCTCCCAGGTCCGGCGCGGAGTGGAGGCCCTGGAGGCGGGTCGGGAGGGAGCCTCCGACGACAAGCCCAAGGGTAGGGGCCGCCGGCGCTGAGCCATGCCGGTCGGTCCGCCTGTTAGACTCCCTTGACGTATGGCACTTCCCAAGGAACGAATCCCCAAGGCGCGTCGCGACCGGCGCCGGTCCCACCTCGCCCTTACGGCGCCATCGCTGGCGCCCTGCCCGCGTTGCCGGCAACCGCGTCGGCCCCACAAGGTCTGCGCCAACTGCGGGCATTACAAGGGGCGCGAGGTCATCGCGACTGAATAGCCCGGCACCTCGAGCCGGAGAGGGGGAGGACCTGGTCGACGGTTCGGTGGCGTTGGTTTTCCCGGGCCAGGGGGCGCAGGCGCCGGGCATGGGAGCGGAGCTGATCGGGGCGGGGCTCTCGCTGTCCCTACTGGATGTAGCTAGTGGGCAGGGGCTGGACCTCTCCAAGCTCTTGATCGACGGCACGGCCGACGACCTGCGCCCCACCCAGGTGGCCCAGCCCGCGCTGTACTACTGCGGGGTCGCCCTGGGGCGGCGGGTGCAGGACTTGGGCTTGCGTCCGCGGCTCGCCGCCGGCCACAGCCTGGGCGAGTACTGCGCCCTGGTGGTGGCCGGGGCGCTCGACGCCGAGGACGGCATGTGGCTGGTGCTGGAGCGCGGCAGGCTTATGGCAGCCGCCCCGGAGGGCACCATGGCCGCCGTCCTCGGCCTAGGTAAAGGAACGCTGAGCCAGATCTGCCAGGAGGCGTCCTCGGCCGGGGACTGTTGTGTGGTTGCCAATGACAACTGCCCTGGGCAGCTGGTGATCTCGGGTTCGCTGGAAGGGGTCAGGGTGGTGTCCGAGCGAGCCCTTGAGGAGGGTGCGCGCCGGGTCATCCCGCTCAGCGTGGGAGGGGCGTTCCATTCCCCGCTGATGGCGGAGGCGGCGCGCGAATTCGCGGCCGCAGTCGACGAGATCACGATTCGCGAGCCGGCCTTCCCGGTGGGCTCCGGGGCGCTGGGGCGGTTGGTGTCCAGCGCCGATGAGATCCGGCAGAGCCTGCGGGTCCAACTGGAGAGCCCGGTTCGATGGACCGAGGTGGTCATGGCGATGGCTGGCACTGGCACATTTTTGGAATGCGGCCCCGGCAACACCCTGGCGGCACTGATCCGGCGCACTCTGGAGGGTGTGACCGTGCTTCCCGTGGGATCCCCGGCGCAGGCGGAGGCAGCCATCGGGCTGGTGCTCGATGGCGCATCCCTAGCGGCGAGGCCATAAGGGGGACATCCTCCTCATAGAATGAACGCCAGGTTGCCCCGGTGCAGAACGCGAGCCGCGGCGCTCGCTTCCATTCCGCCCGTCCTGCGATGAAGTCCTTCGTTCGCCGGCTGGTGGGGGGCGGGCATTCCCAGGCGCCCCCGGAGGGGGCATCGGGTGAGCCCGGCCCCGTCCGGCGCGAGCTTGAGCCGGGGTCTGGTCGCGGAGGTGGTGCCGAAGGCTTTACCGTATTGCCCGGGGAGCGTCTGAGCGGGGCCGGGCCGGTGCTCAGGACGGCTTCCGACCTGGATCCAGCGCTAACTCAGGCAGGTTCGGATAGGCAAGTCGCGGAAACTTCGATGACAGCCCCGGCACAGCCGGACAGCACGGCGACCACAGGTCGTCTAACGAGGGGTAAAGATGGCAGACATGACTTGGGACAGCTTCCAGGCGATAGTCGTCGAACAGCTCGGCGTCGAAGCCGATCAGGTGACGCCGGAGGCGAACTTCGTGGAGGATCTCAACGCGGACTCGCTGGACCTGGTGGAACTGATCATGGCCTTCGAGGAGGCTTACGGGATGGAGATTCCGGACGAGGACGCGGAGAAGATACAGACAGTGGGACAGGCGTGGGACTACGTGAAGGAGCACTCGGACCTGGCCAGCTGACGGCCTCAGCGCCCGCCCCCGCCCGCCGCCGCCGGGCCGGGGCGGGAGCTGAGGATCTGGCTCAGCAGGCGGTGGAGGCGGAGCGTCGCCTGGACGACCTGCAGGAGCGCCTGGGGCTGCGTTTCAAGCGGCGGGAGCTGCTCCGCGAGGCCATGACCCACACCTCCTGGATCAACGAGCGAGGCGATCAAGGCCGGGACAACGAGCGCCTTGAGTACCTGGGCGACGCGGTCCTGGAGCTGGTGGCGGGAGAGTATCTCTTCAGCCGCTTCCCCAACTACGACGAGGGCCAGCTCACCCAGATGAGGTCGTCCCTGGTGAGCACGGTGGCCCTCGCCCGGCTGGGGGAGCAGCTCCTCCTGGGCGAGACCCTGCGCCTGGGTAGAGGGGCGGCCAAGTCAGGCGCGCGCCGCTTGACCTCCCTGCACGCCAACGCTTTCGAGGCGCTGGTGGGGGCCATCTTCCTGGACCAGGGATATCGCAAGGCCGGTAAGGTCTTCCTCTCCCGCATCGGCGACCTGAGCGCCTGGACCGACCCCAATTTCAAGGGCCGTATCCAGGCCCTGGCCCAGGAGCGCTATGGAGCCCCGCCTCAATACCAGACGGCGCCGGCCCCCGGCGACCCCAGGTCCAGGGTGTACGTGTCCCAGGTCTCGGTCGATGGCCATGGGCAGCTCGGGGAGGGGCGCGGTGGCACCAAGCAGGCAGCCGAGCAGGCGGCCGCTCGGGCCGCCATCGACGTGCTGGTGGCCCCGGTCTCAAAGAAGCGGCGGCGGCGGGCTCCTGCCGCCGATCCGGCGCTGGCCCCAACCGCTCTGTGGGCGCCGCGATCCCCCACCACGGCCGGGCTACTCGAGCCGGCGCCGGTCCTGCCGGCCGGGCCCCGCGGCGGCGCGGCCGATCTGGCGGTGGGGGTTGAGGCTGAGGTTCCCGTCGCCACCGAGCCCCAGGGATCTGAGCCGCCTCCGGGCAAACGCCGCCGCCGCCATTCCAGCCGGAGCCGGGTCGCCACCATCGAGGCGGGCCCGGTGCCAGCGGAGGTCCCGGAATCCCCCCAGCCCCTGGCGGGAGCCGGGGTCGAGCCGGGTCCTGGGGTCGCTGAGGGGGCGCCCGCCAGACGCCGGCGCCGCCGACCCAGCCGCAGCCGCCCGGAAGCTGACGAGACCGCTGGCCCTCCGGCCGAGCTGGCGGAGCTTCCAGCGCCCCCTCTGCCAGGGCTGCCGGACGATTTGGCGCAGGCGGCTGATGCGGCGCCCGCCAAGCGCCGCCGCCGTCGCTCCAGCCGCGGCCGGGCTGCCGTCGGCGAGGTTGTCGAAATCCGAGCCGAGCCGATGCCAGTGGAGCCGCCGTCGGGCCTGGCGGAGAGCGCTCCGCCAGGGGTCGATTCAGAGCCGGCCAAGCGTCGTCGTCGCCGCTCTGGTCGAGGCCGGACTGCGGCGGGTGATATTCCTGTCCTTTCGGACTCTTCGCCGGGGGAGACCCCCGCACCGCCACCCGAGGCGGCGCCCGCCTCGGCACGTCCTAGCTCCGGCCGCAGTGGGCCGGGGGCCGTCGCCCCAGAGCCGGGATCGGGACCGGCCGCAGCAGAGGCGGTGGTGGATGCAGTGGCAGGTGAGGCGCCGGTCAAGCGAACCCATCGCGGCCGGCGGGGTGGCCGGCGGCGGTCTGGGGGCACGGTGACCCCGGCTCCATGAGGATCAGCCGACTGCAGGTCCAGGGGTTCAAGAGTTTCGCGACCAGGTCTGAATTGGAGCTGGGCCCCGGGATCACGGCCGTGGTGGGCCCAAACGGCAGTGGCAAGTCGAACCTGGTGGACGCCATCCGGCTGGTCCTGGGCGGAGCCAGCGCTCGCGAGCTGCGGGGCCAGCGCCTGGAACAGGTGATCTTCGGCGGCGGCGAGCGGCGGGCCGCGCTGGGCATGGCCGAAGTCACCCTGGTGTTTGACAACGAGGACAACCGACTTCCAGTCGAGGACGTCGAGGTGGCGCTCACGCGCCGGGTGTACCGGGACGGCACCAGCGAATTTCGCCGCAATGGGGCTCGGGTCCGGCTGCGCGACCTGGGCCGGCTGCTGGACGCCACCGGGCTCACCCAGGCGGGCTACGCGGTGATCGCCCAGAACGACATCGAATCCATCATCCGGGCCACTCCGGCCCAGCGCAGACATCTGGTCGAGGAAGCGGCTGGGGTGAGGGGGGCCCAGGCGCTGCTGGATGACAGCCGAGCTCGTCTGCACGCTCTCGACCAGTGGCTGGAGGGTTCGGCGGGCAGGCTGGCGGAGCTGCTGCCGCGGATCGAAGCCCTTGGCCGCGAGGCGGCGGCGGCGGAGGAGGCTGCGGGGATCCGCAGTCGCCTGGCCGAACTTCGCGGCAGCCTGGAGCGGGCGGCCTGGCTGGCTGCCATGGCCGAGGCCCAGCGCATCGAGCGGCAGTTCAACACCGCGCTCCGGCGGCGCGAGCAGGCCGCGCTGGAGTTCGGAGAATACGACCTTCACTACGCCCAGGAGCGCGAGCTGCTGCAGCGAGAGCAGGCCGGTCGGTTGGACCTGGAGCGGCAGGTCGGGCAACTGGCGCTGCGCCTGCAGCAGGTGGAGTCAGCACACGAGCGGTGGTTGGACCGTGCCCAGCAGGCAGCGTTGGCTCACGACGCGGCGCGCCGCCAGCGTCATGAGGCGGTGGAGGACATCGAGAACCTCAGCTACCCCGCCGCCGTCCAGACGGAGAGGTCGGGGATGGTGGATCAAAAGCAGCTTCAGAGGGCCGACCTGGAGCGGGAGCTGTCTGGATTGGAGCTTCGCCGCAGCGAGCTGCGCGGCCTGCTTGCCAGTCGCGAGGAGTCGGGCCGCCGGCTGCGTCGTGAGCTGAACGAGGTGACCCGGAGGCAGGCCGAGGCGGATGCGGCTCTGGCCGCGGTCAGGGTTCGGGTGGAGCGAGCAGCCCAGCTCGATTCGACTCTCAGCGAGCGAGTCGGAGACGCCGAGCGGAACTTGTCGCAGGTCACTGAGCAGGGAGTAGCCGCCGAGGGTGCCGCCGAGGAACAGGCGTCTGAGCTGGCTCGAGCGGTGCGGGCCGAGGCCGCCGCCCTGGAGGTGTTGGGCACGGCCGAGCGGGCAGTCTCGGCCGCCACCCAGGCCGAGCGGGAGGCGTCGGCGCAGTTGGCGGCCCAGACCGCCCTGCTGGCCAGCCGCCGAGAGGGTCGTGCTATCGCCGAGGCGGTGGGGCGCGGGGCCTTGTCCGTCCGTCCCCTGGGCGCCTCTTTGCGAGCCATTGACGCCGCCGACAGCCGCGCCCTCGAGGCCGGTCTGGGCCAGCTGGCGTCGGCCCTGGTTGGGTCATCGGAGCAGGCCCGGGCCGCCCTGGACATGGCCGGCGCGGCGGCCGAGATGGTGTGCTGGCCAGTCCCGGGCGGGGTGCCCGCGGCGCCTCTCGAGGGCTGCCGCCCCCTGGCTTCCGCCCTGCAGGGTCCGATCGAGGACCTCTCCATCGTGGAGCGGATCTGCCAGCAGACCTGTCTGGCCACCAGTCGGCAGGCTGCGGCCAGCTGGCTGGAGCGCTTCCCGCAGGGCCGCGCTGTGCTCGCTGACGGCACCGTGCTGGGGATCGGAATCGAGGTCACTCCGGCCGGAGCTGAGGGCGACCTTGAGGCATTCTCCAAACTGGAGCACTGGCGCCGCGAGGTCGAGCGCCAGGGTGCTCACCTGGAGCAGGCGGCGCTGCGCCTGGAATGGGCGCGCAAGCAGCATCAGCGCCAGCGCAGTGGCGTCGACGACGCTCGCTCCAGGGCGGCCCAGACCCAGGGCCAGCGGGAAGCCGCCAAACGTGAGCAGGTGCGACTGGAGGAGCATCTGCTGGAGTTGCGCCAGCGTTTCCAGGAAGTCCATCTTGAGCTGGAGAGGGAGCGCGCCCAACTGGCGTCCGGGAGCGCCGACGGGGCCCGGTCGGGGCTGGAGCTGGAGCGCGCGACCCAGGTTCTGGAGGCGGAGGAGGGCGCTGCCGACCTCCTGCGGGAGGAGCTGAACGGGCTGGCGGCGCCGGCTCAGGCTGTCGGAGCCGCTCTTGATAAGGTGCGGCTCGAGCTGGCTGCCCTGGAGATGGAGCAGCGCGCTCTGCAACAGCGTGAGCAGGAGCGGGCCCAGCGCATCGCCCACCTGGAGGAGCGCGGTCGGGCGGCCGAGCAGCGATTGGGCGAGGCCGAGGTGGCCGCTCTGGTGGCTCTGGCGCTGGCGGCCGAGGCGGAGGGCGAGGCCAGCACGGTGGCCGATCATCTGGCTCAGCTGCGAGAGCAGGCACAGAACCGACAGGTGGCGGATTCGGACCCGCTGCAGCAGCTCGCCAAGTTGGAGCGGACTCGGGCTGAGCTGGAGTCGGCCCTCAAAGGCGCCGACGCGAGCCTCACTAGCTTGGAGCGGGAGCTGGCCATCCAGCGCGAGCGGGTCGACCAGCTGGGAAGGCAGATGGGGGTCCAGCCGACGGCCTCCGATGACGGCTCAGGCGGCCTGGGCAACCCTGAGCGGGCCGCCCAGGAGATCAGCCGTCTGGAGCGACGGCTGCTTGGCCTGGGGCCGGTCAACGAGCTGGCGCCGCAGCAATTGCAGGAGCTGCTGGCTCGCACCGAGGGCCTGCGCTCGGCCCATGAGGACACCACCGCTGCCAGGCAGGACCTGGAGGCGGTGCTGGGTCGGCTGGAGGCGGTCAGCAGCGGCCGGTTTCGGCAGACGCTGACCCGGGTCACTCGGGAGTTTGAGCTGGTGTGGCGAGAGCTCTTCGGGGGCGGCCGTGCCACTCTCCTGGTCAGCTCCGGCGAGGGGCCGATGGGGGTTGACTTGGAGGTTCAACCGCAGGGCAAGCGGGTCATCCCCATGGCGCTGCTGTCGGGGGGCGAGCGGGCCCTCACCGCCCTGGCCCTGGTGCTGGCGCTGCAGGAGGTCTCTCCGAGTCCCTTCTACGTCTTCGACGAGGTGGACGCGGCGCTCGACGAGGTGAACGTGGCCAACTTCGCCAGGCTGCTCAAGAGCCGGGCTGACCGGAGCCAGTTCCTGGTCGTCACCCACAGCCTGACCACCATGGCCATGGCCTCCCATCTCTATGGGGTCACCCAGGACGGGCGCGGTTCCAGCCGGGTGCTGTCGGTTCGACTGGCGGAGGATGGCCAGAGCGTCGAGGAGGAGGCGGGCGAGATCAGCGGCGACCTCGCCCAGGCTGGCGTTCTTGGCTGAAGCTCTCCCCAGGCCTCGCTGGTGGCGCCGCCTTCCGGGACGGCTGGATCGGGTCGGCAGCGGCCTGGGGCACCAGCTGCGCAGTCGCCTCAGCCTGGGGCGCGGGGCCGGGGAGGAGGTCTACGAAGAGGTCTTCGAGCTGCTGCTGGCCAGTGACTGTGGGGTCGCCATTGCCGAGGATCTGGTGGCCGGGATGCGGCAGCGGGCCATCCGGGAGCGACTCCGAGATTCCTCGCAGCTCCTGGCGGCCCTTCGTGACGAGATGGAGTCGCAGTTGGCGGGTCGCGATCGCGATCTGGCCCTGGCTGGCGCCCCCTGTGTCTGGCTGGTGGCCGGGGTCAACGGCTCCGGGAAGACCACCACCATCGCCAAGCTGGCCTGGCGGCTGCGCGCGCAGGGGGTGGCGCCACTGGTGGCCGCGGCCGACACCTTTCGGGCGGCCGCCATCGACCAGTTGCGGCGGATGGTTGAGCCCACCGGGGCCGAGGTGGTGGCCCATCAGCCCGGCGCGGACCCCGCCGCCGTCGTGTTCGACGCCATCGCGGCGGCGCGGGCCCGGGGTCGCGAGGTGGTCCTGGTGGACACCGCGGGCCGCCTGCACACCAAGGACAATCTGATGCAGGAGCTGGGCAAGATCCGGCGGGTTGTGGCGGGTCAGGTCCCTGGCCAGCCGGCCGAGTCACTGCTGGTCCTGGACGCCTACGTGGGTGCCAACGCGATCGCCCAGGCACGCTCCTTCGGGGAGGTGATCGGAGCGACCGGGCTGGTCCTGTCCAAGCTGGATGGTAGCGCCCGGGGTGGCTACGTCTTCCAGGTGGAGCGCGAGCTCGGCCTGCCGGTCAAGTTGGTCGGCGTCGGGGAGGGGATCGGGGACCTGGCGGACTTCGATCCCAAGGCGTATGTCGAGGGCCTGCTCGCGGACTGAGCCAATCATGAGCGGGACCAGTCCGCCCCAGTTTGGGGCCGCAGCCGCGAGATCCAGGTTGCGGTTGCCCAACGCGCCCCCTTAGCCTGTAAAGGCATTGGCCTTGACAGCAGATGGACTCACCGACTCGCGACTCCAACGCCAGCGACTTCTGGACGTCTATTCGCCAGCTCTCACCGAGCGCCAGCGAGAGGCTCTCCGACTTCATCTGGAGGAGGACTGGTCGGTGACAGAGCTGGCCGAGGGGTTGAACATATCTCGGGCTGCCGCCCATGACCTCATCCGCCGGGGGCTGTTGCGGATGGAGGAGATGGAGAGTCAGATCGGGCTCTGCCGCCGCCTCGAGGCCGCCGAGCAGGGTCGGTTGGCGCTTGAGCTGAAGGTGGCTCGGCTTGAGGTCCAGCTGCGGCGCATGGGCAGCCACAGCTGATGTTCGACACCCTGACCGACAAGCTGGGGGTGGCTTTCAAGCGCTTCACCGCCAAGGGTCGGCTGACCCCTGAGGATGTCGATGTCGGGCTTCGTGAGGTTCGCCTGGCCCTGCTCGAGGCTGACGTCAACTACAAGGTTGCTCGTGAGTTCGTGGACCGGGTCCGCGGCCGGGCGGTTGGCAGTGACGTGCTCAACAGCCTGACGCCGGGGCAACAGGTGATCAAGATTGTGTTCGAGGAGCTGGTCGCGTTGCTGGGGGGCGATGACGCCGCCATCAGCTACAGCCCTGAGCCCCCCACCACCCTGATGCTGGTGGGGCTCCAGGGCTCGGGCAAGACCACCACCGCTGTCAAGCTCGCGCTCCTGGTTCGCCGTGAGGGTCACCGCCCGATGCTGGTGGCGGCGGACCGGCGGCGGGCCGCCGCGGTCGAGCAGCTCCAGACCCTCGCCGGCGAGCAGCAGCTGGGAGTCCTGGTCGCCGACGACACCAAGGGAATAGCCCGGGGGGTTGAGCGAGCGGTGGCCGAGGCGCGTCGGCAGGGCGCCGACGTGGTCATCGTGGACACCTCCGGCCGCCTCCATCTGGACGAACCATTGATGGACGAACTCAAGGCGATCCGCTCGGCGACCACAATTCACCACTCGCTGCTGGTGGTGGACGCCATGACGGGGCAGGAGTCGGTCCGGCTGGCCGGTGCCTTCAAGGATGAGGTCGGCATCGACGGGGTGCTGCTCACCAAGCTCGACGGGGACGCCCGCGGCGGCGCCGCCCTCTCCATGCAGGCGGCGATCGGGCTCAAGGTCTGGTACTGCGGGGTGGGGGAGCGGCCGCGAGACCTGGAGGTCTTCCATCCAGAGCGGATGGCAAGGCGGATTCTAGGGATGGGCGACGTGCTCACCTTGATTGAGCGGAGTCGCGATGAGATCAGCCCGGAGGAGGCGCTCTCGGCTCAGGAGCGGATGCGCCAGGGGCGCCTCACCCTCGACGACTTTGTCAGTCAGCTCCGTCAGATTCGCAAGCTCGGGCCCCTGGAGTCGGTGCTGGGGATGATGCCCGGGGGCCGCGAACTGATCCGGTCTCAGGGCGCCGCCATGCCCGACGACAGCCAGCTGCGCAAGCTGGAGGCGATCGTGCTCTCGATGACGCCAGAGGAGCGCCGCCGACCGGAACTGGTCGACGCCTCCCGGCGCCGCCGCATCGCCAGTGGGAGCGGGGCCACCACGGTCGATGTTTCCCGCCTGATCAAGAGCTTCGACCGGATGCAGACGGTGATGCGGAGTCTGACCGGGGCGGGGGGAAAGCGCCGACTGGCCCAGGAGTTGTTCAAGGGCTCGGGCGGCGGCATGCCGGTTCTCAAGGGGTGAATACGATCAGCGCGGTGGGCAGCCTTGCCGTCCCCGCAGAATCAGGAGATCAACAGTGGCAGTAAAGATCAGGCTAAAGCGGATGGGCGCCAAGAAGCGTCCCTTCTACCGTGTGGTGGTGGCCGATGCCCGCTCCCCGCGCGACGGCAGGTTCATCGAGTCGGTGGGCTACTATGACCCGCTCCCCGACCCGGCCGTGGTCAAGCTCGACGATCAGCGAATCCGCCACTGGATGGGAACCGGCGCCAAGCCGTCCGACGTGGTCCGCGAGCTGATGGAGCGGCAGGGGCTGCTGCCCGCCTCCCCGCGGCCGGTGCGGGCGAAGGCGGCCCAGCCGGTGGTTGCGGCGGCGCCAACGGGGGCCGTGGAGAGCCCGGCGTCACCGGGTGCGGAAGCCGTTGTCGACGCGGAGGCGCCCGAGGCTCTTGGCGAGCCGGCCGAGGCTCCGGCTGACGATGCCAGTCAGGCCGCCGTTTCCGAGCCCGATGGGGGCTCCCCCGAGGCGGCGGCGGATGACAGCCCGGCCTTCCCTGCGGAGCCCGGTGAGGCCTGATCGGATGCCGGACTACGGGCAGTTGGTCAGCTTCATGGTCAGCCAGATCGTCAGTGAGCCAGGGGCCGTCGTGGTTGAAGTCGAGCAGGATGGCCACCGGGCCATCGTTCGGGTGCGCACCTCTCCCCAGGACCTGGGCAAGGTCATCGGCCGCAACGGGCGCCACATCGAGGCGATTCGGACCGTGGTCAAGGCGGCCTCCCTGCGTTCCCGGGATTGGGTCCACGTGGAGGTTCGCGATTGAGCGCCGATCCCCAATGGGTGAGGGCCGCCCGGGTGGTCAAGCCCCACGGGCTCAGGGGCGAGGTCTGCCTGGAGATGCTGGGAGGTGGCCCGGGCCGGCTCACTCCCGGCAGCAGCGTGCGGTCATCCCAGGGCCTCCTGGAGGTGGCTGGCATCCGCCAGGCCGGCCAGTTCGTTCTCGGCCGGCTGTCCGGGGTCGATGACCGGGATGGAGCTGCCGCCCTCTGTGGGGGATATCTCGAGGTGGCTGGCGATCAGGTGCGCCCGCTCGCCGAGGGCGAGTACTTCCACTTCCAGCTGGTGGGCCTTGAGGTTCGCGACCAGAGCGGCCGGGCCCGGGGCGAGCTGATCGAGGTGGAGACCTACCCTGCCAACGACGTCTATGTGCTCCGCACCCCCCAGGGCGAGCTGAGGGTCCCGGCGATCCGCCAGGCAGTGCTCGAGATTGATCTCGCGGCGGGCGCTATGACCGTCGCCAGCGGCTTTCTGGAGGAGGCTGTCGATGCGCTTTGACGTGATCACCCTCTTCCCCCAGGTCTTTCCCGGCCCTCTGGCCATTGGGGTGGTGGGGCGGGCGCTGGAGGCGGGGCTGATTCAGATCGAGACCCACGACCTGCGCCAGTGGGGGCTGGGGGTTCACCGCCAGGTTGACGACACCCCTTTCGGCGGGGGCCCGGGGATGGTGCTCCGGCCAGAGCCCCTGTTCGCCGCAGTGCGGGCGGTGGCGGGCATCCCGGGGTTGGAGCCGCCCCATTCGATCCTGCTCTCAGCCCACGGCCGCCGGTTTGACCACAGAGCAGTGGAGGGGCTCAGCCGGGAGTCGCGGATCCTGCTCATCTGCGGCCGCTATGAGGGAGTAGATGAGAGGGTGAGGCTGGGTCTGGGCCTGGACGAGATTTCGGTTGGTGACTTCGTCGTCAGTGGCGGCGAGCTGCCCGCGATGGTCCTCATCGAGGCGGTCGCCCGCCAGCTTCCCGGCACCCTGGGCGATCCCGAGTCCGCCGTGGACGAAAGCTTCGCCCGGGGTATGCCCGAGTATCCCCACTACACTCGACCCGCCGTCTTCGAGGACTTGCCGGTGCCAGAGGTGCTGCGCAGCGGTGATCATGCGAAGATCGCCGCCTGGCGGAGCGAGGCCGCGCAGGAACGGGCGCGGCGGCTGCGACCCGACCTGTTGGGCGGAGATGTACGGGCGGCGGCGATTCAATCAGTCAATCTAGAGCGAGAACCGGGAGCGGCCAGGGCCGGCGCCGGGACGGGAGGAATGCCATGAACGTGATCGATCTCCTTGAGGAGGAACAGCTTCGGGAAGACGTCCCAGAGCTTCGCCCTGGGGACACGGTTCGAGTCCATGCCAAGGTGGTGGAGGGGACCCGCGAGCGGATCCAGGTCTTCGAAGGAGTGGTGATCGGGCTGCACAGCGGAGGCGTGCGCCGCTCGGTCACCGTCAGGCGCACTGCCCACGGGGTCGGCGTTGAGCGCACCTTCCTGGTCCACTCGCCGCGGCTGGCCATGATCGAGGTGGTGCGCCACGGCAAGGTGCGCCGGGCCAAGCTCTACTACCTGCGCGGTCGGGTCGGCAAGCGGGCGAAGATCCGGGAGCGCCGCGAGGTCACGGCCAAGGTCCCGGTGGCCGCCGCGGTAGCTGATGTGGAGACCCCGGTCGCCGAGGCCGAGCCGGTCGCCGCGCCCAGGCGCCGCTCCTTGCGGCCACGCCGCTCGGTCGATTGAGTTCCCACCGCGGTCACGACGGTGGCCGCGCCGCAGACCATAGACTTGAGCGGTGATCGACTCTCCCGCAGCCAAGGCCAGCCGGGTGTTGGTGGTCTCGCGCCCGGCCTCGCGTTCGGAGACCATGCAGCGAGCCCTGGAGAAGCGAGGCATGGTCATGGTGCTGTTCGAGTCCAGCGGGACAGCTGCGGCCGCTCTGGCCGGGACCCCGGTGGAGGCCGTGCTGATCGATGTGGTCGGTGAGGATCCTGACCTGGTGCCCCTGATTCGGCAGATCCGGAGCAGCATTCTGCACGCTGCGGTCCCGGTGGTCCTGGCTGTGGCCGATCCCAATTCCCCGCTGGTGGCGGCGGCCCTGGACGCCGGTGCCAGCGAACGGGTGCTGCGGAGCAGCCCAGCTCAGGCTGTGGCGGACATCCTGCAGTCCAGGATCCTTGCAGCGGCATCTCCCCAGCGCCCCAGCAAGGGCAGCGGCGAGCTCTGGGTCGTCTGCGGCCCTCGGGGCGGGGTGGGCAGGACCATGATCGCCTCCAACCTGGCGGTGCTCGCGGCGGACAGCTACCGGGTGGCGCTGGTTGACAACGTTCCCCGCTTCGGGAGCGCTCTGGTGGCCTTCAACCTTCCGCCCCAGACGCCCACCTGGGTGGAGCTCACGACGGTGGGTCCGGACGAGGAGATTTTTGACCGGCTGCCACGACATCCCAGCGGGGTGTCGGTGCTGCCGGCGCCATCCCGGCCGGAGCTGGCTGACTCGGTCGCTCCCGCCGCGGTGGGTGCCATGATCATGCGCCTGACCCATGCCGCGGAGCTGGTGGTGGTGGACCAGGGCGGCCGACTCGACAACGGCGGCATCGACGTGTTGGAGAGCGCTGACCACATGGTGGTGGTGGGCACCCCGGACAATCCGGGCGTCTACGCGCTTTTGGCCTGGCTGCGAATCTGCGATCAGCTGCGCATCCCTCGAGATCGCATCTCGGTAATTTTGAACTGCGTGCTGCCCTACCATCAGGTCGACGCTGACCGTGCCGCCAAGGTTCTGGAGCAGCCGGTGCTGTCAGTGCCTCACGCTGGCCTGGATGGCGTCAGATCTCTGAGTGGTGGCGAGCCCCTGGCCTGGCGTCACCCCGGCAACCGCTGGGTGAAGTCGCTGCGCAGCACCTTCGAGCAGATCTCCCCGGTTTTGGCGGCTGGCCTCAAGCACTGACGGCTGCCGCCCCGGCGCCGGTACCGCCCGGGCTCGTGGATCCAGCCTAGGCCGCTCCGGCTGGCGCCTTGCCCTCAGGCCAGTACTGTTCTTCCAGGATCTCCGAGTCAGCCAGGCCGCGGCGGCGCATCACGGACCTGGCGGTGGCAATCATGCCGGGGTGGCCACAGAGGTAGGCAAGTCCCGTCTTGGGGCCGATCCCGAACTGGTCTGAGTACTTTCGGAGCACGTCCTCAGCCC
>DATKSV010000031.1:0-2071 GCA_035531535.1 Candidatus Nanopelagicaceae bacterium | reverse complement strand
GCCGATGTTCCACCGTACCCGCAGAACGGCTACTTCCTTGCCTGTCGCCGTACGCAGCTGATCTCCGGCCTTTAACTGCCCCGCCTCCAGCCAGCCGGCATCAGCTAGCCCTGGTCCGCCATCCACCCAGAAGGCATGGTTGGCGGTTACCTTAATCGTGCTTCCATCCGAGAGGTCCACCGCGACCAACGGCTGGACCGGTTCGCGCACCGCGGCGGTCAGCGGCTCCGGCTCGACCTTGCCGGACTTCGGATCCTCGGCCAGTACCAGATCCCCCACCCGCAGGTGCTCGATCGCCACCTTGCCCTTGGGCGTGGCAACAAGCGTGCCAGCCGGGAAGCAGGGGGTGCAGAGATGGGTCTCGGCGTCCGCCGTTTCCGCCTCGCGCGTGGCCGGGGTCGTCGTGTCCGCGTCCAGCAAGCCCAGCTCCTTGGCCAGTTCCTCGCTCCGGGCGAAGTCTCCCGCCAGATCGCCCGCCGCCCCGGCGGCCCGCGCCGCCCCCGCCACCCCCTCGGCCGCCCCATGGACCGCCGGGGCTACCACGCTGAGAATCCCGGCCAGGGCCAGGGCCCGACAACTCAAGTCGTCGTTCGCGCACCCGTAATAGGCCCGCACATTGTCCAGGAGCAGGACGTTCAGCCCGCACAGGAGCGCCCCGGTCAGATTGTGCCCGCAGCCGAAGCTCGGCGGCACCTTCTCATCGGCAAAGAGCAGCAGCCCCGGTTCCTCCTGCCAGGTCACCAACTCGTCGTTCCCATCGTTGAAGGGAGTGAAATGGGCCAGCCGATAGCCGGAGAGCCCATACTTACGCACGTTAATCACCACCGCCGAGAGGGGGCCGAAGGCATAGGGATAGTCGGTGCCCAGCCCCAGCGGCACCAGGAGCCGCTGCTGGGCGCACGAGGCCCCAATGCACGCGGCATCGCTGTTCCAGCTGTAGCCGCCGCTGGCCGACCAGTGGGCGAGATTACGGAGGCCCTGCTCGATCCCCGTTCGGTTCCGGACATAGGCGTCCACATGCTCGATGTCCCAAAGCGCGCCGCTGGTGCCCTGGAGCGTGACGATGTTCGCCACATAGGAGGTGGCCGACCCGGCACCGCAGGGCGAGCGGTAGATGGGCACCCAGAAGCGGGTCTGGCTGGTCGCACCGGCGCCCTGGGTGGTCTGCATGAGCGCCTGGAGCGAGCTCATCCCGGGATAGCCCTCGGCATAGCCGCCGATCGCGCTTTCCTGGGTATAGTCGGTGTTCCCGGTATTGGTGCGATCAACAGTACTTTGATCCCAATTCCACCCGCGCCCCGAGGGATCGGTGGTCTGGGTCACCCTGTTCCCCGCATACTCGTAGGGGTTCATGGTCACCGGCACTTCCGGGGCATAGGCCAGCGGATCCTGGCTGAGGAAGCGGCCCTGGGTGGGGTCATACTGCCGCGCCCGCATGGCATACGTCCCCGGCCCACTATCGTAATACTGCCCCGCGTAGCCGAAGGGGCTGCTCGCCTGCAACCCGGCCAGTTGGGTGGGGCCGCTCGCTCCCTGGTTCGGTCGGTAGACGCTCCAGGCATCATAGGCCCCAGCCCCGATCACCGCCCCCGTGGGGTCGGTGGCCAGCCGCACGCTGCCCAGCACGTCGGTGGCCAGATAGCTGCTCCGGGTCGTGCTCTGGTTGTAGGCGGAGACCGGCGCTTGCCCGCTGCCGGGGGTGAGATAGGTGTAGTCGGCGGTCCCATCCGAGACCAGATCACTCATCCCAGCGGCGAGATCCTGCACGTCGTTGGTGAGCACCGGGGTGGGGCCATCCTGCTCGTAGCTCCGCAGGCGATCCCCCTGCCCATCATAGACGTAGCTCACATTGGTGGTTGGTCCCTGCACCTGGGTCAGTTGGCCCAGGTCGTTATAGGTGTTGGTGACGGCTCCGGTCGGCCCCAAGCTGCCCCGTTGCTGCCCGTTCCCGTCATACTGGTAGGTGGTAGTCCCCACCGGCGCATGGCTGAGCGTCAGTTCGTCGGCCAGGTCGTAGGTGTTGGTGAGCACGCTGGTCCCGGAGAGGGTGCTGGTGATCACCGTCCGGTTG
>DATKSV010000030.1:0-2464 GCA_035531535.1 Candidatus Nanopelagicaceae bacterium | reverse complement strand
TTGCCGACTCGCTCCAGGCGGCGGTCGACGGTCCCGAGGTCGGCCAGGTTCAGCTCCAGCTCCAGGATCTCCAGATCACGGAGGGGGTCGATGCCGCCTTCCACATGGCCCACCTCGGAGGCACTGAAGGCCCGCAGCACGAAGGCGATGGCATCGGCGCTGCGGATATGGCCCAGGAATTGGTTGCCCAGCCCCTCACCGAGGTGAGCGTTGCGCACCAGGCCGGCGATGTCGGTGAAGGTCACGGTGGCGGGGATCACCTTGGGGGGGTGGAAGACCTCGGCCAGCTGCCGGATCCGATCGTCGGGTACCGGCACCACTCCCGTGTTGGGATCGATGGTGGTGAAGGGGAAGGCTCCGACCGCGACATGGGCCCTGGTCAGGGCGTTGAAGAGGGTCGACTTGCCGGCGTTGGGCAGCCCGACGATCCCGACGGAGAGGCTCAACTCCTGCATCTCATCGGGAGGTGGCTGGGCTCAGGAGCACCCGGCGAACCACCTCCGCCAGCCCTCCCCGCCCCGGGCCGGGGACCAGCCAGTCAGCGGCCGCCTTCACCTCGGGTGCCGCCGTCTCCACCGCCACCTTGGTACCGGCCGCCGCCAGCAGCGGCAGATCGTTGGGGGCATCCCCCACCGCCACCACCTCCTCCGGATCGACCTGCAGGTGCCGGCACAGCCAGCGCAGGGCGTGGCCCTTGTTCACCCCCCTTGCTGTGATCTCGCAGAACCCGATCAAGGAGCGGGTCACCTCGGCCCGGTCGCCGATGAGCTGCTGGAGCTCCGCCAGCGCTGCCGGGAAGCGGTCCCGGTCGGCCAGCACCACCGTGAGCTTGGTGCTCCCCCGGCGCACCCGCTCCTCGAGGGAAGGATCGCTGGCAACCTCGGCCCGCACCTGGGCGATCCCTGTGTAGAAGCGGACGTCTTCGTTGATCTCGTCCACGTAGAGGTGATCGTCCTGGTACACGTTGAGGGCATATCCCTGGCGCCGGCAGATCTCCAGCACCTCCAGCCCCAGTTCTCCCGAGACCTCTTCCCGCAGCAGCACTGGGGCGGCCGCCAGCTCCTCTTCGGAGGTGCCCAGGGCCAGCTCCTGAATCAGAGCTCCCTGGTAGCAGATGAGGGGCAGGTCCACGCCGAGCGCCAGCGCATGGGGCAGCCCTGACCGGTACATCCGCCCGGTGGCGACCCCGACCCGCATCCCGGCCCGGTGAGCCAGGGTGACCGCGTCCACGTCTTGCTGGTCAATCTGGAGTTGCTCGTCGAGGAGCGTGCCGTCCAGGTCGGAGATGAGCAGCCTGGGCCTCAACTGCTACCGGCGACCTCGGGGTTGGCGCAGGCGATCGGCATCCCCCCGTCGAGCACCGCCAGGATGTTGCGAGCAGCCAGCTCGCCCATGGCCGCCCTGGTACTCCAGGTCGCGCTGCCCAGGTGGGGCAGCAGCACCGCGGTGACGCACTCGGCGAGCCCCTCCGCCATCTCGGGCTCCCGCTCGTATACGTCGAGCCCGGCGCCCGCGATCTCTCCCGACTGGAGCGCCTCCACCAGGGCCGCCTCATCAACGATCGGGCCTCTGGAGGTGTTCACCAGGATTGCCGTGCGGCGCATGCTGGCCAGCTCGGCCTTGCCGATCAGGTGGTGGGTCTCTTCGGTCAGGGGAACATGGCAGCTGACGAAGTCGGATTCCATCAGGAGCCGATCCAAAGAGCAGCCCTCGACGTCCAGGTCCCCGGCTCGGACCACCCCGACTGGGTCATACGCCAGGATCCGCATCGAGAACCCCCTGGCGGCCCGGCGCGCGACCGCCTGCCCGATCCGTCCGAAGCCAATCACCCCCAGGGTGGCCCCGCTCACGTCTTGTCCGAGCAGGTAGTCCGGCATCCAGCCGAGGTACCGGCCCTGGCGCATCTCGCGATCGGACTCGACCACCCGCCGGGCGGCCGAGAGCAGCAGGGTCAGGGCCAGGTCGGCGGTGGCGTCGGTGAGCACGTCCGGGGTGTGGCCGACGTAGATTCCCCGCTTGGTGCAAGCCGGGATGTCGACGTTGTCCAGGCCGACCGCGTAGTTGGAGACCACCTTGAGCTTGGGACCGGCCGCGTCCAGCGCCTCCTCGTCGATGCGGTCCCGGAGCTGCGGCAGCAGGGCGTCAGCGCCCCCGATCGCCGTGCGGTACCGCTCGGCGGGCAGAATCTCGCCCAGCAGATCTAGCTCGCAGCGCTCCCGGAGCATCGCCTCGGCGGGGCCGGGCACGGACAGCGTCATCACCACTTTCGGCACTCTCCGGTCATTGTCGCCGATGCCGGTCGGAGGACGGCCGGGTGATCTGGGTCGGGATGGGGTATATTGAATTCGTTGCCAACGCGCTCTAGACGTCCCTTCCGGCCCACCCATCGCACCGCTTATCTGGCTCCCGATGAGGTCCCCCAGCCGGATCCCGCCCCCTCCGTCAGCTTCTCCGAGCTTGGGCT
>DATKSV010000029.1:0-2877 GCA_035531535.1 Candidatus Nanopelagicaceae bacterium | reverse complement strand
TGGCCGTAGCTTTCTTTTGGTGGCCCAAGGCGCGCCAGCTGATCCTGCTGGCGGTGGCCGTCGCGGTGGCGATCTCCGCTCCCTTCTTGTTCTGGGCAGGCCCCGGGCATTTCATCGCCGATACCGTGGGCCTCCAGCTCCATTTGCCGCCCAGGGTCAACGGCCTCGACCTCGACGCAGCCTGGGTCCGGCTCACCCGCGCCTGGCTCCCCTTCTGGGTCTGGCCGGTGCTCACGCTGGCGGCACTGGCACTCCTTGTCCGCGTGCGCGAAAGGACCTGGTCCACGGCCCTCCTTGTGGGCACCGGTTGCCTGGGCGTGTCCCTCCTATTCGCCAAGTGGGCGTTCTTCAACTACTACTTCCTGGTGGCGACGGGCGTGATGCTGGGTCTAGCTCTCCAGCACTGGCCGCCAGCGGCTCCCCAGCCCTGGCCGATTAGCCAGGCTGGGGAGCTCGGCCAAGGTCACGCCGAAACGGCCAACGTCCGCGGTCCGATCGAGGCTCCGGCTTTAGCCTGAGCCGATTTCAGCCCCGCCGGTGACCGTGCTGGTGCTGCCTCTCCCCTCCCTCGCGCTCGGGTTCGGTTCCGAGAACGACATTCAGCTGCTTCTCCTCGCTCCCACGGACCAGCTCAAGGGTGATCTGATCGCCAGGCTGGGAGTCAGCGAGGACCAGGTGCAGGTCGGACACCCTGGCCAGGGGTACCCCTTTGGCCGAGGTCAGAAGATCGCCCCTGAGCACGCCTGCCTGTGCAGCTGGTCCCTCCTCGTCGAGATGTTGCACCAGAACGCCGCTCCTTTCGGGTAGTCCCACCGCCGAGCGCAGCCGTCGCGCCACCTCGCCGGGGAGCAATCCCACCCCCAGGTAGGGACGGGCAACCACCTCGCCGCGGGCCAGGGCGTCGAGCCTCACTCGTAGACCGGCATCGGTGGTGATCGCCGCATAGAGGCTTTCCCCGAGTCGCTTGGTGTTGATCCCGAGCAGCTCACCGCCGAGAGTCAGTACCGGTCCTCCGGACGAACCGCGCGGAAGAGGTGCCGTGTGCTCGAATCCCCCAGCGATCGGGCGTCCGCCCGGACCCCTGAAGGGCCTGGATTCACCGGAGACCACCCCGAAGCTGAGGCGGGCACCTCTCCCGCCTGGGTTGGCGGCGGCGAAGACGGGGGTTCCCAGCTGGGGCCCGCTCTCCGCCCACCTGGCGATGCCGGTGCCTGCCGTTGCCACCGTGATCACGGCCAGATCCCCAGCCACATCGGTGGTCACCGCGGTCGCGTCCTTTTCTGAGCCGTCGGCGAAGTGGACCCTGGGGTTGTCAGAGTGAACGTTGTGGGCGCTGGTCACCACCAGTCCCTCGCCGAACACGATCCCGCTTCCGGAAGGCCAATGGCGGCCGACTCCCACCACGGCCGGCAACGCCAGCTCGCGAACCGCCGCCGCCGCCGCCTCCAATTCCTCTGCAAAGCCCACCTTCAGCCTCCTGGATCAAGTCACTTGCATATTGCAAGTTGCAACTATACAGCAAGTATCCAGGCTGCCGGAGCCGTGCGCGGTCGGTTCAATCAGTGTCCCGTTCAGGTAACGATCCGCTGAGGTGTCGCGGACCAGCCCGTGTGCCGACCTATCGTGCCGATATGAGATCCGCCAGCGCCGCGGACCAAATCCCATCCCTTCACTTCAGCCGTGGCGCCCTGGTCCTGCTCGCAGCCGCCGGCCTCAGCTTGGGGATGGCCGGCTACGCCATCCGCCACATCGGCCCCGGGGTCGACTTTCTGGTTTTCTACCGCGCCGCCCGGACCATGGGCCAGGGCGGCAGCCCTTACTCGATCCCCGGCTACGTGAGCATTCCCGGTCTAGCGGTGCTGGTGGAGCCGCTGACCCGCCTGCCCTTCCGCACGGCTGAGCTGATCTTCTTTCTGTTCACGACCGCTCTCGCTGTCGCCGCCATCGTCGGCTTCGGCCGACAGCTTGGCTGGAAGCGGCCTCAGCTGCTGGCGGCCGGAGCGCTGATCTCCTGGGTCGGACTATCTGGGCTGATCCAGGGTCAGGTCGACGCGGTCCTGCTGGCAGCGCTGCTGGGAGGGACAGTCCTGGTGCTTCGAGGCAGGTTTTTCCTGGCCGGCCTGCTGATTGGGCTGCTCTGGCTCAAGCCCGACGTGATGTGGCCGGCGGCTCTCTTCGCCGGGGTCGCGCTCTGGCCCAACCGATCCGCCCTGGTTCGCTACCTTCTCGGCCTGGCCCTGACCTCAGCCGCATTCCTGGGTGGCAGCGCGAGCCTGGTGCCCGTCTGGGTCCAGTCCTTGGTCCAAATCGGAGCCGGAGCGGGCGGCCAGTCCAACCTCGCCGGCCTGCCGGTTCTGCTCAGCGCCCTACCTCGCAGCTGGGGCCTCGGCCTGGGCTTTGGGTCGCCGGTGACTTGGGCCCTTCTGCTCCTCTCCCTGGCAGGGCTGGGCTGGCTGGCCGTCCAGTCGGCGGTATCGCCAAGGTGGCGCCAGCTGGGAACTGAACGCCGCCTGGTCTGGGCGGTCGGACTCGGAATGGGCCTCTGGCTGCTGGTAGCTCCCTACGCGCACTCCTACGACGACCTCCTGCTCCTACCGCTGCTGGTGCTGGTGATCGGTCGCGACGCCGTCGGGGTTGGCCGTTCTGGGCCGGCGCTCTCGGTTCTACTCTTGGCCAGCGCCCCGATCGCGTGGCTTTGGGTGGAGGTGAACCTCACTTCGCTGGCGGTGGCGACGCTCCTGGTCGTGGCCGTTTTGGGGCTGCGCCGCGAGCTGGGGGGAGCACAGATCGAGCAGGCCGGTGGGGCCGTCGCGTGTACTCATCCAGCCGCAAGCGTGACCTGATAGCTCTGCTGCTGCTCCCCTGGACCGTTCCCGA
>DATKSV010000028.1:0-2076 GCA_035531535.1 Candidatus Nanopelagicaceae bacterium | reverse complement strand
TTGATGTTCTTGAAGTCGTCCAGGTCGATGACCAGCAGCCCCAGCGGGAGCCGGCTGCGCCGGGCGTGGAGGGCGTGGTCGATCCGGTCCCGGAGCAAAAGGCGGTTGGCGAGGCCTGTCAGGGGGTCGTGGAGCGCCTGGTGGCGGAGCCGCTCCTCGAGAGCCTTGCGCTCGGTGGCGTCGCGGGCTGTCAGGACCACGGCGCGGACGTCCGGGTCCTGGAGCAGGTTGGTGGCCTGGACCTCGAGCAGGCGCCACTCGCCTCCTTCTTTGCGAATCCGCACGTCGGGCATGACGGTCTGGCCGTTGCGCAGGCTCGCCTCCTTGACCGCGGCTTGGAGCCGGGCCAGATCCTGGGGGTGGACCGCGCCAGCCGTCCCGTCGAGCCGCATCTGCGCCAGTGGCCGGCCCAGGAACGTCTCCAGCGAGGGGCTGACGTAGGTGATCTCGGAGTCGGCCGAGACCGCGATCACGAGGTCGGTCGAGTTTCGGACCAGGCCCCGGAAGCGGGCCTCGCTCTGGCGGATGCGCTGGGAGAGCTCGGCCCTGGAGAGCGCCATCCCGGCCTGGGCCGCCAGGGTGCGATAGCTGTCGGCGTGCTCGCCGACCAGCGTCTTCTGGCTCGCCACCACCAGTGAGCCCCTGGCCTCCCCGGAGGCGTTGATCGGGAGCACCACCAGGCTCCGGCTGCCCGGGTCCAGCTCCAGGGAGCGCAGGATCTGGGTGGTGACCGCCGCGTCCGCGGGGAGGGCCGCAGCTCCCAGCAGCACCGCCAGGACCTTCTCGGGAACCGAGTCGAGCTTGAGCGCGGCCGCTGGGCGCAGCTTCCCATCCCGGTCGGCCGGGGGCGAGACCAGAACCTCCGTCCCGGATCGCCTGACCCAGGCCACCTGCACCGGAGACGGTCCCGGGTCGAATCCTCGGGCAGCCTCGGTGGCGGCCTTAAGGATCCGCTCCGGGGTGGCCGCCGCGCTCAGCTCGACGCTGGCGTCGCGCAGCCGTTGGGAGCGGTCGAGCACCCCCTGGTGCCGGTCGACGGCCGCTTTGAGCAGCTGCCCGATCCCAACCGCCAGGGCCACTCCCGGCACCCCCAGCAGCAGCGGCGCAGACACCGGGCGGGAGCCCAGAGAGAGGTTGGCCAGCCAGATCCCGGCGAGGTAGGGCAGGGTGAACTGGAGCGCGACCAACACGGCTCCCCGGCCGCCAGTGAACAGAGCCCGCATGCTGGCTCCGGCGGCGAGCACTCCCAGTGCGTACTCGGGGTTGCCGACCGCGAGCACGATCGCCAGCATGGCGGCGGTGGACACCACCTCAAACTCCCAGGCGAACCGCCCCTGGCGGTAGCCGTGCACCCAGGACCAGCCCAGCCAGCCCGCGCCCGCAGCGGCCAGCAGCCGCTCCATGCGGGGAGCGCCCGAGTTGGTGGCCACCACCATCAGGACGGCCACCAGGCTGAGCAGCGCGATTCCCACGAAGGTCCAGCGCACGCGCGGGAGCAACTCCGCGGGGGGAGAGAGATCCGCCATCCTGCCGCCGTTGCCGGCGACCAAGCCGCCCCTGATATCCACGCCTCCAGATCCAGGTGATATGAAGGTGGACCAGACGCACCTCCCGCGCAACTTTGCGCTCACCTGGAGGCTGGCGGCGTCGCGCTCCTGCGACAGGTTCTAACCAACGCGTCACCGGACGCCGCCAGCACCCCGTCGCCCAGGACCAGAGCGGCCCACCGCCGACCACGTCAGAGGAGGGTCAGGTGTGTCCTGCGTGCGGCACCGGTCCCCAATGGCGTGCCGGCAGTCCGGCTCTAAGGGGCCCCTGGGGAATGAAATAGGATCGCCGCCCAGGAGCTGGAAGTAGAGACAGCCCGGGCGCACCTTTGTCAGCGTGCCGCCGGACACGGTCAACATATTCCCCCTCCCAGTGGCGGCCTTCCGATTGGACTTCGTCAGCGACCGCCACCGACGGCAACCGGCAGCTGGGGCCGAGCCGCCTTCACCCCAGTACTACTGCAGGTCGAGTGCAGGTCAAGACCACAAGGCCCTGCTCCCACCCCCCAACCGATCCCCTCGAAGTAGG
>DATKSV010000027.1:0-78123 GCA_035531535.1 Candidatus Nanopelagicaceae bacterium | reverse complement strand
CAACTGGAGCATCGCCGCCACTGATCCCGCCGGGATCACCAAGCTGGCCGGGTCGGAGTCGGTCGATCTGGTCATCCTGGGTCCGGACGCAGCGGTGGCAGCCGGCGTCGGCGACGCCCTTGCGGCCGCCGGGATCCGCTGCTTCGGTCCCACCCGGGCCGCCGGGGAGCTGGAGACCAGCAAGTCGTTCGCGAAACGCCTGATGGCAAAGGTGGGAATCGCCACTGCCCCCTTCACGGTGTTCGACGACCCTGCCGAGGCGCTCCGCGAGCTCCGCCGCCGGGACGGCCCGGTGGTGGTGAAGGCGGACGGGCTGGCCCTGGGCAAGGGGGCGTTCGTCTGCCAGAGCCCGGCGGAGGCGGCGGTGGTCGTCGACCGCCTGATGGTGAGGGCTGAGCTGGGCGACGCCGGTAGGACGGTTGTGATTGAGGACTGCCTCCCTGGCGAGGAGGTCTCCCTGTTCGCCATCTGCGATGGGGAGAGGGCCGTGATGCTGCCCCCGGTGTGTGATTACAAGCGCGCTCTCGACGGTGATCTGGGCGCCAACACCGGGGGCATGGGCGCCTACTCGCCACCCCGGGTGGCAGCCTCGGAGGACTTGAACAGGCGCGCCCTGGCCGAGATCGTGACCCCCACGCTGGCCGAGATGGCGCGGCTGGGGCGACCGTTCCAGGGCTGCCTGTACGTCGGCGGGATGCTGGTCGGGGACAGGCTCAGTGTCCTGGAGTTCAACGTCCGTTTTGGGGACCCCGAAACCGAGGTACTGCTGCCGCTCCTGGCCGACCCCGTGCCGCTGCTGTGGGGGGCGGCGTCGGGGGAGCTGGGCTCGGCGCTGTCCTCCGCCGGCCCGTTAGCGGCGTCGGTGGGCGTGGTGGCGGTCAGAGAGCCATACCCGGAAGCGGTCCAGACCGGCGGCTTGGTGGAGGGACTGGAGGCCGCCGAGGCCCTCGGCTGTCTGGTCTTTCAGATGGGGACCAGCGCGGCCGCCAAGGGTGCGGTCGAGGTTGGCGGCGGCCGAGTTCTAATCTGCGTCGGCACCGGGGTCGACCTTCCGGCCGCTCGAGGGGCGGCCTATGCGGGGCTGGGCCAGATCAACTTTGCGGGGATGCGGTTCCGCTCCGACATCGCCGCCTGATTGGCGGGGCCGGCATCTGGGTACCAAAGCAGCGCATGACAGATCTCGAAGACGCAGGCCAGGCGGACTCCGAATCGGCTCGGTTGAAGCTGCAGGCCAAGCTGGCGGAGCTCACCTCAGAACTGGCCGACCTGAGCTTGGGCCTGGCGGTGCCCACCGCTCCGGTGCAGTATGGCAAGCGCGCCGGAGACCACATCTCGGAGGTCTCGGAGCGGCTCGCCAGGTCTCGGGCCGGCGAGGAGCTGGAGAAGCTGTCCGATCAGGTGCGAGCCGCCCTGAGCCGGCTGGCCAGCGGTGGCTACGGCCGTTGCGAGCGCTGCGGCGCGGCCATTCCGGAGGGCCGCCTGGAGGCGCTCCCGTGGGCGATTAGATGTGTGGAGTGCGCCGCGATCCGAGACCCAAAGAGAGGCAGCTGACCAGATCCCTGGCGGCTCCCGGTGGCATCAGCGGGTGAGGTCAGGGGATCGCGGGTACCCACCGTTCCGGCCGAGCCTGGCCGCCGGCCGGGGGCCGGAGCCCCTCCCGGATCGCTAGTCCGCAGCTGGCCCCGATCCGATTGGCGCCGGCGCCGATCGTCGCCAGAGCGTCCTGCGTGGTGCGGATTCCGCCACTGGCCTTGACTCCTGTCTCCGGCTTGAGCACTGACCGCAGCAGCTCGATGTTGGCGGCCACAGTGGGGCGCCGATGGAGACCCGTGGAGCTGCTTGAAGTCATGATGAAATCCGCCCCGCCCCGCTGAGAGGGCGGTGTCCACCGACTCCTTGGCATCCAACAGCCGTACCTCGAGGTTCACCTTGAGCACGACCGCGGCCGGGAGCGGCCTACCGACCTCCGCCACCTCGTCGCGGATCGCCGGGTACTCACCAGCCCGGGCCTCTGCGGGCGGGCCGCCCGCAGCGCGAGTTGCCATCCGGCTCCGCTGAGGTTGGATCATGCGGATGCCGGGCGGACTCCGAGACGAGGGCCGGAATTGTGGCCGCTGCGGTGGTGCTGCCGGACGGCGGCGGCGGGGATCCCGGCACTGCTCCCCCGCCTCTGGTGGGGAGGTCCCCGCGGTGCCTCAGCTCGGCAGGCGATGGCCGAGGCCCGCTAATCTGGGCAGGCTATGCCTGCTGTCGGACTGATCGAGAGCTGCCTCCGTCACGGGCAGCAGACGCTGCTCTCAAGCCGCCTGAGAACTCGCCACATGGTCACCCTGGCCGAGGAGTTGAACGCCAGCGGCCTGGCCGGCTTGGAGGTGTTCGGCGGAGCCACCTTCGGGGTCGCCCTGAGCAACCTTCGAGAGGATCCCTTCGAGCGGCTGCGAGCGGTCCGGGCCGCCACTTCGCTGCCTTTGTACGGCCTGATTCGGGGCCAGTCGCTGGTGGGGAGCCGGCCGGTCCCGGACGAGGTGGTCGACCTCTTCATCGCCACCGTCGCTGAGCTTGGGCTGGACGTCTTTCGCTGCTTTGATCCCCTCAACGACGTGCGCAACCTGGCCCGGGTGGTGGATGCGGTCCGGGCCTCCGGCAAGCGCGCCGAGGCCGCCCTCGTTTACGCCGAGAGCCCGGTTCACTCCGCCGAGGGCTTCGTGCGCCTGGGCATGAACCTGGCCGGTATGGGCTTCCAGAGCCTCAGCCTCTTTGATCCCGCCGGAATGCTGGGTGCCGGCAGCGCCCGGGCGATCGTGTCCGGACTGGTCAAGGAGACTGGCCTTCCGGTCAGTGTCCACTGCGCCACCATCACCGGCCAGGCGGCGTTCGCCTACCTGGCGGCCGCCGAGGCGGGCGCCAGCTCGCTCGATGTCTGCCTGTCGCCCCTCGCCGGGGGCGCCTCGCTCCCTGGCACAGAGGGTGTTCTGGCCGCCCTGCGGGGCACCGAGATGGCTCCCCAGGTCGACCCCACCGCGGTTCTGGCCGCCGCCGACACTCTGGACGCGCTGATGCCCCTCTATGAGCTCGTGGCAGACCCCAGCGGGTGGCAGCTGGACTCCAGCACGCTGCGGACCCAAATGGCCCCATCGGTCCAACAGCACCTGCTCTGGGAGTGCGAGGCCCAGGGGGTTGGGGAGCGGATCCCCGCCGTGGTGGAGGAGATCGCCCGGGTCCGGGCCGACATGGGCTATCCAGCCTTGATCAGCCCGGTGGCGGAGGTGGTGGTGAGCCAGGCGGTGGCGAATGTGGCCTCCCAAGACCGCTACCTCATCGTGGGCCAGGACTTGAAGGACTACTTCCTGGGGCTGTTCGGCGCCCCTCCCGGGCCCGCCGACCCCGAGATCCGGCGCCTCGTGATCGGCACCGAGGAACCGATCACGGTCCGCCCTGGAGACGTCCTGGAGCCACTGCTGGGGGATGCCCGCCGACGCATGGTCAAGCATCAGTTGGGGGATCCCTCAGACGAGCAGCTGCTGGAATTCGTCCTCTTTCCAGAGGCGACCGCGGCCACCATGAGAGGGGACCTGCGGGGCGAGCGCCTCGGCGACGAGCCCGAGCTGGAGCCGGCGGCTGCCGAGGGGGTCCAGGTGGCGCCGGTCGTGGATGGGGGTGACCTCAGCGAGCCGATCGGGGACGCCGCGGGGATCCCGGCGCCAGCCGCCCCAGCTTCCAGCCCGGTGCCGGTGGTGGAGGAGGCCGTCCCATCCCGAGAGTTCACAGTCGAGGTCGACGGCGAGCTCTTCGAGGTCAAAGTGATAGCCCGGGACCTGGGGTTCGCCACCTCCAGCGGCGCTCCGCGGCCGTCGGCGGCGTCTGGAGGCGGAGCCGTGAAGGCGCCTATGCAGGGCCTGATCGCGAGAATCCCGGTCAAGGTGGGCGACCACGTCGAGGTCGGCCAGACGGTCGCGGTCCTGGAGGCGATGAAGATGCAGAACGACATCCCCTCCGACCTCGCCGGCGTCGTCCAGGCGGTCAACGTGGCCGAGGGGCAGGTGGTGAGCCGGGGCGACTCCCTGGTGACCATCGCCTGAGGCAGAGCCAGGTGTTCGACACGGTGCTGGTGGCCAACCGAGGGGAGATAGCGGTCCGTGTGATCCGGGCCTGTCGCGACCTTGGGCTGCGCTCGGTGGCGGTGCACTCCGAGGCGGACCGGGGAGCCTTTCACACCCGCCTCGCCGACGCTGCCGTGGAGATCGGACCCAGCCCGGCCACTCAGTCCTACCTCAACCTGGACCGGCTCATAGGCGCCGCCAAGGAGAGCGGCGCCCAGGCGATCCACCCCGGTTACGGGTTCCTGTCCGAGAGCCCGCGCCTGGCCCAGGCCTGCGCCGACCACGGCCTGACTTTCATCGGGCCCTCGGCAGACGCCATGGCTGCCATGGGCGACAAGGTCACGGCCCGGGGCAGGATGCAAGCCGCTGGCGTCCCGGTGGTGCCGGGGACAGACGCCATCTCAGATCCGGGAGCCGCCATCGAGGCCGCTCGCCAGATCGGTTACCCGATCCTGGTCAAGGCTTCCGCAGGCGGGGGTGGCATCGGCATGCGCGCGGCCCGGGACGAGGATGAGCTGAAGTACGCCATTCAGGTCTGCAGCGACGCGGCGGCCCGCTCGTTCGGAGACCCGCGGGTCTTCCTGGAGCGGCTGGTCGACGAGCCCAGGCACATCGAGATCCAGGTGCTGGCCGACTCCCACGGCAACACGATCCACCTCGGGGAGCGGGAATGCTCGATCCAAAGACGCCACCAAAAGCTACTGGAAGAGAGCCCATCCACCGCGGTCACCGAGGAGATGCGGCAGCGCATGGGAGAGGCCGCCGTCAAGGCCGCCCGCGCGGTCGGCTACCTCAACGCGGGCACCGTGGAGTTCATCGAGTCCCGCGGCTCCTTCTACTTCCTGGAGATGAACACCAGGCTCCAGGTGGAGCATCCGGTGACGGAGCTGGTCACCGGCGTGGACCTGGTGGTGGCCCAGTTGCGGATCGCGCTGGGTGAGCCTCTGCCGCTCACCCAGGAGCAGGTGCGCCAGGAGGGCTGGGCAATCGAGTGCCGCGTCAACGCCGAGGACCCCTGGGAGGACTTCCTGCCCACCCCCGGCCGCGTCGTCGCCTACCACGAGCCCTCGGGGCCAGGGGTCAGGGTGGATAGTTCCCTGGCCGGGCCGGGGGTGGTCAGCCCGTTCTACGATCCCATGATCGCCAAGCTGGTGGTCCACGGGGCGACCCGCGAGCAGGCTGCGGCCAGGGCCCGTCGAGCGCTCTACGAGTACTGGATCGGGGGCATCACCACCAATATTCCGTACCATGCGGTCCTGCTCGAGGACCCCGACTTTCTGGCGGGTCGGCTCACCACCGAGTTCATCCCCACCCATCCCGACCTGATGGGCAGGGCCCGCGACTGGCAGCGGCAGCAGGCCCAGGTGATGGCCCAGTTTGGGACCGATCGGCGCCGGCTGGCGGCGATGGCCGCCGCGCTGGCGGCGGCGGGAGCCTAGGGCGAACTGAGAATCTCGCCCCACTGCGACCTGCCCGTGTGCCCCGACCCCACCCACTGGGGGCCGGTCTCAGCCGATGGGGACGGCCGGCAGGGAGAGTTGGTAGGGGACGGAGATGGCGTTGTGGTTGACGTCAGCCAGGGGAGCGCTCACCGTGAGCACCAGGGGCCCCGGCGGCAGATGGACGGCGGTGACCGTCAGCTGGCGAGTTGAGGTCTGGTAGCTGATCTGCAGATTGCCGACCGCCTGTCCGCCGTCGGTCAGGGTGATCGACTGGGGCCCTATCGTGACCGGGTCCAAGTCCGAGTCGAATTGGAGCAGGAAGGTGGTGGCGCCGGAGGCGCTGGTGGAGGTTGTCGCGTTCAGGACCAGGGGGCCGCTCGGCAGCGTGGTCAGCTGGCCCTGGCTGAGAGCGGAGATGAGAGGGCTGGCGCCGCCCAGGGCAACTGTGACCTGCTCCTGTAGGTAGGCCGCCGGGCTGTTGGCGGTGGCATCCTGAACCAGCTCCAGATCCACCTGATAGGTCTCGGATCCGGCGCTCGTCGGGGCGCTGGAGACCGCATAGAAGCGGTCGAAGGCCCCGGGCAGGAGCTGGGAGGACGGTATCGATAGGTTCGGCGCCAAGAGCCCCGCGATCGCGGCCAGGGCGGTCGGTCCAGCGGTGACCTGGAGCTGGGCCAGCTGGCTGGCGGTGGCGATCGCGCTCGCCGCCAGGCCACCGGCGCTGGATGCCTGGGGTAGGTTGGACAGCTGCATCGAGAGAATGTCGCTGGCGCCCGAGGGTGAGCTCTCCAGGGCCGAAAGCTCGCTGCCGAAGGGGGCCCAAACCGGCTGGCTCATGCCGGTTCGAGTCGAGAGCAGGGCGCTGGTCCCCGTGGCGACATCCACCGCGCCCACCTGGCTCCCGGTTCCCGGGGTGTCGGCGACGTAGGCGATATCGCTGCCGCCCGGGCTGTACCCGAGTTGGCTGAGTCCGACTCCGGCCGGCGCCACCAGCAGCTGCTGGGGTTGGGCGCCAGATGCGGCTGTCAGATCGATGACCTGATGCCCGTCCTGCTCAGCCACGTAGGCCAGAATGTCGCCGACCGGTGACCACGTCGGAATGCCCTGGAGCCCGGGTACCGGCTGGGAGGATCCGCTGCTCAGGTTGTACACCGTGGGCACCCCGGCTGGCGCTGAGAACAGGGACTGGCCATTTGGGGAGATCGAGAAGTAGCCGCTTGCTCCCAGCTTGACGAACGGGAAGACGCTCAGAGTCTGGCCGTCCAGGTTGACCTCGAAGAGATGTCCCTCGGACGAGTAGAGCAGCGCGCTGTCGTTGATCCACGCCGCCTGAGGGCTGGGGTAGCTGCTGCTGGCCAGGGACAGAGGCTGGCCTTGGCCGCCGATCGGTGCCACCTCCAGGGTGGCGGTCCCAGACGTAGTGGGGGCCCAGTAGGCGAGGTTCTGGCTATCGGGCGAGGCCACCGGGCCCAGGGCGTTTCCGGCCAGCGCCACTGGCGGGCTGGTCAGGGCGTAGATCACCCCGCCCGGGGGAGCTGCGGTGAGGGCGCCCGCCGTGGATGGGGTTCCGACCGGCGGCGTGGCAGCGCTGGAGCCGGTGGTGTCCGGCAGCTGGGTGCCCTGGGCCACCACCGGACCGGTGGCCAGCAGCAGCAGCTCTCCGTCGGGAGCGTAGCTCAAGCTCTCCGCGCCGGTGGCGGCGGCGACCCGGTCGATGGCGACCAGCGAGGGGGGGTACCCGAGTGCGGTGGAGGAAGTCGGCACGGTCCCGAACGGGATCACGATGTTGGACAGCGGCGTGGCGCCACTCTGGGCCTTGGCGGCGTAGCGGGGGATGCTGACCACGTAGGAAACATTGGGCACCAGGTCGTGGCGGGGAGCGAGCACCAGGGTCTTGGGGTCCGGCCATCTGGCCTGGAAGGAGACGGCGGGATCGATCTTGAGTCCATGGACCACACTCGTCTCCACCATCGGCAGGTTGAAGCTCAGCTGGATCGCCTGGGCAACCGGGACCCGTGGGTTTCCCTGCACCGAGGCCCGCACCGTCACCGACCTGGCGCCGGGGGGGAGCACCACCACCGACACCAAGACCAAGGAGAGCATGGCCAGGCCGGCGATGCCCATGCCGGTGCCCAGAGCGAGGCCGAATCGGCGGCGTCGGGGGGGCCTCGAGGGGGAGTGGAGTCGCGCTTCCTCCATCAGGCTGGCGCGCAGGTGAGCCCGGTACCCGGGGTCGGGCTGCGGTCGGGGTCCGGACCGGACCGCTGCGTGGATCTCATCCGCCGTCGCCATCAGGTGCTGCTCTTTGCCGCTGGGATCCAGTTCCAGGATCTCCCAGAGCTCGGGATCCACCCCCTCGGGAGGGGTGGTGCGGCGTCGCAGCCAGTTGGGGAACTCAGCCACGATTTCCATCCGTGCCGTCTGCCCGGCTGGTCAGGAGTCGTTGGCGCAGGCTGGCGGTGCCTCTGAAGATGAGCAGTTTCACCGCCCCTTCCGTCTTGCCCATGATGACCCCGATCTGGGCGAGCTTGAGATCCTCCCCATACTTCAGACCCATCGCGATCCGCTGCTGCTCTGGAAGGGCATCGATGAGGTCCCAGATGGCCTGGACCCCCATCCGACGGGCCACCTCGTCCTCGACCGCTGGGGTGGGGTCGACCGGCTCGGGCACCTCGTCCAGGCTGTCCTCAGCCCGCCGACGGGAGCGGTAGTGGTCGGTGATGGCGTTGACAGCGATCTGGTAGAGCCAGGCGGAGAAGGGATGGCCGGAGTGCTGGTAGCGCGGCAGCGCCCGCAGCGCCTTGAAGAAGACCTCGCTGGTGATGTCTTCAGCCAGGGGCTGGCTGCGGACCCGGGAGGCCACGTATCGGTAGATCTGGGGGAAGTACTGGTCATAGAGCTCGCCGAAGTATTCGGGGTCCTCCTTGGCCCTGGCGATCAGAGCCTCCTCATGATCGCTGGGGAGACTCATAGTCAGGCTCGTCCTCTCTGTGCCATCAACGCAGGCTTCGACAGTCCGGTTACGGCAAGGAGCGGGCTGGCCACCCATCAAAGGTAACCGCAAGCCAAGGCCGGTAGAGGAGCCCGCCACTGCGACCCTATACTGGCTGGAGTTGATGATCCTCGAGCCGCTCCAGCGCTCAGCCCGGGCCCTCGCGAATGATCGATAGGTACGCACCCCCTGACCTGCGCGCCCTGTGGTCCGATGAGGCCAGGGTCCGGCTCTGGCTGCAAGTTGAGTTGGCGGTCTGCCAGGCTCGCGCCGACCTGGGGGAGATAGCCCAGCCAGAGATGGCCGCGCTGAATCGTGCCACCGCTCCCAGCCTGACCCGGCTGAGGGAGCTGGAGGCGGAGCAGGGGCACGACCTGGCCGCCTTCGTTAGCGCGGTCCAGGAACAGCTCGGACCCGAGGGCCGGCTGCTCCACCTGGGCCTCACCAGTCAGGACGTGGTGGACACCACGCTCGCGCTCCAGGTGCGCCAGGTCGCTGACATCCTGGCTCAGGATCTGGCCAGTCTGGACCAGGTGCTGGCGGACCTCGCCCGGCGCCACCGCGGCACCCCCATGATGGGCAGGACCCATGGCATGCACGCCGAGCCGTTGACCTTCGGCTTCGTGATGGCCAACCACCTGGACGAGCTGCGCCGGTCCGGGGAGCGGCTCCGGGCCGCCACCGCCGAGGTGGTGGTGGGCAAGGTCTCGGGCACGGTGGGTACCCATGCCACCGTCTCGCCAGAGGTGGAACGCCTGGCCCTGGCCGCCCTTGGACTGCCGGCGGCGGCGATCACCACCCAGGTGGTGGCACGCGATCGGCATGCTTCCTTCCTGTGCGCGGTGGCGCTGGTCGGAGCGTCCTGCGAGCGCTTGGCGACCACCCTGCGCCACCTCCAGCGCACCGAGGTGGGTGAGGTGGAGGAGCCCTTCGCAGCCCGCCAGAAGGGCTCTTCGGCCATGCCCCACAAGCGCAACCCAATCCGGCTCGAGCAGGTCTGCGGGCTGAGCCGTCTGCTCCGCGGCTGGGCGGTGGCCGGGCTCGAGGATGTGGCCCTCTGGCATGAGCGGGACATCTCCCACTCGTCGGTGGAGCGGGTGGCCATGCCCGATGCCACCATGGCGCTCGGCCACATGGTGCGCACCCTCACCGATGTCCTGGCGGGCTTGGAGGTCGACCGCGAGGCGATGCTGGCGAATGTCGAGAGGCGCGGTGGGCTGGCTCGGAGCCAGCAGGTCCTGCTGGCGCTGCTGGGCCGCGGACAGCAACGCGAGGAGGCCTACCGCCTGGTCCAGCGGCTCGCTCACGAGGCTGACCAGGAGGGTGGGGACTTTCGGGCCAGCTGCCTGGCCTCGCCGGAGCTAAGCCGGCTGCTGACCGCATCCGACATAGAGGAGGCGCTCGCCCTCGACCGCTACCTGGGGGGGATCGACGCCAGCTTCCACCGCCTGGGGTTGCTGCCCGGTGCATCCGAGGCTGGCGACCCTCCGGCGCCGGGGATCCGCTGATGGTCGGCGGGGACGGTCTGGCGGAGGCGGATCTGCCCCAGCTGCCGCTCTTCCGCCGCGGCAAGGTGCGCGACACCTTCGACCTGGGCGACCGCCTGCTGATGGTGGCAACCGACCGGCTCTCGGCCTTCGACTGCGTTCTTCCCGACCTGATTCCCGACCGGGGTCGGGTGCTCACCACCATGTCACGGTTCTGGTTTGGCCAGACCGCAGCGATGGTCCCCAACCATCTCCGGGAGGATGACCCCTCGGCCATCCCGGCCGCCAGCTACTCCCATCTGGCAGGCAGGATGATGTTCGTCGCCAAGGCCGATCGGGTCGACATCGAGTGCGTCGTCCGTGGCCATCTCGCCGGCAGCGGGTGGCAGGAGTACCTGGACTCCGGGACGCTCGCTGAGGAGGGGCTGCCGTCGGGGCTGACATTCGGGTCCCGGCTCCCCGAGCCACGATTCACTCCGGCGACCAAGAGCGACACCGGCCACGATCAGAACATCTCCCGGGTCCAGCTGCAAGAGATGGTGGGCTTGGAGCTGGCCGCTCAGCTGGAGGAGACCAGCCTTCAGCTGTATCAATACGCGGCGGCGCGCTGCCTGGCGGCGGGTCTGATCCTGGCCGACACCAAGTTCGAGTTCGGATTCGTCGACGGGCGGCTGACAGTCATCGATGAGATGCTGACTCCGGACTCATCCCGGCTCTGGGAGGCGGGAGATGCCAAGGGGTCTACCCATGGCTTCGACAAGCAACCGGTGCGCGACTATCTGCTCAGCAGCGGCTGGAACCGGCAGCCGCCGGGACCCCACCTGCCCGAGGCCCTGGTGAGTGAGACCAGACTGCGGTACCTGGAGGTATGCCGACGGATAACCGGCATCGATATATAGCCGAGGTTGTGGTCACCCTCAAGCCCGTGGTGAACGACCCCCAGGGCCTGGTGGTGACCCAGGCCCTGCACGCTCTGGGCTACCCAGAGGTAGGCGCTACCAGGGTGGGCAAGTTCATCAGCCTTGACCTGGAGGGCGCCGAGGAGAGCCAGGTCCGCTCCCGGGTGGACGAGATGTGCCGGCGGCTGCTCCGCAATGGGGTGATCGAGGACTACCGCTTTCAGCTCCGGCGGGAGGAGCCATAGCTTGGCGGTGCGCTTTGGCATAGCCGTCTTTCCGGGCACCTGGTCTGAGCGTGACTGCAGTCATGCGGTGTCCCTGGCCGGGGGCGAGTCCACCCTCCTTTGGCATGCCGACCGAGACCTCAAAGGCAGTGACTGCGTGGTCCTGCCGGGGGGCTTTGCCCATGGAGACTATCTGCGCGCCGGCGCCATCGCGCGTTTCGCCCCGCTGATGGACGCGGTCGCCGAGCATGCCCGGGCGGGGGGCCTGGTGCTGGGGATCTGCAACGGCTTCCAGATCCTCTGCGAGGCCGGCCTGCTGCCGGGCGCGCTGCTGCGCAACCGGGGCCTGCAGTTCCTCTGCCAGCCGACCTGGCTGCGGGTGGAGACCGTCTCCACTCCGTTCCTGGCCGAACTCGAGATCGGGACGACCCTGGAGATCCCCATCTCTCACGGAGAGGGCCGGTACTATGCCGACCCGACCACTCTGGCGCAGCTGGAGGCGGAGTCCCGAGTGGCTCTGCGCTACTCCGGTCCCTCCGGGGAGCTGGCCGACCGCTACAACCCCAACGGCTCCCTCCATCAGATCGCGGGAATCCTCAACGAGCAGCGCAACGTGCTGGGTATGATGCCGCATCCGGAGCGGGCCTGCGAGCCGCTGCTGGGGTCCGAGGATGGCCTCGCCCTCTTCGCCGGGGTGGTCCGCGGCCTGGTCGCGGCGGGCCGATGACGCAGGTCGTTCCTGAGGCGCCCACTCCGGCTGAGCTGCGTGAGATCGCGCTGACCCGCGCCGAGTACGAGTCCGCGACCGCCCAGCTGGGGCGTACCCTCAATCCCCTGGAGCTGGGGATGCTGGGCGCGATGTGGTCGGAGCACTGCTCCTACAAGACCTCCAAACCGCTGCTCCGGCAGCTGCAGTCCACAGGCGCCCGGGTGGTGCTCGGGCCCGGCGAGAACGCCGGGGTGGTGGACCTTGGGGGCGACCTCCTGTGCTGCTTCAAGATCGAGTCTCACAACCACCCCAGCGCCATCGAGCCGGTTCAGGGCGCCGCCACCGGGGTGGGGGGCATCCTGCGCGACGTCTTCGCCATGGGGGCGCGTCCGGTTGCGCTCCTCGATGCGATCAGATTCGGCGACCTGGACCAGTCTCTGCAGCGCCACCGCTTCGCCCGGGTGGTGGAGGGGATCGGCTTCTACGGCAATTGCATCGGGGTGCCCACCGTGGGGGGCGAGACCTACTTCGACTCCGCCTACTCCGAAAACTGTCTGGTCAATGCCATGTGCGTCGGGCTGGCGGAGCGCTCGCAGCTGGTGCGGGCGGTCGCCTCCGGCCCCGGCAACCCGGTGATGCTGGTGGGAGCCGACACCGGGCGGGACGGCATCCACGGTGCGACCTTCGCCTCAGTGCAGCTGGACGACAGCGCCGAGGAGAGGCGGCCGGCGGTGCAGGTCGGCAACCCCTACCTGGAGAAGTGCCTGCTGGAGGCATGCCTCCAGCTGTGTGGGCATCCGGCCCTGGTCGGCCTCCAGGACTGTGGGGCGGCTGGGCTAACCAGCAGCTGCGCGGAGATGGCCCACCGGGGCGGGGTCGGAATCGAGATCGACGTGGCGCGGGTCAGTCGGCGGGAGCGGGGGATGTCCCCCTATCAGGTGATGCTCAGCGAGTCCCAGGAGCGGATGGTGCTGGTGGTGGAGCGAGGCCAGGAAGACGCCGTGCGGCGGATCTTCGATCGCTGGGACCTTCACAGCGACATCATCGGCCGCGTCATCGCCGAGCCCGAGCTGCGGATTCTCGACGGCCTTGAGCAGGTGGCCACGCTGCCGCTGGGGATTCTGGTTGACGGCTTCGCCGAGCGCAGGCCGCCCTCCCGCCGGCCGTCCGACCTTGACTCGCGGCTGGCCCCAGACCCTCTGAGCAGTCCGGCGCCCTGGTCGCCGGAGGAGTCCTGGTTGCGGCTGCTGGGCTCGCCCAACTGCGGCGAGACCCGCTGGATATTCCGGCAGTACGACCACCAGGTGGGCGACGACACCGTGCGCGGTCCGGGCGGAGATGCCGCCGTGCTCCGGATCAAGGGCCGCCGCGACGGCCTCGCCATGACGGTGGACGGGGCCCATCGCTCGGCCGCGCTCGACCCCCGCCGCGGCACCGCCCTGGCCGTCGCCGAGGCGGTCAGGAACCTGGCCGTGGTGGGCGCCGAACCGCTGGCTCTGACCAACTGCCTGAACTTTGGCGACCCCGACCAGTCGGAGGTGATGTGGCAGATGGAGGAGGCGGTGGGAGGGCTCGCCGATGCCGCGCTGGCATTTGGGATTCCGGTCGTCAGCGGCAATGTCAGCCTCTACAACGACTTCCAGGGCAACGGCATCCCGCCCACTCCGATGGTCGGCCTGGTGGGCCAGGTGCCATCGGTCGCTGTCTCCGCTGGGCTTGGGTTCCGGGCCGCCGGCGACCTGATCTACCTGATCGGGCCGGCCGGGGTCGAGCTGGCGGGGTCCGAGTACCAGCGCCTGGCCCAGGGCACGGCGACGGGAACCCCCCCCCGCCTCGACGTGGCCGCGGAACTGGCGGCGGCAGCCGCCATCAGGGATCTGGTGCGTGGCTCGGTCCTGAGCTCCGCCCATGACTGCGCCCTGGGCGGACTGGCGGTGACCCTGGCGGAGTCGTGCATCGCCGGCGGGCTGGGCGCCATCGTCGAGTCCCCGCTCGCGCCCCCGAGTCCGGCTCCCACCGGCTGGGCCTGGGGAGTCCTCTTCGGGGAAACGTCTGGTCGCTACCTGGTCAGCGTCGCGCCCGATCAGATCAGTCGCTTGGCGGCGGTCTGCCAGGGCCACGGGGTGCCAGTCCTGAAGCTCGGAGTTGTCGGCGGCAGCTCGATCTCGATTGGGGGCCTGGCGGAGATCGGCCTGGTGGCCGCGGCTCAGGCCAGCTCTGGGGCCCTGCTCAACCTCATGGAGCGCGGCTGACTTGCGGCAGCAGCAAGTCGAGGCCGCTGGGCCGCTGGCCGTTATGCTGGCGGAGGTGATCGACATCAACGGCCACCCGGGGCATCCCCAGGCGGAGAGCCGTGCCGCTGGCGTCGGCGACGACAAGCTGCACGAGGCTTGCGGAGTGTTCGGTGTGTACGCCCCCGGGGCCGACGTGGCCAACCTCTGCTACCTGGGCATCTACGCGCTCCAGCATCGCGGCCAGGAGTCGGCGGGGATCTGCGTCTCCGACGAGGAGAGGCTGCGGGTGCACAAGGACATGGGCCTGGTCTCGCAGGTCTTCTCCGAGGAATCCCTGAGCCGCTTGCCAGGGTCCTGGGGGCTGGCCCACACCCGCTACTCCACCACCGGCTCCTCACATGCCAGCAACGCCCAGCCCTTCACATTTGAGCACGGCCAGCTGGGTCCGGTGGCGATCTCTCACAACGGCAACCTCACCAACGCCCAGGCGCTCCGCAACGCCCTTGCGGAGGAGGGCTACGCCTTCGCCACCAGCAGCGACACCGAGGTTCTCTCGGGCCTGCTGGCACGCACTCCCGGCGAGCGCTTGGAGATCGTCCTGCAACGTTCCCTGCCCCGGGTCCTCGGCGCCTACTCCTTGGGGTTCCTGACCCGGGACAGCCTGGTGGCAGCTCGGGACGAACTGGGGCTGCGGCCGCTGTGCATCGGCCGTCTGGGAGACCTCACCGCCCCTGGCGGTGAGGGTTACATAATCGCCAGCGAGACCTGCGCGCTGGATGTGGTCGGCGCCCGGCTGGTGCGCGAGGTGCGTCCCGGCGAGATCGTCACGATTGACGCCAGCGGGTTGCACAGCGTGAGGTTCGGACAGCGGCGGCCGCCGGCGATGTGCTCGTTCGAGTTCATCTACTTCGCGCGTCCCGACTCCGTGATCCAGAACCGCAGCCTCTACGAGGTCCGCTTGGCGATGGGCCGGAGGCTGGCCGAGGAGTCTCCCGTGGACGCCGATGTGGTGATCCCGCTGCCCGACTCGGGCACCCCGGCCGCGATCGGCTTCGCCCAGGCCAGCGGGATTCCCTTTGCTGAGGGCATGATCAAGTCGCGCTACATCAATCGCACCTTCATCCAGCCCCAGCAGGGGATGCGCGACGCCGGGGTGCGATTGAAGTTCAACCCCATGCCCCACGTCCTGGCGGGCAAGCGGGTGGTGCTGGTCGACGACTCGATCGTGCGGGGATCGACATCCCGCCAGATCGTGGAGGCGCTGCGCCGGGCGGGGGCGCGCGAGGTGCATATGCGGGTGGCCTCGCCGCCGATTCGCTTCCCCTGCTTCATGGGGATTGACATCGCCAGCCGCAGCGAGCTGATCGCGGCCGGGCGCACCTCCGACGAGGTGGGTGCCATCATCGGGACCGACTCCCTGGCCTACCTCAGTCTGGATGGACTGCGCATCGCCCTGCATTCGCGCCCCGAGACGGCTGGCTTCTGTTTCGCCTGCTTGGACGGCGTGTATCCACTCCAGGTTCCCCAGCAGCTGGAGATGGACAAGCTGGCGCTCGAAGGATGAACGGACCCGGCTCGCGGCTGTCTTTGCCTGCGGGCGCCCTGCCATTGGTCCGCGCCCACGACGGGGCCCTTCCGGGAGCCGGCCGGATTGAGGCGGGGGCGGCTGGGTTGGCCACCAAAGGTGACCCTCTGGGCGTGTCTCAGGCTGCGCCGGAGCCTGGTTTTGCCCGGCCGCTTCGAGCCGCGGCGGGCCCGCCCCGGGTGGCGGCATGAACGAGACCGCACCGGGAGAAGGCCCGGCCACGAGCGAACTTTTGACGACCCAGTACGCGCAGGCGGGAGTGGACCGCAACCGTGCCCAGTTCGCCATCGCCCGGGTGGCCGCGCTGGCCGCGACCACCCACCTGCCCTCGTTGATGGCCGGGATCGGACCCTTCGCCGCGGTCTGGCGCCTGCCCGAGGACCTGCCTCGAGACGCGGTCCTGGTCTCATCCACGGACTCGGTGGGGACCAAGACCAAGGTGGCGGTGGCCATGGGCGACCACCGCGGGATTGGCCAGGACATCGTCAACCACTGCATCAACGACGTGCTCACGACCGGGGCCACGCCGCTGTTCTTCCTGGACTACTTCGCCACCGGCAGAATCGAGGCTGAGGTCCTGGGCCAGCTCGCGGAGGGGATGGCCCTGGCCTGCCGGGAGGGAGGCTGCTCCCTGGTCGGCGGCGAGACCGCCGAGATGCCCGGCCTGTACGGGATCGGAGACTATGACCTGGCGGGTTTCCTGGTCGGGATGGCGTCGGCTTCCAACCTTTTAGGGCCGGCCCTGGTGCGCGAGGGAGACATCCTGCTGGGGCTGCCATCGACCGGTCTGCACACCAATGGCTTCTCCCTGGTGAGACACCTGTTGACACAGCGGGAGTTGGCCTATCGGACGGTCCTGCCCGGCACTGACCGACCTCTGGGAGAGCTGCTGTTGGCCGCTCATCGCTCCTACCTGGCGCCAGTCTTGGCCCTGCGCCAGCTGGGCGAGGTGCATGCTCTGGCTCATATCACCGGGGGCGGGATCGTCGAGAACCTGCCTCGGGTGCTGCCGGACGGTTTGGCCGCCCGGATCGAGATCGGCAGCTGGCAGGTGCCCAGCCTCTTCAGCGCCCTCCAAGAGCTGGGCGGCATTGCCGCAGATGAGATGTGGCGGACGTTCAACATGGGGGTGGGCATGATCTGCATCGTGCCTGGCGCCACCGCCGATCTCTCTTCGGCATTGACCGGGCACGGCTTCTTTCGGATGGGGGAGGTGATCACCCGCAGCGGCTCGGACCGGGTGATCCTCCGCTGACCGACCAGCAAGCACGACGTGGGGTGGGGGTGCTGGTCTCCGGACGCGGCAGCAACCTGGCCGCCCTGGTAGCCGCCGCCGGGGTGCCCGGATTCCCTGCCGCGGTGGCGGCGGTGGCATCCAATCGGACCGCCTGCCCGGCGCTGGCGCTGGCCCGGTCTTCGGGCATACCCTGCCAGGCTTTCCCGGCCCGTGACTACGCGGGGGATTCCCGCGCCAGGGACGCCGCCATGGCCGATTGGCTAGGCGAGAACAAAGTTGAGATCCTGGTCCTGGCCGGCTACGACCGGATCCTGGGAGAGCCTCTCCTGAGCGCGTTCGCGGGGCGGATCCTCAACCTTCACAACAGCCTGCTTCCCGCTTTCGCGGGCACCATGACGGCGGTGGAGCAGGCCCTGGAGTATGGGGTCAAGGTGACCGGCTGCACGGTCCACATCGTCGACCCAGAATCGGTCGACGGCGGTCCGATCGTGCTCCAGGCGGCGGTGGAGGTCAGGGACGACGACACTCCTGCCAGCCTGCTCCAACGCATCCACGAGCAGGAGTGGCGAATCCTGCCCCGGGCGGTCGAGCTGCTGGCGAGCGATGGGCTGCTGGTGGAGGGACGCCGAGTCCGGCGCCGGACGTGTTGAAGCCTCGACGTGCTCTGCTCGGGGTCGACGATAAGAGCGGCCTGGTGGAGTTCGCGACCGGGCTGAGCGAACTGGGCGTCGAGCTGGTGGCGACCGGCGGCACCGCCCGGGTCCTGAGGGAGGCCGGACTCCAGGTGGTCCCGGTCTCGGAGCTGACCAAGGTGGAGGAGATGCTGGAGGGAAGGGTCAAGACCCTTCACCCCGCGGTCCATGCCGGGATTTTGGCGCGCCGAGATCGGACGGAGGATCTGGCGACGCTCGAGAGGTTCGGTTACCGGCCCATCGACATGGTGGTGGTCAACCTCTACCCGTTCGCCAGGGTGGCCGCCTCCGGAGCGGCCCTGGATGCGGTGCTCGAGGCGATTGACATCGGAGGCCCGACGCTGCTTCGGGCTGCCGCCAAGAATTGGCGCGATGTGGCGGCGGTGTCCAGCCCCGACCAGTATCAGGAGGTGCTGGAGGCGATTGGCTCGGGGGGCCTTTCTCCGGACCAGTTGCGGGACTTGGCGTTGCGCGTCTTCCAACTCACAGCCGCTTACGATGGGGCCATCGCCGCCCATCTGGCCGGGATGCCCGCCCCCGCGCCTCAGCCGTGGCCGCGGCGCCTGACTCTGACCGGGAGCCTCCGCCAGGTTCTCCGCTACGGGGAGAACCCCCATCAAGAGGGGGCCCTCTACGCGGCTGGCGCTGCCGCCGGCGGGGTAGCCGCCGCCCAACAGCTCCAGGGCCCGGAGCTCTCCTACACCAACTGGCTGGACGCCGACGCTGCCTGGCGCCTATGCCAGGCGCTCCCGACCCCCTCGGCGGTGGTGGTGAAACACACCAACCCCTGTGGAGTGGCGCTGGGCGCAACCGTAGCCGAGGCCTTCCGGCGGGCCTACGACTGCGACCCACGCTCTGCCTATGGCGGTGTCGTGGGCCTCAATCAGGAGCTCGACATCGAGGCCGCCGAGGCGCTACGGGGCCATTTCCTGGAGCTTGTGGTGGCGCCCGCGATCACCCCCGAAGCCGCCCTGGTGCTGGCCGCCAAGCCCCGTCTCAGGGTCCTGCAGGTGGCCCTGCCATCAGCCCTGGGCGACTGGGATTTTCGCAGCCTGGACGGGGGTTTTCTGGTCCAGACTCCGGACTCCGCCGCCGACCCCGAGGCGGCCTTCACGGTGCTTTCCCGGCGCTCCCCCAGCCCCGCTGAGTGGGCCCAGCTGACCCTTGCCTGGCAGGTCGTGAGGGCGGTCAAGTCGAACGCCATCGTGCTCTGCCGGGACGGCACGGCGGTGGGGATCGGGGCGGGCCAGATGTCGCGGGTGGAGTCGGTCCAGCTGGCGGTAGCTCGTGCCGGCGCTCGCTCCCAGGGCAGCTGCCTGGCCTCGGACGCATTCTTTCCCATGCCCGACGGCCTGCAACTGGCCGCCGACGCCGGGGTCAGCGCGGCCATCCATCCCGGGGGCTCGAAGCGTGACCCGGAGGTTCTGGCCGTGGCCGACCAAGCTGGAATGGCCCTGGTGGCGACCGGGAGACGTCACTTTCGCCACTGACGCCGTCTCCGCCCGGGCGGGTGTATGGTGCCGGCACGTGGATTTCGCTTGGGGGCGACAATGAGCTCGATGCCGAAGCGCTCATGGCTGCTGGGAATGGCCTCGGAAGGAGTCCTGCTGGCGGGCCTGGCGGTGGTCTTCTTCCTCGACCTCTTCTTGCCCTGGGGCCCGAGCCCGGTCTGCCTTGCCCCCGGACCGTTGATCCGGTCTCCCTTCGCGACCCATGCGGCGATCCTGCAGCCAGTAGGGTTTTGCGGTGGGGTTCAGACCGGTCTCGGTGGGGCGGGCCCGGCGGCTGCCCTCTTCGCCCTGGCGCTGCTGCTCTGGGAGGCGCTGCGGTTGGCGCACATCGGCTTGATGCTGTCGAGCGCATACCGCAGTTTGATCTCAACTCTCCTCAGCGCCGCGCTTCTGATGTTCACCATCCTGGATCTGATACCGCACTTCGGCCCTCTGGTCTCCAATCCGGGGGATGTCCCGTTTGCAGGGGCGTTCGCCTGGGTGGGTTTGGCGCTCGCCCTCCTGATCGCCGCGATGGGTCTGGTGCACTGGCGAATCTGGCAGATGGGAGCCCCGCCAGCTCTCGACTACTCTCCCTCCGGGGCGCTGACCCGGCCATCCGCAGGGGCGAGTCCCGGCTCTCAGATCTGCCCATCTTGCGGTCGGGTGCTTCTGGTTGGGGCGCACTTCTGCTCCCACTGCGGGCAGGCCGCTCCGGCTTAGCCTGCGGCCGAACCCGAGCGACCGCCAGTCGGCGCTCTAGAGTTCGGCGCTGCCCGCCGCCCAGATCAGATCCGTCTCCGGTCGGGCCCCATCACGGCACAGTCCGCAGACGGTGGCTGGCGCTCAGTCTCCGCAGGACATCGAGGGCCTCCACAAGCCGCTCGACGGGCACCAGCAGGTGGTCGTGGTGGTACCCGGCGATCACGTTGCAGCTGATCCCAGCGTCGGCAAGGGCGGCGCTAACCGCTGCCGTCAAGCCGATATCGCTGACTTTCGAGTGCACCCCTAAGGTGATCCAGCCGGCCAGGAAGTCGTAGGCGAGCCCCGCCACGTCTGCATCCTCACGGGACAGGACCAGTGAGACTCCCTCCGCTTCCACCACGCTGGCGAACACCTCCACTTTGGGGATCGGCTCTCCCTTGGCGACCACCACGAACACGTAGGTCCCGGGACGGCGCTGGGGCGACATCCGCGCCAGCAATCCATGCAAGCCACCATTAGCATTCATGCCGCAATTCTCCCCTATGGGCTGGCTACGGCACGGCCCATCGAGGGGCGCGACTCGGTGGCTTCGCAGGACCGATGCAACGTGGCGAGCGAAGTCACCTCCACAAGACCGGCTGGCCTAGTACGGGCCGATCCTTGCTACCTCCCAATCCTCAAGCGCTGGCTGGGATAGCCAGACCGTGCGACGGTTAGGTGCTGGTGCCACGTCGGTCGCCCGGGACCTGGCTGCCTCAAGGACGAAAGCGGGCAGTCCACTGCCCATAGTCGACGTCAGGTCATGAGCTGGACAGGCAGCCCAAGATCAGCAGCATTCGGGGCGAATGCCTTGTCGAGCGTCCACACGTCCGTGCCGAGCCGACGGGCCAGGCATACGTAGGTCGCGTCGGTGGCGTGCCGTCGGCGCAAGCGAGCGTTGATAGCGGCCACTTCGGGACCGTCCCCGGCTAGGTCGAAAGGGTGCAGGACTAGACCCACAGCAGCAAGGTCGCTCCAGATGTCGTTCACCTCACTGATCTGAAGCGCCCCATCAAACACCAATCTGGCGAGAACATTGGCGACCTCATATGGCAGCACCGCCGGAGCATGCAAACGCTCGCCAACCTTCAACCATCCTTCCAAGCGAGTCCGAACGGCATCTTGACGCTCGTCGGCCACCACCACGGCGATGATGACGCTAGCATCCACGACGGCGCTCACCGGCGCGGTTCTAGTGCCCGGCGAGCGTCGGCTACCAAGCGCACTGCGTCAGCCGGGGTTCGCCGCTGGGAACGTCGCACCAGGCGATCGAGCGCGGTTTGGGCGTCTTTGCTGCCCGCATTGAGCACGTCCGCGGTCAGCCCAGCATGCACCAGGATGCGGGCAAGCGTGCCGGGACGGATCTGGAGCTGGTCGGCCTGTTTCTCCAACGCGGCCCGGTCGGCCTCATCAAGACGAAGGGTGAGTGCTCTCAGTATGGTTCAAAGGATAGCCTCCTGAGATGCAAAATGAGGCGTTACGCATCATATTGGCTGGCGGAGGGCCGCACCGGCCTCGGCCCAGATGGCACTTCGTGACACGCTCCTCACCGGCACTCCAGCTGCTGCGGATCCACCAGGACCTAGCCTCCGGCGGCAGCCTGGCGGCAGGCCCAGTTCGCCCTGGTGGCCGCCAAGCTCGACCGGGCCAGCCGCTCGGTACATGACTTCTATGGCCTGCTGGAGCGGGCACGCCGTGAGGGCTGGGGCCTGGTCGTGGTCGGCGGCGTTGACGTCGATGTGCAGCCGGAGCTTCTCCTAACTGCTCGGTTGCGCTCACTTTCCGGGCCGTCGCCCGCTGCCAGAACGCCGCGCAACGCGCGGTCTGGACTTTGGTGGCGGCGCCTCAGGAAATGCGGCCCTCGCCAACCGCCGTTGGCAATCCGACACACCTACGCCTCCTCCCACCAGCTCTGACCTTGGATCGTCGAGCAGGAGTCGACGCCCTGCCGGACTCGGAGCTGATTCGCCTTAGTCCAGCCGCCGCCGCCATGGTCGCCGGCAAGGACCGAGCCGCCAGCGAGGACTCCTGGGGTCGCCTCGAGCAGCAGAAGTTCGAGGCGGGTGGGCACCTGGCGCCGCAGAAGCGGGCGGGGCTCGAGAAGTCCGGGGCCGGCGGACCCCGGCACCCATGGCACCCTTGACACCCGAGACAACATTCCCTAGTCTCTTGCGATGGTCGCCCGATAAGAGTCCAAGTTCGGAAGAGTTCGGGCGCGCCCACCAGTCGCCCCCTGGATGAATTGTTCATCCGGCCGCTGGGCAAGGCTACGCCGTCGGGCTGTTTCCACATTTTCCACGGTGTCTCGGGCACCAACTTGCGTGGAGGAATACAGCCATGACCGCGAGCCCTCACAACGGCAGGCCGGCGGAGGCTGCGTCGGCAGCCGATAGGCTTGAGCTGGAGTGGACCGGCCCCCGCTGGGAGGGCATCGAGCGTCCCTACTCGGCCAGCGAGGTGATGCGGCTGCGGGGATCGTTTCTGGTCGAGCACACCCTGGCCCGGCGAGGGGCTGAGCGGCTCTGGGGCCTGCTCCGGGACAGCGACTACGTCCCCGCCTTGGGGGCTCTCACCGGCCAGCAGGCGGTGCAGATGGTGAAGGCGGGACTCCAGGCCATCTACCTGTCCGGCTGGCAGGTGGCGGCCGACGCCAACGTGGCCGGAGAGACCTACCCGGACCAGAGCCTGTATCCCGCCAATAGTGCGCCGGTCCTGGCGCGCCGGCTCAACAACGCCATGCTGCGAGCGGATCAGATCGCCTGGGCCGAAGGGAACCACGACCGCGAGTGGGTGGCCCCGATCGTGGCTGATGCCGAGGCCGGCTTCGGCGGCCCCCTCCACGCCTTCGAGCTGATGAAGTCGATGATCGAGGCGGGGGTGTCAGGGGTGCACTTCGAAGATCAGCTGGCCTCGGAGAAGAAATGTGGCCACCTCGGCGGCAAGGTCCTGGTTCCCACCAGCCAATTCGTGCGCACCCTGGTGGCAGCCCGGCTGGCCGCCGACGTGGTGGGGGTGCCCACCCTGCTGGTGGCCCGGACCGACGCTCTCAGCGCCACCCTGCTCACCAGTGACATCGACCCGGTCGACCGCGAGTTCCGGACCGGGGAAAGGACCTCCGAAGGCTACTTCCGAGTTCGTCCGGGGTTGGAACCGGTGATCGCCAGGGCGCTTACCTACGCGCCCTTCTGCGACGCGCTCTGGTTCGAGACGTCGACTCCCGACCTGGAGGAGGCGGCCGTCTTCGCCCGGGCGATCCATGCCCGCTTCCCCGCCAAGCTGTTGGCCTACAACTGCTCGCCGTCGTTCAACTGGAAGCTCAAATTGAGCGACTCCGAGGTGGCCGCGTTCCAGCGCCAGCTGGGGGAGCTGGGGTATCGCTTCCAATTCGTGACCCTGGCCGGCTTCCACGTCGCCAACGCCTCGATGTTCGAGCTGGCCAAGGGCTACGCAGAGGAGGGCATGACCGCCTACGTCCACCTCCAGCAGCGGGAGTTCGCGCTGGAGCTCCAGGGCTACACCTCGACTCGCCATCAGTTTGAGGTCGGGGCCGGTTACTTCGACACCGTGCTCGAGACCGTCACCGGCGGGGAGAGCGCGACCCTGGCCCTCAGGGGGTCCACTGAGGAGGCCCAGTTCGAGTCTTCGGCGACCCCGTGACCGGCCCCGGCCACGGGGTTGGCGGCGTGCAGATCCTGGGCGACTTGGGCACCGCCCAGGATTCGGTGCTGACGCCGGGCGCCATCGACTTTCTGATGCGCCTGCAGCGGCGCCTGGGGCCGGGAAGGGATGCCATCCTGATGGCTCGGTCGCGCCGTCAGGAGGAGTTCGACCTGGGGCTCCTGCCCGCCTTCGCGGAGGCGACCGCGGTGGTTCGGGATGACCCTGGCTGGACCGTGGCCCAGCCGCCCCCGGATCTTCTCGACCGACGGGTGGAGATCACCGGTCCGGTTGACCGCAAGATGATGATCAACGCTCTCAACTCGGGGGCCAGAACCTACATGGCGGACTTCGAGGACGCCAACTCACCAACTTGGCAGAACTGCATCGAGGGCCAGGCCAATCTAGCCGCCGCAGTGCGCGGCAGCATCTCCCTGGAGGTTGGCGGCCGGAGCTACCAGCTCAAGCCCCAGACGGCGACCTTGCTGGTGCGGCCTCGTGGCTGGCACCTTTTGGAGAAGCACCTGCTGGTTGACGGCGCCCCCATCTCCGCCAGCTGGTTCGACTTTGGCCTCTTCGTCTTTCACAACGCGCGTCGGTTGCTGGACCGAGGTAGCGGGCCGTATCTCTACTTGCCCAAGCTGGAGGGGCATCTGGAGGCTCGGCTCTGGAACGACACCTGCCGGCTCGCCGAGGAGGAGCTGGAGCTGCCTCGGGGCTCGATCAGGACCACCGTCCTGATCGAGAACATTCTGGCCGCATTCGAGATGGAGGAGATCCTCTTCGAGCTGAGGGAGCGCGCCGTCGGACTCAACGCTGGGCGCTGGGACTACATCTTCTCGGTGATCCGAAAGTTCCGCAACCGGCCGGAGTTCGTACTGCCGGATCGGGCCTTGGTCACCATGACGGTCCCCTTCATGCGAGCCTACACCGACCTGTTGGTGAGCACCTGCCACCGCCGGGGCACCCACGCGCTGGGCGGGATGGCCGCCTTCATCCCAAATCGGCATGATCCGGAGAACACCCGCATGGCGCTGGAGCGGGTTCGTCAGGACAAGCAACGCGAGGCCGGCCAGGGGTTCGACGGCACCTGGGTCGCCCATCCCGACCTGGTCGCGACCGCCACTGAGGTGTTCGATTCGGTGCTGGGGTCGCGCCCCAATCAGGTCGATCGCAGGCGCGACGACGTCAAGGTGACGGCCTTGGATCTGCTGGCCATCGCCGCCACCCCTGGGGATGTGAGCGAGCTGGGCCTCCGCCTCAATGTCTCGGTCGGAGTGCGTTATCTCCACGCCTGGCTGGAGGGGACCGGGGCCGCCGCCATCGACAACCTGATGGAGGACGCCGCCACGGCCGAGATCTCGCGGTCCCAGATCTGGCAGTGGCTGCGTCACGGCCGGGTGACCAGATCCCAGGTGGTGGCCGCCGAGGACCAGATCCTGGCTGGGCTGGGACCTGGATTCGAACACGCACGCGCAGTGTTCGACGAGGTGGCCCTTGGTCCCGACTTCGTGGAATTCCTGACCGTTCCTGCCTATCGACTGCTCCCCTGACCACCACCTCAGATGCAAGAATCAGTCACAAGTGCCGCTCGGCTGCCCGTTACCCATTGCTGCCCGTGGGGCCACCTGTTATCTTCCGCTTTGGCTGTCGGCACCCGGGGCTTTCTTGCGTTTGGGCGCAGGGACCGGATGTCGAATGCGGCAGCCAAGAAGGGGAGCGCCAGTAGATGGCCAAAAAGCCTGCCAAGTCTGAGGAGCCCGAAGGCGAGCCGGTCCGATACGGGGAGGCCGAGGGAGGTGGTTGCGACCATAGCGGGTGCGCCAACACGGAGGCCTATCGCTGTCTCTATCGCGACCGCCGGGCGGTCGACTGCTCCTGGGTGGCCTGCACCGAGCATCTCCGGGTAGTCGATGGGCGCGGTTACTGCATGCGCCACGCGGGGGTGGTGGAGGTGCTCATGATGGCCCGGCGCCAGGGCACCGAGATGCTTCCACCCGACCTGGATGACCGCTGCGCCTCGCTGGTCCGGGCAGTCGCCAGCGATCTCAATGAGCCCGTCCTGGAGCGCCTGGTGCGCTGGGGCGACACCAGCACCAGCATCATCAACGACCCCTCGATCCGATACACCAGAAGCGATCGGATCCATCACGACCCCGGCCACTGGGAGCGGGTCTGGGGTCTGGCTACTAGGACCGGGATCCTGCTTCGAGTCGGGGTCAGGGTCGAGGACCCCCGGCCGGAGACCGTCATCCTCACCGGGGGAGTCACCCACCTGGTGGCCACAATTCCTCCCTGGATCCAGCGCCACCTGAAGGGGGATCCAGCGCAGGGCTCGCAGTCTGAGCTGGTCGAGCGGCTCGCCTTCCAGCAACAGCTCCTGCAAGCTCTCGACGAACATGTGGAGAAATACGGCGTCACCTTCCCCCGCAGCCTGCTCTCCTCCCGCAACTGAACGAGTCCCAGGACTGCGGGCCGCATAATTGGCCAATGGCCTATGACGCGCTGCTGCCGGTGGAGGCGGGGGTGGCCACCCGCCACCAGCCCAACTTTCATGATGGCTACCTGACCTTCAGTCGCAGCTACACAGTCGATGTCACCTACCGCTGCTTTCGGCGCTGTGGCTACTGCGAGTACCGGGACGACTCGGGGGGCCTGACCGACCTGGCCGAGGTCGACCGCCAGCTGGAGGAAGCCGCCGGGCACCACTGTCGGGAAGTCCTGATCATGTCGGGGGAGCAACCCTGGCGGCTGCCCGATCTCGGCCTGGCGGGGGAGCCCGAGTTCGTGGACCGGGTGATCGAGATCTGCCGACGGGCGATGGCCAGGGGCCTGCTGCCGCACACCAACGTGGGCCTGCTCTCTCGCGAGAGCTTGGAGCGGCTGCGGCCCTGGAACGCCTCCATGGGGCTGATGCTGGAGACCGGGACCGACCGGATCCAGGCGCACGCCATGGGTGGGGGCAAGCGCTTCCAAGAGCGCCTGCGCCACTTGGATGACGCCGGTGAGCTGCGCATCCCCTTCACCACCGGGATTCTGGTGGGAATCGGGGAGGAGGAGGCCGATCGGCGGCGAGCCCTGGAGCTGATCGCCGCCAGTCACCGGCGTCACGGCCACATCCAGGAGGTCATCGTCCAGAACTTCGTGCCCAAGCCGGGGACTCCGATGGCCCAGTTCGAGGCCCCAACCCAGGAGGTGTTCCGGGCTGCGGTCGAGCTGGCCCGCGCGATCCTCCCGGAGGGAGTCACCGTCCAGGTACCGCCGAACCTAAACTCCGACAGCTGGGCCGAGCTGGTGGCGGCGGGGGCTCGTGATCTGGGTGGCATCTCGCTGGATGGGGACTCGGTCAGCCCCCGCCACGCCTGGCCCGCGGAGGCAGACCTGGCCGCCAAGGCGCTCACCCTCGGCTACCGGCTCCAGGAGCGCCTGCCCGTCTATCAGGAGTCGACCGCGGATCTGCGGTGGGCGGCGGACCAGCTGCGCCGGGAGCTGGTCGGGGATGAGGTGACCTACATCATCAACCGCAACGTGAACATCAGCAATGTCTGCGTCGGCAGCTGCAAGTTCTGCGGCTTCAAGCGGGGCTCGATCGGAGTCAAGGGCGCCTATTTCCATGACCACGACACCATCTTCGCCAAGCTCCAGGATGCGGTCGACCGGGGCGCGACCGAGATCTGCATGCAGTCCGGGCTCACCCCCGAGCTCAACTTGGAGTTCTACGATCAGCTCTTCCGGGAGATCAAGACGCGCTGGCCCACTCTGCACCTGCACGCGCTCTCCCCCGAGGAGGTCCGCTACATCGCCCAGCTGGCGGGGCGCTCGGTCGAGGACGTGATCAGGCAGCTCCAAGACGCCGGCCTGGGGACCATGCCCGGCACGGCCGCGGAGATCCTGGTGGAGGAGGTGCGCCAGATCCTCTGTCCCGAGAAGCTGACCACCAGCGAGTGGGTGGAGGTGATGCGGGCGGCCCACCGGGTTGGCCTGCGCACCACCGCCACCATCATGTACGGGCATGTGGAGACCCCCTGGCACCGGCTCCAGCACCTGGAGGTGATCCGCAACCTGCAGCGCGAGACCGGCGGGTTCACCGAGTTTGTGCTGCTGCCCTTCCAGGTGGAACACAACACCCTGGGCAAGTACTTCGGGATCCGACAGCCGCTGACCCTGGAGGACTCGCTGCGCTTCACCGCCTACTGTCGGCTCTACTTCGGGGCCGACATCCCCAACATCCAGACCAGCTGGGTCAAGCTGGGGGCCGAGGGCGTGGCGGAGTCGCTCCGATGGGGCGCCAACGACTTCGGGGGCACCCTGATGGAGGAATCGATCACCCGCATGAGCGGTGCCAGCCACGGCCAGAACCTGGACCCTGACCAGATTGAGGCGGCTATCCGCTCAGTGGGGCGCACGCCCCGGGAGCGCAACACCGTCTACGGCCCGGTCAGCGCGCGGCCGCGGGATCTCGCTCCGAGCTGCCCGGCGATGGCCTGAGGGCGGGCGCCAGAAGTTGACCGACGGCCAGTCCCAGGGTGAGGCAGGCCGCCTCGACCAGCTTGGTCAGGAGGCCATTCGCGCCCTGGCTGGGAATCAGGATCAAAGCCACCACCAGGGGCGCCAGGAACCACCGCCAAGGGTACCTGCTGGCCGCGATTCGGGGCCGGTAGAGGCCGGCGAAGGCGGCGCCCAGCAGGAGGCAGATCAGGCTCAGGGTGGTGTAGCCAACCAGGTATTGGGTGTCGCGGGGAGAGGTCAGCCCCACGGTCAGGCGGATTGACAGCGGGGGCAGGTAGTCGGTGGCGTAGTACGTCAGCACCACCCAGGCCGTGGTGTGGAGGCAGAACGTCGACACCTGCAGTCCCCGCCGCCGGCGGTCCTCCTTGGCGGCAAGTTCCGCCGGTGTCAGAGGTGGTTTGTCAGCCGCTCCCCCCAAGTCCGAGCCCAGGTGGGGCGGGTCGCCGGCTGGGCCAGGTGCCGCACTCGGCTTGCTCACCTGTGCCCCGTGCTCTGGCGCATCGGCGGCAGCGGCCAGATCCCCGCCCGTGGCCCGCGGCCCTTGGGGGTCTCAGTCGCGCGTCGCGCTCGATCGCAGCGGGGCGTCGGTTGCGCCCCCAGGGGGGGGCCGTCGCGTCTCGTGGAGCCGACCATCCGAGTCACGTTACCACTCGGGTTCGCGCCCGGTCCGCCAGCTGGCAGCGCGGTCCGCAGAGGCGGCCGCGGCCACTCACATTCGGGGCACGGGCCATCCCCTCGGAGCTGGTCGCCGTCTCCCTGGGCACCAGGTCACGGCACCCGATCCGGCCCTGGCAACAGAGCGGTCAAGGCGGTGCCGCAGAGAGTGCCAGGGAGCTGATCTGAGATGGAGCGAGCCCGCCGTCGTTGGGACCTGCCCGAGCTTGGTCCGGCGCCCCCATCCGAGCCCCTGCTGGCCCGGGTGCTGCGCTCCCGGGGGATCTCTGACCGGGACTTCGCCGCTCGCGATGAACCGGTGGACCACGATCCCAGCCTGCTCGCCGACATGCAGTTGGCGGTGGGGCTGGTGGCGGAGGCCGTCGCCACGGGCACTCAGATCGCGGTCTACGGCGACTACGACGCCGACGGGGTGACCGCTTCGGCCCTGCTGGTGCGGGCCTTTCAGTCAATCGGAATCGAAATCCTGGCCCACATCCCCAACCGGGAGAGCGAGGGCTATGGCCTCAACCTGCAGGCGCTGGAGGAGCTGGCCGCTCAGGGAGCAGGGCTGGTGATCACCGTGGACTGCGGCACCACCGCACTCGAGGTGGCGGCAGCCCGGCCGGCGGGGATGCGGCTGCTGATCACCGACCACCACCTCGCTCACGCCCTGCCTGACGGCGCCGGGTTCCAACTGGCCCCGGCGGACGCGCTGGTCAACCCCCAGCGGCCGGATGACCGCTACCCATTCAAGGGGCTGGCCGGGGTCGGCGTGGCCTACAAACTGGTCCAGGCCCTGGAGGCGGCGCGGATAGTGCCGCCGGGAACCGCCAGCCAGCAGCTCCCGCTGGTGGCGCTGGGGACGGTGGCAGACATGATGCCGTTGGCTGATGAGAACCGCCGCCTGGTCCGCGAGGGGCTGGCCACCTGGGCCGAGGCGGCGCCTCTGGGGCTGCTGGCGCTATCCCGGGGAGCCGGGATCGAAGGGGCTCCCAGCAGCTCGGATCTCGGCTTCTCGCTGGGGCCGCGGATCAATGCGGCCGGCCGAATGGAGGACGCCAGACTGGCCCTGGAGTGCTGCCTGGCGGCGTCCCCGCCGGAGGCGGCCAGGGCTGCGGCCGGGTTGGAGGCTCTCAACCGCAGCCGTCGTCGCTCGCTTTCGGAGGCGCTTGAGCTGGCCCGGCCCATGGTCGAGCGGCTGCCTGATGAGCTGGCCGCGATCGTCATCGGCGACCAGGCCTTTCCCTCCGGCGTGGTGGGACTGGTGGCGGGGCGGCTGGCCGAGGAGTTCCAGCGCCCCAGCTTCGTTTACAGTCGCGGGGGGGCGGAATGGCGCGGCTCGGCGAGGGGTGCGCCCGGGCTCAATATCGTCGAGGCCTTGGCTAGCTGCTCGGGAGCTCTTTTGCGGTACGGCGGCCACCGGAGCGCCGGAGGGTTCAGCGTCAGGCCGGAGTCGGTGGAGCAATTCGAGCAGGCGGTGGTGGCTGCGGTTGGCCAGCAGCTGGGCAGCCGCGAGCCTTGCCGTGTCTTCCAGATCGACGCCCTGGCCGAGCTCGCCGAGTGCAACCTGAAGACCGCCGATGAGCTGGCCGCGTTGGGACCGTTCGGCAACTCCAATCCGTCGGTGCTGCTGTGTGCCACGGGATGCCGGGTGCTGGCAACCCGGGCCTTTGGCAAGAGCGAAGACCATCTTCGAGTGACCCTGGACGATGGCAGTGCGACGGTGGAGGCGATCACCTTCAACCGTCCGCAGTTGAGGCGGCATCTGCCGGTGGGGAGGCGAATCGACATCCTGTTCGAACTTGAAGTGGACCGTTGGCGTGGGCGCGAGCGCGCCCGGCTGCTGTTGCGGGACCTCCGGCCGGCCCGCCTCTGACCGGCATGCGATCAACTGGATCCGCCGGGCGACGCTGGGCATGGGTCCGGGACCAGTCCCTGAGATAGCTCTGGGCATCCGGCGGCGGCAGTTCCTTCCCGCAACCTCAGCGGGCCGACCGGTACAGGACTCCGTACACTCCACCCACCATGGCCGCCACCCCACCGAGCCTTCCCGCCCCGGCCGCGCCCGGCCCCGCGACTGGTAGCTCTTCGGCCCCTGGCGATCCCGACAGCTCCCGGCTCCGGAGCTCGGCGCTGCAGTGGGCGCGGGCGGCCGCCGTTCTGTTGACCCTCTTCCTCAGCTACCAGTTCTTCCTGGTCCTGCGCGACATGATCGCCGCCATCCTCTCCGTCGTCATATCCGTGCTGGTCGCGATCATCATCGTCTTCCTGGGAATTCCCCTGGTCAACCGCCTGGAGCGGAACGCCCGCCTGCCGCGGACGTGGGCGGTGCTGCTGACCCTGGTGGTGGGGCTGGGGCTGCTGGCGCTGCTGGTCTGGCTGCTGTCTGGGCCGCTGGTGACAGAGGGTCGCGGCCTGGCCGCTCAGACCCCTTCCTTCGTCCGCCGCCTGGACGCCCAGATCGCCGGCGTGGAGAAGCAGCTCCAGGGGCACGGGATCCGCCTCAACGCGGTCAGCTTCGTCACCTCCAAGCTCTCGTCCCTGGTGCCTCAGCTGACCGGGTTCGTAGTCAGCGGTGTGACCGGGGCGCTGGGCGCCCTGATCGATGCTGTGATCGCGATCGTGCTGGCATTCTGGTTCCTGAAGGACGGCGCGGGGCTGCGCCGGGGCTTCGTGGCCCTGTTCCCCACGAGGGTTGCCCGCGAGCTCGATTTCGGCCTGGATGCCTTTGCGGTGGTGGTGGGCGGTTACGTCCGGGCCCAGCTGTTCCTGGCCATCGTGGTGGGGGCCATGGCCGGCCTCGGCACCGCCCTCTTGGGGGTCCCCTTTCCCTTGGTGGTGGCGCTGGCGGCCGGGATCTTCGAGCTCATTCCTTTGGTGGGCCCGTTCGTCGGAGGCGGGGTAGCCCTGCTCTTGGCGCTCACCAAGAGCCCCACGCTGGCAATCTTCACCGTGATCCTCTTTCTGGGCATCCACGTGGTCGAGGGCTACCTGCTGGTGCCGCGCATCCAGGCCCGATTTCTACAGCTGCATCCGGTGCTCACGCTGCTGGCCCTGTTCGCCGGGGTGGAAGCGGGCGGCTTCCTGGGGGCCCTGGTGGCGGTCCCGGCCGCCAGCTACATCACTGTCCTGATCCGGGCCTGGGTGGGCGATTGGCGCGCCCAGAGACCGGACCTGTTCGCCGTCGGCCACGGTGACTCCCTGGGTGACATCCGCAACCGCCGCCTGCTGCGCAGCTTTCGGATCTTCAACAGGCGGGGGGACCCGGGCTCGAACGCCAGGCCACCGTCGGTCCCCCCAGCGGCGAGCCCCAACGGCTAAGGCTAAGAGGAGGTGGGGTGGTCAGGCGCGAGAGCCGAACAGCAAGGTCCCCACCCGAACCTGGGTGCTGCCGGCCGCGATGGCATCTCGGAAATCTTCGCTCATGCCCATGCTCAGCACGGGCAGCGCCCCGCCCCCCAGCTGGCTCAGTCGGTCTCGCAGCGCGCGGCAGGCCTGGAAACTGAGTGCCGGCTGTTCGCGGGCGGCGACGGTCATCAGGCCGCGGACGAGGATCCCTGGGAGGCGCTCGAGCTCGGCTAGGTCCGCCACCAGCTGCTCCGGCGCGTAGCCCTTGCGCCCCGGCAGGCCGGTGAAGTCGACCTCGCACAAAATCGGCAGCGGGGCCCGGCCCTCCCGTGCCGCCGAGATGGCGCGCGCCAAAGCCAGGCTGTCCACGGTCTCGATCAGGCTGAAGAGGTCCGCGGCGATCCGTACCTTATTGCGCTGCAGGTGGCCCAGCAGGTGCCAGTGGGGGCGGGGCCGGCCGGACGCCGTCAGGTCCAGGTCCTTGGTGGAGCACTCCTGGACGTAGTTCTCTCCCAGAGCGGTCAGCCCCTCCGCCAGGGCCGCCGCCGCCACTCGCTCCGGTTGCCCTTTGGTGACCGGCAGGAGCGCGACTTCGCGGGGATCCCGGCCGGCCCGGACCGCTGCGGCTGAAATCTCCCCTCTGAGCCAGGTCAGACGCTCGGCGAGCGAGCCTGGGTCGCTCATCCGGTCAGCGGGCGGCGCTTCGGCGGCGGCCGGCAGCCCGCTCCGCGGACAGCAGCTGATCGATTTCGTTCTTGACCTCGGACAGGTCCCGGAAGGAGCGGTAGACCGAGGCGAACCGGACGTAGGCGACCTCGTCGAGCTGGCGCAGCCGGTTCATTACCAGCTCGCCCACCTCACGACTGGGCAGCTCTGACTGGCCCCGTCCGCGCAGCTCGGCTTCGATCTCGTCCACGATCTGGGTGACCTGACCAGGTGAGATGTCCCGCTTCTTGCAGGCGTTCATCAGCCCCCGAAACAGCTTCTGGCGGTCGAAGTCCTCGCGCCGGCCATCCTTCTTGACGATGTAAAAGGGGATGGACTCGATGCGCTCGTAGGTGGTGAAGCGCTTGCCGCAGCTGTTGCAGGCCCGCCGACGGCGGATCGCCTCCCCGGTCTCCGAGTCGCGGGAGTCGACCACTCGAAGGTCGTCGTGGTTGCAGTAGGGACAACGCATGCCACACCCCGTCAAATCGGATCCGGCCCACAGGATATGGGGCCGCGCCAGGCATTGTACCCTTCATATTGTGTTTTGCGCCCGCGCCCAGCTTTGGGCAGTGCCGCTTGGCCGGGGCGTCACTCAAGGGCGCTCCCCCGTGGCCGGGCGCGGCGCCACCATATATAGGGATCCGGCCAAGCTCAGCGGTTGACGGTCCCCATATCCGCATACCGGTCGCCCGCGACCGCTCCCAGGGGGGCGACCTCCTCCAGCGCCTGGAGCGTCTCGGAGTCCAGCTCAAGGTCGGCCGCCGCCACGTTCTCCTCCAGAAAGTGACGCCGCTTGGTGCCTGGGATCGGCACGATGTCAGTGCCTTGCTGGAGCACCCAGGCCAGGGCGACCTGCCCGGGAGTCGCTCCCTTGGCCTCGGCGATCTCGCGAATGCGGTCGACCAGGGCCAGGTTGGGGGCCAGGTTCTCGCCCGTGAACCGTGGGTAACGGGAGGCTCGGAAATCGTCCTGGGTGAGCTCCTCCGGACCCCGGTACCGGCCGGTCAGCATCCCCCTGCCCAGCGGGCTGTAGGCTACGAAGCCGATCCCCAGCTCTCGAATCGTGGGCAGAATCTCCGCCTCAGGATCACGGCTGAAGAGCGAGTACTCGGTCTGTAGGGCTGAGATGGGATGGACCGCATGGGCGCGGCGGATGGTCTCGGGAGCGGCCTCTGAGAGGCCGAGGTAGCGCACCTTCCCCGCTGCTACCAGCTCGGCCATGGCGCCGACTGTCTCTTCGATGGGGACCTTCAGGTCGACCCTGTGCTGGTAATAGAGGTCGATGTACTCCACCCCCAGCCGGGTCAGGGATGCGTCGCAGGCCTCCCGGACGTAGTCGGGGCGGCCGTTGATGCCAACCCAGGAGCCGTCCTCCCGGCGCTGGTTGCCGAACTTGGTGGCGACGATGACCGCGTCCCGCCGGTCGGCGATGGCTTCTCCCACCAGCCGCTCGTTGTGAAAGGGCCCGTACATGTCGGCGGTATCGAGGAAGTTGACGCCCAACTCCAGGGCCCGATGGATGGTGGCCACGGACTCCTGATCGTTCCGCGGTCCGTAGAACTCGGACATCCCCATGCAGCCCAAGCCCAGCGCCGACACCTTCAGCCCCTGTCCACCGAGCGCCCGTTCTTCCATCTTGGCCTCCATAGTTGGTTACCGACGTCCAGTGTAAACCGGCCCTCTCTCATGCTGGCGGGGGATGCGGCCGTGGCATCCGATCCGCTACCGTCGGGTCTCGATCGACCGTGGGATCTCGGCCGACACCGAGAAGGAGGGGATCCGGCCTTTGAACCAGTTGCGGCTGCTGACTCGGGCCCTGCGCTGGCGCGCCGGAGCGGCGGTGGCGCTGCTCCTGGTTGCCACGGTGGCCGTGGTCGCCGCTGCCGCCGGCCCCCTCTACCTGGACACCGCCAACGACAGCGTGCTGCACTCGGTGTTGCTCAGCAACCCGGTCCAGGCCAACGGGATCACCGTGATCCCCCAGTTCTCCCCCACTACCCCTGGTTCCTTCGTGGAGCGCGCCGCGCTGGTGCTCCAGGCCGCCCGCCGCTATCGGATCTATCGCTGGTACGACCAGGGCAAGACGGTGCTCGACGCAGGGGTGGCGGTGGGCGCCCGTTCGGGCATCGCCTACGCCAGCGACCTCATCTCGGATCCCGGCCAATGCGGCACGCTCCGTTTCATTTCCGGCAGCTGCCCGACCGCTCCCGATCAGGTGGCGGCGACCGCTCGCAGCCTGGCCGCGCTGGGCGCCCACCTGGGCTCGACGGTGGCCTTGACACCGGTGCACGGAGGCCGGATCGTGCCGGTCAAGGTGGTGGGGATAGTCTCCCTGGGGAACCCCGCGGCACCCTTCTGGTTCGGCGGCGAGTCCGGGTACTTCGACTTTGGCCCGGCCCTCGGCTGCTCGATCACCCAGAGCTGCCTGCCCCACCTCGACGCCTTCTTCACCGGGGCCGCCACCGCCGCTGGGTTCCCCGCGGTTCAGGCCATCGATGAGTTCCCCCTCAAGATCGGTGCCGTGCACACCACTGTGGCTGCCACCTTCAACTCGGCGGTGGGCGCGTTCGCCCGCTACACCAACCAGGCTCTGGCGGCTCCGGTCTCCACCGACCTGGGCCGGGAGCTCAGCCAGGCCAGTCAGGAGAGCGACCTGATGCAGGCGATCGTGGTTGTGGTTGACCTGCAGCTGGTCTTGCTGGCGCTGTTCGTCCTGTTCGGGCTGGTGGCCCGTACCGCCGAGGCCAGGGAGAAGGAGGTGGCGCTGGCCAAGCTGCGCGGATTCCGCACCCGGTCGGTGCTGGTGGTGGGGCTGCTGGAGCCGGTCGCCGTGCTCTGCGTCTCGCTGCCGCTGGGGCTGCTGCTGGCCTTCCTGGCGATGCGTGTGGCCCAGCCCCTGCTTCTGCCCGGGGCCCTGGTCACGCTCCAGCCGCTGGTGCTCTGGGCGGCCGTGGCCGCCTTCGCCGGGGGCCTTGTCGCCACTCTGTTCGGCGCCCGGCGGATCCTGACCCGGCGTCTGTCCGAGGAGCTGCGAGCGGTGGAGCCGAAGTCTTCCAGCACCGCCCGGGCCGCCCTGGACGCGGCCGCCCTGGCGCTGGCGCTGGCCGGCATCGTCGAGCTGCTGCTGGCCGGGGTCCTCAACGGCAGCCAGCCCAACCCGCTCGCCGCCTTCGCCCCGGGGCTGGTGGCGGTGGCGGTGGCGGTGTTGGGGGTGCGCTTGCTGCCCGTGGTCGCGCGGGTGGTGGTGCGCTGGACCAAGGACTCTCCCCGGCTCGCGACCGGCCTGGCGGTTCGCCAGGTCATGCGCCGGCCCACCAGCCTGCGTCAGATCACGGTGCTGGCGGTGGCGACGGCGCTGGCCTGCTTCGCCGTCGCCGGCTGGGCGGCCGCCGGGGTGAACCGAACCACCCGGGCCGACTTCGTCCTGGGGGCGGCCCGAGTGCTGACCGTGCAGGTGCCCAGCGGGGTGAACCTGGAGAGCGCGGTCGACCGGGCCGACCCCAGCGGCCATTACGCGATGGCGGTGATGCTCTCCAAGATCCCCAGTCAGAACCTCCTGGCGGTGCAGGTGAGCCGACTGCAGCGAGTGGCCTACTGGCCGGCCGGCATCAGCTCCACCCGTCTGGCCACGATCGTGCACTGGCTCGCCCCTCACCTCCAGGCCCCCCTGATCTTCACCGGCAGCGCGGTCAGGGCCACGATCACGGAGAATGGCCGCCCCACCCCGCCCCCGGATCTGGTGTTCAACCTGGTGGACAGCGGCGGCTCTCCAGGCGTGGCCGACTTCGGCTTCCTCAAGCCCGGGACTCATGTCTACACCGCCACTCTGCCTGGGACATGCCTGGGCGGCTGCCACGTCCTCCAGCTCGAACCGATCTGGAACCCGAGCTCGGGTGGACCCCAGCAGGCGGTCTACAACCTGACTCTCTCCCAGCTCCAGGTCCTCCGCGGGAGCGTCTTTAAGGCGGTTGCCGGCCAGCTGGCCAAACCGGGGTACTGGCAGGGTCAGGGAGGTGGCATCAAGGCTACGGCGGGCTCTCAGGGAGGCAGCCCGGCCCTCTCCCTGGCCATCGACGACCAGGCCTCCGACAGCGTCTCCCCGGCGGTCGCGCCCGGAGCCATGCCGTCGACCCTGCATGGGGTGGTGACCCGGGCCAACGGTGTCTCCGACCCGGCGGCGGCCGGGATTGAGAACTTCGATGGCAACTCGCTCACCCTGGACGTGCCCTACCAGGTGGTGGCCCTGCCCCAGCTGGGCTACGAGGGATTTCTGGTCGACCTCAAGACCGCGTTGCGGGCGGAGACCGCGCCCCCCAGCGACACTGTCAGCCAGGTCTGGCTGGCGCCTCACGCGCCGGCGCGCATCGAGCGCTCGCTGCGGGCCCAGGGGCTGCGAGTCACTAAGGTCCAGACTCCCTCTGCCGACATCCAGAGCATGAACCGCGGCGGGCTCGCCCTCGCCTACCTCTTCTTCCTGTTCGCCGCCGGGGCGGCGGCGGTGCTGGCGATCGGGGCGGCGGTCTTCTCGGTGTTCATGACCTCGCGGCGGCGCGCTTTCGAGCTGGCGGTGTTGCGGGCGATCGGGGTTCCCAACCGCACCTTGCTGCGCTCCTTGCTGGGGGAGCAGTTGCTGGTGCTTGGCCCCGGGGTGGTGCTGGGGGTTGGGGCCGGACTCCTGGGCGCTCTGATGGCGCTGCCCTCGGTTCCTGAGTTCGCCTCGACCAGCGGGGGGCCCCCGGTGCAGCTGGTCTTCGTGGTCCTCCCCATCGTCACGATGCTGGCCGCCCTGGTGGTGCTTCTGGCGGCGGCCGCCGCCATCGCCTCTGCGGCCACTCTGCGGCTGGCCTCCTGGGACCGCCTGCGCACGGAGATCGCATGACCACCAACAGCCAGTCCGCGCCCACGGGCCTGGACATCCACTTCGACGGCGTGGTCCACCTCTACCCGAGTCCGGAGGGCGACGTGGTGGCCCTCCGCGGCGTCGACCTCGACGTCGAGGCGGGGGAGGAGTTCGCCCTCCTGGGTCCGTCGGGGTCAGGCAAATCGACCGTGCTTTCGCTGCTGGCGGGGCTGCAGCGAGCCTCGGCGGGACAAATCCAGATCGGGCCCTACGAGATGGGCAAGCTCAGCAATCGACAACTGTTGCGGCTGCGGGCGACCGAGGTCAGCCTGGTGCTCCAAGACCCGGCCCGCAACCTTCTGCCTTACGCGACCGCCACCCAGAACATCGAATTCGCCCAGCGCGGGGCCAGGGGCCGCGGCAAGATTCCCCCTTGGAGTCCTTCGGAGCTGCTTCAGGGTCTGGGCATGGGTCCCCTGGCAGGGCGCACCGTGGCGACTCTGTCAGGGGGAGAGCAGCAGCGGGTGGCGATTGCCGCGGGAGTCGCGGGGGCGCCGCGACTGTTGCTGGTCGACGAGCCGACCAGCCAGATGGACACCGTCAGCCGCGATCAGGTGATCGAGCTGTTGCATCTGGTCAACTCCCAGCTCGGGTCCACTGTGGTCAGCGTCACCCACGATCCCGCGGTGGCGGCCGCCATGCCGCGCACCGTGACCATCCGCGACGGCCGGGTCGGGGCCGAGGGTAGACGGGGCCAGGAGTACGCGGTGGTGGGCCGCGACGGCAGCGTGCAGCTGCCCCCAGATGTGCTCGAGATGCTCCCGCCCGGAACCCTCCTCCAGGTCCGCCGGCACCGGGCGGGAGTGGATCTGCGCAATCCGGAGCTGGAACCCCATGATCAGTGAGATCCGGCTCGAGCACGTGGTCGCCCGAGCCGGTGGGCGCACCATCCTGAGCGACATCAGCCTCGTCATCCGGGCTGGGGAGTCCGTGGCTGTCACCGGGCCATCGGGATCGGGCAAGACCACCCTTTTGCTGCTGGCGGCCGGGCTCCAACTACCGAGTCAAGGAAGCGTGCTGGTGGACGGCCAGCCGCTGTCCCAGAGTGAGCGCAGCCGCCAGCGCTTCGGGGTGGTGCTCCAGAACCACGGGCTGGTGTCGGTCCTGACCGCGGCCGAGAATGTCGCCCTGCCCTTGCAGGCTCGGCGCCTGCCGGCGCCCGAGGTGGCGTCGGCCACCGCCGCCGCGCTGGCCGCGGTCGGCCTGGCGGGGACGGCCGACTCCCTGGTCCAGGACCTCTCCGGCGGGCAGCAGCAGCGGGTGGCCGTGGCCCGTGCCCTGGTGGGTCCACCGGAGGCGGTGCTCGCTGACGAGCCGACCTCCGAGCTGGTGGCCGAGCAACGCAAGATCATCATGGGGCTGCTTCTCCGCCAGGCCAGCGAGGGCCGGCTGCTGGTGATCGCCAGCCATGATCCCGAGGTGGTCGAGGCCTGCGATCGGACGGTGCGGTTGGTCGACGGCCGGCAACTGGACCACGCCCCCGACTGAGGCCTTCTTGAACGAGCCTTGCCGAGTCTGGCTGGCCGGCGACACCGAGCGGCCGCGGGTTGACGGGGGCCAGCCGGTTCGTTCGTCCCAGCGGATGCGCCTGCCCGTGGCCCGGCGGGGTCCCGCTGCCCCGCGCTGCGGACCGCAGGCGCCAGGGGACACCGGCGAGCTCGCACGCCGGTGTTGATAGCTCGCATCTGCCCATCCCCATCCCCTGGCCGGGGCCAGGCTGCCCGCCCCAGCCGTCACGCCAGTGCTGCCGCGTCCATGGTGCGGGCCCCAGGGATCAGGAGCACCAGCCCGCAAGCGGCGGCGAGGAGGCCGCTCGCCAGAAAGGCGCCCCTGGCTCCGATCGCAGTTGCGGCGAGCCCCCCTAAGACCATGCCCACGGGAGTCAGCGTCCCGACTATCACGTAGGCGACCGATGACACCCGACCCATCAGATGGATGGGGACGGAGGTTTGCAGCTTGGTGAAGTAGAGCACGTCGCCATACACAACCGCTCCCGCCGACCCGGCGACCAGGAGCGCGGCCATCCAGGCATTGGGGACGAACGCGATGGCGGCCATGAGAAGTCCCGAGGTGGTGTAGGCGGCCCACATGACTTCGAGAAGGCGTTGGGGCGAGCCCAAGCGGGCTACCGCGAGCGATGCCACCACCCCGGCTGCGCCGGCGCTGGCGTAGACCAGGCCGAGCACCAGCGGGCTGGCGTGCAAGACGTGGCGGACCAGCACCGGCAGCAAGACGAAATACGGGCCCATGCCGACCAGATTCGCGACGGCGGCGCCAATCAGCAGGACGAAGAGCCAGCGTCGCGAGACGATGTAATGGATGCCTTCCCAGGCCTCTGCCATCACCGATTTGCCGCTGGCGGCCGGGCGGAATCGGTGTTGGACGGCGGCGAGGGCGGCCGCCGACACCACGAAACTGGCGGCGTCGAAGCCGAACGCCGCCGCAGTGCCGACGATGGCGACGGCCACCCCCCCCAGCGCGGGGCCCACCAGGTTCACTGTGAGCTCGTTGCTGGTGCTGTTAAGGGCGTTGGCCTGAGTGAGCTGCTCGGGAGGTAGGAGTTCTGGAACGAGGGCCAGGAATGCCGGCCCCGAAAACGCATCCGCGGTCCCGAACACCACCGCCATCACCACCAGTTGCCACAAGGCAACGGAGTGCACGGCGACCAAGGCGGCGACCACCGCCACCGCCGCTCCCTGGGTGAGGTCAGCCGCCAGGAGAGCCGTGCGGCGCGGCCATCGGTCCACCACGACGCCGCCCAGCACTGACAACATCACTCCCGGGATGGCCCGCGCCGCCAGGACGTATGCGAGGCCAGTCGCCTGGCGATCGACTTGGAGTGCCTCGAGCGCGATGGCTACGGTAAATACACCATCGCCAAGCCTGGAGATGAGGTTTCCAGACCACATGAGACGAAAGTCGCGCGCCCGCAGCGGTGCGCCAATCGTGGGCCGGATCCTGGCATCAGACAAAGCCGGGAAATCCTAGCAGGGCGTCGAAATGAGGCGCGTGCGCTTGGTCGATGGTTGCCTCACTTATGGGCACTCAGTAGGAACGGTGAGCTGGGCGAGCGGAACCGGGGCGTGAGATGTGGCTCTGGAGATGCTGAGGACTGCCGGGCCAAAGGTGCGCCTCCAGCACTGCCCCTGGCGCGGACGCGAGTTTCCACACCGGCGTGCTTCCGGCCCGAAGATGAGAACCGCCGGGCCACTCCCCACCGGCTCGCTTCGGCGGGTCAAGCGGCCCGGGCCCGGCGGACCTGCAGCGAGCAAACAGGGCCCGGAGTTCCCGCCTTGCCTATGCCCACAGGTCAGGACTCAGCCATCTCCGGTCGGTTTCAGCCCCCAGCCCGGTTGCGGCCCCGCCCCCTCCGGGCGTGAAAACCGGTTCCGCTCCGCTTCCACTGCCGTCCGGGTCGAGCAGCCAGCAAGGTGATCGTTCACCACCCCGAGAGATTGCATGGCGGCATGGACGGTGGTGGGCCCGACGAAGCGGAACCCCAGCCGACGCAGCGCCTGGGAGAGTGCGGTCGACTCGTTAGTGGTGGCCGCCAGGTCGCCGGTGGTGACTGGGATGGGGGCTTGGTGCGGCTCATATCCCCAGCACAGAGCGGCTAGAGACCCACCGGTGGCCTGCAGGCGCACGGTCGCCCGCGCGTTGTCGATGGTGGCCAGGATCTTGCCCCGGTGACGCACGATCGTCGAGTCCAGCAGCAGGCGCTGCACGTCCGCCTCGCCCAGGGCTGCCACCGCCGCCGCATCGAAGTCCAGGAAGGCCCGCCGGAAGGAGGTGCGCTTGCGCAGGATTGTGAGCCACGAGAGCCCACTTTGGAATCCTTCCAAGCAGAGCTTCTCGAGCACCTTCTGGTCGTCGGCGACGGGTCTGCCCCATTCCTGGTCGTGGTAGCGCTGGTAGTCCGGCGGGTTGACGCCCCAGGGACAGCGGCGAAGTCCGTCCTCCCCCAGCACTGCCCCTTGCTCCACCTGCAAAAGTATGGCGGTGACTGGCGGGCGGCGGTCCGCTGCGCCCGCGGCACCGCTGGGTCCGGCCGGAGAGCGCGGTCGGCTGCCGAACACGACTCGCCCGATCCTCAGGAGCGCCGCCGCACCAACCTCGGTGGTCGCCCCTCGCGAGGCTGCCGGACCGGTGGCGAGTGCACTCCATTCCCGGCTCTGCCGCCCGCGCCGCCGGGGCCACCCCCCGGACGGGTCATGAGGCGGATCCCCCAAGAATGGCGGCGGCCCCTAGCCAGAGGGCTCTCGCCCGGGCGTTGCTCCCGCTCAGGCGGCGCCGAGCACCCCAACCGGGCAGGCAACTCCGGTGCCACCCATGCCGCAGTAGCCGTTGGGGTTCTTGTCGAGATACTGCTGGTGGTACTGCTCGGCGTAGTAGAAGGGGCCGGCCGCCGAGATCTCGGTGGTGATCTGGCCCATGCCGGCCGCCGTGAGCGCGCTCTGGTAACTGGCTCGAGAGGCCTCCGCCTGGCCCGCCTGGTCGCTCGTGGCGCAGTAGAGGGCAGACCGGTACTGGGTGCCCGAGTCAGCTCCCTGGCGCATCCCCTGGGTGGGGTCGTGGGACTCCCAGAAGACCTGCAGCAGGCGGCCGTAGCTGACGAGCTTGGGATCGAAGACCACCAACACCGCCTCGGCATGCCCGGTTCGCCCGCTGCAGACCTCCTGGTAGGTGGGATTCGGCGTCAGCCCGCCACTGTAGCCGGCGGCCGTGGTGTGGATCCCTGGCCAGGTCCAGAACCGGCGCTCGGCGCCCCAGAAGCATCCCATCGCAAAGATCGCCCACTCCATGCCCTCCGGGAACGGTGGGCGCAGGGGATGCCCCAGCACGGTGTGCAGGCCAGCGAGCGGCATGCTATCGGCCCGGCCGGGCAGAGCCTCGGTGGCGTTGGGCAGGGTGGCTCGACTCAGGAATGGGTTCATGCGGCGCAGCACCTCCAGCATCGTTCCCACGCTAACACCAGTCTCGATTCCCCACCTCCGCCATATGGTCTCACTCCCAGCGGAAGAATCGAATCGCAGTTGCCAGCAGCAGCAGGGTCCACCCCGCCAGCAGCGCGACTGGGGCGGCCGGGAAGGCGCCTCCGGCCAGGATGGCACGCAAAGAGGCGCTGAGGGCAGTCGGAGGGAGGACGCTGGCGAGCTGCCGGACAATGTCGGGCAGCTGCTGGACCGGCATGGCCACGCCGCCCAGGATCAGGAAGATCAGGTACAGGCCATTGGCTCCGCCAATGGTCAGTTCGGCCCGCATCACCCCTGCCATGGTCAGCCCGATCGCGGCGAACATGATCGCTCCCACCAACATCACCAGGATCGCCAGCGGCAACGACCCCGGCGGTCGCCAGGCGAACCCGAAATAGGCTATCCCCAGTACCAGTGCCACCTGGCCCACCTCCACCAGCAGCACCGAGGCGGCCTTCGCCGCCACCAGAACCCCTCTGGGCAGGGGCGTTCCTCCCAGACGCTTGAGCACCCGGTAGTAGCGCTGGTAGGCGGTCGAGATGCCCAGGGACACCATCCCGGTGGACATCAGGGCCAGGGTCAGGATTCCCGGGACCAGGAAGTTGATCGGTCGGCCATGGATGGAGGGGAAGGCTCGGACCTCGGCGAAGAAGAGCAGCAAAAGCACGGGCAGCACCAGGATCACCAGCAGGTTCTCGGGCTGGCGCAAGAGCAGCAGCAGCTCGACCCGGGCCTGCGCCCGCAGGCTGCGTCCGATGGGGCTGGCCGCAGGCGCCTCCGGCGCCGCGGCAGCAGTCCCTTCCGGGATCAAGCCTCCTCCTCGTCGGTGAGGCTGAGGAAGACGTCCTCCAGGGATGCCCTGCCCACGCGCAGCAGGATGAGCTGGGGGCCCCCCTCCCGCAACAGCATCTGGGTGAGCTCGGCGGCGGCTCGGAGAGGCTCGCCCGAGACCAGGTCGTAGCGGCCCTGGCCGCGGTCCTCGACCCCCTCCAGGAATTCCAGCTGGCGAAGCTGCGCCAGCAGAGTGGCCGGCAACTCCGAGTCCAGCTCGGCGTGGACCAGCTCCGGGCCAGAGGCGCCCCGGAGTCGCGAGGGGGAGTCGTACGCCACCAAGCGGCCCTCACGGATGATCGCGACGCGGTCGGCGAGCCGCTCTGCCTCCTCCATGGAGTGGGTTGTCAACAACACCGTGACTCCGGCCATCTGCTGCTCCTTGACGATCTCCCAGGTGAGCAGCCGGGCCCTCGGATCCATGCCTGCGGTGGGCTCGTCCAGAAACAGAATCTGGGGCTTGCCAACCAGCGCCAGGGCCAGGGAGAGCCGCTGCTTCTCTCCGCCCGAAAGCTGTCGGTAGCGGGCCCTGACCTTGTCCGCCAGCCCCACCCTCTCCAGCAGCGCCAGGGGACTCTGGGGGTGGGCGAAGTAGCTGGCGAAGAGGCTGGCAGCCTCCCCGACCCGAATGGTCGGATAGATGCCGCCCTCCTGGAGCATGATGCCGGCCCGGGGACGGAAGCGACGGGCGTCGGTGATGGGGTCCATCCCCAGCACTTCGATTCGACCCTGATCGGGCCGGCGATACCCCTCCAGCATCTCGATGGTGGTGGTCTTGCCGGCCCCATTGGGGCCAAGAATCGCGACCAGCTCGCCCGTGAGCACCTCCAGGCTGAGGTCATCAACCGCCCGCCGACCGCCGTAGGCCTTGGCGACTGCCTGCAGTGAGACCGCCACCCTGTTCGCCGCCGTCACTGGGCCGGCGGAGGTCACCGTTGGAGATGGACCCCAGGTGCGATGTCGACCCGGTAGCCGACTCCAAAGACGGTGTTGATGCGGAAGGGGAGGCTGGGAAACGCCTCGAATTTCTCCCGCAGCCAACGAATGTGCACGGCGACCGTCTTGCTGTCCCCGTTGAAGTCCGGCCCCCACACCGCACGCAGAATCGCATCCCGGCTGTGGACCCGGCCCGGATGGCTCAGCAGGAAGAAGAGGAGGCTGAACTCGCGCGGACTCATCTTGACCGGGTTGTCGTCGACCAGCACCAGTCGTGAGGATGCGTCCAGGACGAATCCGCCCACCCGGATGCGTTCGCTGGGGGCGTTGCTCCGCTGGGGGCGCTCGGAGCGGCGCAGCAGGGCCTCGATCCTGGCCATGAACTCCTTGAGCCCGAACGGCTTGGTCATGTAGTCGTCGGCGCCGAGGCCCAGCCCGTTGACCTTGTCGGTCTCCGAGCCGCGAGCCGTGAGCATGAGGATGGGGACGTCCGACTCAGCTCGGATCGCCCGGCAGACCTCCTCTCCGGAGAGTTCGGGCAGCATCAGGTCGAGCACGACCAGGTCTGGGTTGCGGCTACGCATCAGCTCTAGGCCATGGGTTCCGGAGCCCGCTTCCAGGACCACGTAGCCGCGCGCGGCCAGGTTGTAGCGGAGGGTCATCCGGACCGACTCCTCGTCCTCGACGATGAGCACCTTGCGGCCGCTCCCGGTGCCCCCCGGCTCGGCGGCCAACCCTAACCCAGCTCCACCAGGCGTCCGGTCTCCAGGAACACCACGTCCTCGGCGATGTTGGTGACTCGATCCGCGATCCGTTCCAGGTTGTGGGCGATGAAGAGCAGGTTGGCGCCGGGATAGGCCCACTCGGGATGTTCTCGCATCGTCTCCACCATGTCGTCGAAGCAGCGGTGATAGATGCGGTCGATGCGGTCGTCGCGCGCGGCGATGTCCTGGGCCCGTCGGAAGTCGTTGCTGGTGACCGCTTCCAGGATGTCCCGCACCTGCTCCTCAACGTAGTGGCCCAGGCGCAGGATGGTGTCGAGGTTGGGGCGGCTGGACAGCTCGATCAGAGGCAGGGCGTAGCGGGCGCAGCTCTTGGCGTGGTCGCCCATCCGTTCCAGCTCCGAGGCGATCAGGAGCAGCCCGAAAACCGCGTAGAGCGCCTGTCCGGTGGGGTGGCTCACCGCCAGGATCTCAATCCCACGTTCGCGCTCCTGGCGATGGCGCTCGTTTATCTCCAGGTCGCGGCTCACCACCGTCCGGAGCCGGTCCCCATCCCGCTCCTCCAGTCCGGTCATGGCGCCCGCCACCCCCTCCGCCACCAGCTGTCCGAGCACGCGAATGCCGTCCCGGCGGGCGGCCAGCTCGACCTCGAGTTCGCGCCCGGCCGTGATGTCTGCCATACCGCGATCTTAGACGACCGCCGGGGCAGCTCCTGCATCCGGTGGGCAGAGCCGGATCTCCACCACGGTCCCGGCACCCGGATGGCTGCGCACCGTGATCTGGCCCCCCTGCAACTCCACTGCCTGGCGCGCGATGGTCAGCCCGAGGCCGCTCCCGGGCCCGGAGCGGGCCCGATCACCGGTGTAGAAACGGTCGAAGATGTGGGGCAGGGCCTGGGGAGAGATCCCGGTGCCGGTGTCGCGGACCGAGATCGTGGGGCAGCTGCGCATCGTCCCGACCGCCACTGTGACCTTGCCCTTGGGCTCGGTGAACTTGATCGCGTTGTCGATCACGTTGGCCACGGCGCGCTCGAGCCGGACCGGATCGGCCTTGGCCCAGGTCGGGCCGCCGCTGACCTCCAAGTTGAGGTCGTGGCGGTGGGCCTGGGGCGCCAGACCGGTCGTCACCCGGGACGCCAGGGCCGCCAGGTCGACCAGTTGCAGTTGCGCCTGCTCCGCGCCCGCCTCCAGCCTGGCCAGGTCGAGCAGGCCGGACACCAGCTCGTGCAGGCGCTCCGCCTCCGCCGCCATCCGCTCCGCGAACACCTTGCTCGCAACCGGGTCGTCGCGAGCCTCTCCGTTGAGGGTCTCGGCCAACAGGCTCAGGCTGGCCAGGGGTGTGCGCAGATCGTGCGAGAGGTTGACGATCAGGTCCTGGTGGGCGCGGCTAAGACGCCGCTCGTGGGTGATGTCACTGAGGATCAGGAGCACGAGCGGTTCGGCACTGGAGCTGCCGATGGGGGCGGCTACGGCCCTCAGCACCCGGCGCCAGCCATCCTGGGAGATCTCCGCTCTGGTCACCTGGTTGCTGGCCAGCGCCTGACCGACAACCTCCGCCGCCCTGGGGTCATCGACGATCTGAGCCAGCGGGGTGCCCGGTGTCAGCGGCACCGGCACAGCCTGTCCCAGGGGCAGCTGGCGCGCCAGCAGGTGGGCTGAGTTGGGGCTGGCCCAGACCAGGGCGCGGCCGGCATCCAGGAGCAGCGCCGCGTCGTTGCCGAGCGAGGCCAGAGTCGCCAGTATCTCGGCTCCGAGGAGTTCTGGCATGGGTGCCGAGACCTCGGCCTCGATCATCGCGCCTCCCACTTGCTGGTGGCCGGCACCAGCCTGCCGACGAAGCTGACCGAGCGGAGGGCGCTGCCGTCGATTTCCAGTTTCCAAAGGCCGCCTTTCGGGCAGCGCGCGCCAGCTCCCGGTGAGGCTGCCTCCAGCAGGGGGAGCAGGACGTTGCCATGGCTGCAGGCGGCGGCGACCTGGACCCCAGCTGTGAAGTACGACTCGATCAGACGCCGGAGCATCTGCCCCGCCTCTTCGGGGCCGGTCGGTTGGGCCCCTTCGAAGAGCAGGGGGTCATCCTCGACCGCCAGCCCGGTCGTGTGCGCCGCCGGCACCAGGGTGTCCTGGCAGCGCACGGTGGGGCTTGCCCTGAATGCCTCGACGCGGACCCGGCCCAGCACCTGGGCGAGGGCGAGGGCCTGCTGCCATCCGAACTCGGTCAGGGGCCGCGACGCGTCGGGTTGCGACCAGGAACCCTGGTCTGCTGCCACGGCATGCCGCACCAGGTACAGGCTTTGCACTTCTCAAGTTGGATTATAAGTTCCCGGGCCGGATCCTCCCCTCCGCCCCGGCCGCCAGACGCCTGGGGACTGGTGGCGGCGCTGGCCCCGGGCGCAAACTACGCCTATGCGTTTACGAGCCCGGGCCAGCTCCTGCGCCAGCGCTGTGGGCTGACCGAGTTGGCCAAGCCGGACCGGTTCGCGGCCGTGGATGTGGGCAGCAACACCATCCATCTCCTGCTCGCCAGCTGCACCGAGACGGGCGCCCCCCGGCAGCTCTTCCGGCGCCGTGAGTTCGTCCAGCTTGGCCTTGACGTCGCCACCCACGGCTCGATCGGGCCAGACCGTTTGGAGCTGGCCGCTTCCACCCTGGCAGCCCAGGTGTCCGAGGCCAGGGACAGGGGCGCCCGCGCGTTCGCAGTGGGAGCCACTCAGGCCCTGCGCTCGGCCACCAATGGGCCGCTGGTGGCGGACGTGCTGGCCTCTCGAGCCGGGTTGGACACTGTCAGGATCCTGCCCCCGCAAGTGGAGGCCCAGCTGGCGTTCGACGGGGCCACCTTGAGCCTGCGCGCCGGGAGCGCCGCCTTGGTGCTGGACATTGGGGGCGCCTCGGCGCAGGTGGCGTTGGGCCGCGCCCACGAGGCCTGCGCGGACTATTCGCTGCCTCTAGGTTCCGGCATGATCACCACCCTGGCCGCCTCCGACCCCCCCACCCCTGACGAGTGGCGGGCGATGGAACGTCGGGTTGCCGAGCTGATCCCCGACCTGGTGCCGCCCCCCCGGGGGACCACTGTCCTGGGAACTGGTGGCACCATCACCAACTTGCCGCGTCTGCTGGGCCGGGGCAAGGGGGCAGTGCTGCGCCCCCGCGACGTGGAGGAAGTCATCGAGATCTTTCGCCAGGTCCCGGTTGCCGCCCTTGCCCAAAAGCTGGGCATGGACCTGGAGCGGGTGCGCCTGTGTCGAGGGGGAGCGCTGATCCTCGCCCAGCTGATGGACCTGCTCCATCTGTCCAAGCTGCGGGCTTCTGAGCGCGGCCTTCGGGACGGCATGATTGCCGCCCTGGCCCGCCGGGGCCCGGATTGGTGGCGGCCCGCGGACTTTTCCGCCGCGCCCCAATCCCCAGATCTGGTGACCGCGGGTGTCTGAGTCGCTCTCGGTAGTTGATCTCGCCCGAGCCGGCCTGACCGAGCGGGCCGAGACCTTGCAGTGGGCCGCGGCCCGGCTGCCCCTCGCCAGCGACTTCGAGGCCGTCCACGACACTCGGGTGGCGTTGCGGCGTCTGCGCGAGGCCGAGCGAGGCTTTGACAGCTGTCTGGCGCCGCGATCACGGCGGCGGGGCCGTCGCTTGCGCGCCGTGGAACGGGCCCTGGGCCCCCTGCGTGACGCCCAGGTGCGCCTGGAGCTCCTGGGGGAGGTGCTGGGACCGGTCGCTGTCTCGCGGGACCGCAGCGATGACCCGCTGGCCTCGGCCGGCTTCGGCCGGGGGGTAGTGGCTGGGCGCGAGGCCGAGCTGCGTCCGGGGCTGCGCGGGCTGGAGGCGGAGGCGCGACGCTGGCTCGCCGATGCCGCCGCCGAGGAGATGTCCTGGCGCCACCGGGAGATGGTGGGCGGTCCCAACCTTTCGCGACTGCGCCGGCTGGCTCGAGTCCCCCCCATGTCCCAGCCACTGCCCGGGCCGGTCCCGGGAAAGGATCTGGCGGCGGTCCAACTGCGGCGTCACTTTCGCAAGGCCAGCCGGGGCCAGGGTGATTCCGCCGGACTCCATCAGCGTCGGGTGCGCACCCGACGGCTGCGCTACCGACTTGAGCTCTTCGCGCCGGCTCTGCCGCCCGAACACCAGGTGGTGCTCCAGGAGCTGCGCCGGTTGCAGCGTCTCCTGGGTCGCTTCCACGACCTCTCGGTGCTGGTGGATTGGATCGACCGGGCCGCCAAGCAGCAGCAGCGGGAACTGCGCCCGGCACTTCGCCGCTTGGTGGTGCGAGTGGAGCTGGAGCAGGAGTCCGCCCAGGAGGCGGCCGAGCTGGAGCTGTCCCGCCTGGACACCAGCGGGTGGTGGCGCACGGCTGAGCGTGCCTGCCTCGGCTGAGGTGGTGGCCGGCGACCCCGACCACCCAGCGCCGACATGAGTGGTGGGGCGCTCCCCCGGATAGGCTTGGAGCATGCGCGGCGGATGGCCCTTGACAGCCAGGGCCTGGGGGCCAGGCCCGCGGTGTTTGCGGACGCACTCTCTCCAGCGGCCGGCGTGGTGGAGCTGGTACAGCGCCTTGGGTACCTGCAGCGCGACCCGCTGGCGGTGGTCTGCCCCAGCCACCAGCTGGTGCTTTGGAGCCGGCTTGGAAGCCACCCCGCGCAAGCCTTGGAGGACGCCCTCTGGCTGGACCGGAGCCTCTTCGAGTACTGGTCTCACGCTGCCGCGATTGTGCCCACCCAGGACTTTCGACTCCATCGCTGGCGGATGCGCCGGTATGGCCGCTGGCAGAGCCCTGGGGATCGGCGCCAGGCGGACTGGGTAGCGGCCAACCGCCGGCTGGGACGCGAGATTCTCACTCGGCTGGGTCGGGACGGGCCCCTCCCTGGCAGCGCCTTCGCCAAGGTGCGTGGCTCGGTGAGGGAGCGCGTCGCGTGGAGTGGCGGCGGCGACCATCAGAGAATGCTGGAGCATCTGTGGCTCCAGGGCCGGCTGATGGTGGCCGGTCGGGACGGGAGGGGGCGAATCTGGGACCTGGCCGAGAGGTGGCTGCCAGACCTGGTGGCCGAGCCCGCCGTGAGCGCCCAGTCCGCGCTGGCGGCACTGACGCAGAGGACCCTCGACGCCCTGGGCGTAGCCACCGTCGATCAGGTCGGCTTCCACTTCTTCAGGGGGGCAGGCGGCCCGGCGGCTTCGCTGGAGCTGTTGGTGCGGAAGCGCCGGGCCCACGAGGTGATCGTCACCGGCGCCGACGGCCCGATCCCGGGTCGTTGGTTCGCCTCCACCTCGGCACTGGCCCGCTGGGATGGCTGCCGGGAAGCGGAATGGCCCGGCCGAACCACCCTGCTGTCACCCTTCGACAACCTGATCATCGACCGTGGCCGCACCGAGTTGCTGTTCGGCTTCCGTTACCGAATGGAGGTCTACGTTCCCAAGCCGAAGCGGCGGTACGGGTATTACGTTCTCCCCATCCTCCACGGCGATTCCCTGGTGGGCCGGCTTGACTGTCGCCTTGATCGCGGAAGGCGCTGCCTGGTCGTGACGGCCATCCACGCCGAGCCTGGCAAGCCAGCGGGCGGCGTCGCCACCGCGACCCGCCGGGCGCTCCAGGATCTGGCCGGCTTCTTGGGGGCGGAGAATCTCGTCTTCGAAGGCCTGGTCACTGGGCCCCCCTCGTGGCGCCGGGTGCTGCGGAGCTGACCCCGGGCGTGGGCGGGCATGGAACTCTCTATCCTCGGAGCTGTGATCATCAGCCGTCGTCGCTCGCCCGCCGATGGCGAGCGGTCCTGCGGGCCCGGCTCGGGCCGACCGGGACTGGCCACTCGCCGGCAAGAACCGGCAGCTGGGCCCGGGCGGAGGACGCTCGATGAGTGAGTCCCGTCCGACCCCAGGGCGCTCTGCGGGCGAGTGCGTTGTCGTCGGCGCCGGCGTGATCGGGCTCTCGGTGGCGCTCTCCCTGGCGCGGGCGGGGTTGGGCGTGACCGTGCTCGAGCGCGATCCGGAATGTGGGCGCGGCACGTCCTCCGCGGCCGCTGGGATGCTCGCCGCCGGGGTTGAGGCTGGGTCCCCGGGCCCGTTCTTCGACCTCTGCCGGAGCAGTTCCAAACTCTGGCCAGAGTGGTCAGCGCGACTTCAGGAGGAGTCGGAGGTCGACTGTGAACTGGAGTTGGGTGGCCTTCTCAGAGTGACAACCAGCGCCGAGTCCGCGATTGACCTGGAGGTGAAGCGAGCCTGGCAGCTGACCCAGGGAATCGAGGTTTCCGAGCTGCTCAGCCTCGACCAACTTCGGCTGGAGGTGCGAGGTCTGGGGCCGGACGTGGTGGCTGGCCTGGTCTATCCGAACGAGGGCCACGTCCACAGCCACCGGGTCCTGGAGGCCCTGCTGGGCGCCTGCATCCGGCTCGGCGTCAGGATAGAGACGTCGGCCCCGGTCGATGGCGTCGCCGCCGAGGGCGCTCGCCCGGTGGTGCATGTGGGCGGCCAGCAGAGGCGCGACCTCTCCGCCGACTACCTGATCTTGGCGACCGGTACCTGGAGTCCACCTCTGCTCCAGGAGGTGGGCGTGGAGGTGGCGATGGAGCCGGTCCGCGGGCAGATGCTGGCGATCTCTCCGGGGGGGATGGTGCTGCCGCGCATCGTTTTCGGGGATCACGGCTATCTGCTCCAGAAGCGATCTGGACTGGTGCTGGCCGGGGCCACCGAGGAGCGGGTGGGCTTTCAGTCCTGGACCACCCTGGAGGGCGTGCTCCAAGTTGCCGCCACGGCCCGCCGGCTGCTGCCGGCCCTGGCGCCGGCGCGGTTCGCGGGCAGCTGGGCCGGGCTGCGTCCGTTCGCCCGGGGAGGCCCGCTGCTGGGAAGGTCCCCGGCCAGCCCCAGGGTTCTTTTGGCGACCGGTCACCATCGCAACGGAGTCCTGCTGGCGCCGATCACGGCCGAGCTGATCACCAGGGCGGTGCTGGCGGGAGAGGATCCCCCGGAGCTGGCCCCCTTCAGTCCCGCGCGCCCGGCCTGAGCGTCAGCCGCAGCCCATCTGAGGCCAAAAGAGCTCCTGGCACGGGCCGGCGCTCCCCCAGGTGAGTCAGGATGAAGCGAGTGCTGGGAGCTTCCCTCATCAGCTCCTCCACCTCATCTCGCCAGAGGTGGATCGGGGCCGGAGCCGACCAGCCGGTGCACTCGCAGAGGAGGTACTGGACCGACCGGGCGAGGCGACGGATCCCATCGCAATACGCCGTGTCGCCGGAATACCCGAGGGAGACTCCCTGGGCTTCGACGCTGAAGGCCAAGCAGTGCAGCCGCTCTGAGTGCACCACCTCATAGGCGGTCAGCTGATAGCCGCCCAACTTCGAACTGCGGCCGTCCTCCCACTCCTCGATCAGGGGGCCGTTCGCGGCCACCAGGTCGTCCCAGAACTCGGGCCCGAAGGTGAGCCTTCCCAGGTCGGCGACGTGCTCCTGGGTGCCCCGCGGCCCAATCAGACGCAGCCGCGGGAGGTTGGGGTACTGGACCACCCTGGTGGCGATCAGGATCGGCAGATTGAGGACGTGGTCGCCGTGAAGGTGGGAGATCACCAGGGTTTCCAGGTCGGCCACGCTGCGGCCCATCTTGGGTAGCAAGCCGGTGACCGGAGCCCCGCAGTCCAGCAGCAATCCGGCGTCCACCAGATAGCCGGCATTGAAGCCGGTCGCCGAAAAAGCCGCGCCGCTGCCCAGGATGGCGAGGTCCAATCAATCTCCTTGGCTCATCAGATTCTGACCAGCGTGACTCGCTCGGCCGAAAGCGGCTGCTTGGCAGGTCGGCGGCGCCCCGTCCGCCAGCCGCGCCACAGCAACCGAGGATAACCGTCCCGCACCAGTCGCCATTCCCCGGCCAGGTCCGAAGGGCGGCCCGAGTCGCCCGGTCCGAAGGCGACCCGGTCGACCTCCGCCCCCAGACGCGCGAAGGCTTGGCCCAGGCCCAGATCCCGCGGCCGGGCGGCCAGCTGAGCGCAGATCAGCGCCAGTTCGGGCACGGTCAGGGCATGGGGGTCGCCGCCCCCGCTGAGCCGGACCGGCAGCTCCAGACGGAGGCGGATCTGGGTTGGGGTGCGCGCCCGCCGGGTCCAGGCGTAGCCGATTGCGATGGCCAGGACCAGCGCCACCACCAGTAGCGCCGGGACCCAGCCCAGACCCGGGTTCCTAGGCAGCCGCAGCACCCCTGGCGCCCTGCCTGAAGGAGCCACCGAGCGCACCCCCGGGTGAGACCGCAGGTGGGCGGGCGGGGCTGGGTTGGGCGTCGTGCTGGCGACGGCGCCGGTCGGCTGGTAGAAGCCGTCAGGAGTCGGCTCGAAGTTGGCCCAGCCGTAACCGGGGAAGTAGACCTGCACCCAGGTGTGGGCGTCGGCTTGAGTGATCAGCAATTGCCCGTTGGGAAGTGTCCCCTCCTGCCCGGGGCCGAATCCCGTGACCAGCCGAGACGGGATGCCCAGGGTGCGCAGCATCGCTCCCATTGCGGAGGCGAAGTACTGGCAGTAACCCCGGTGCGACTGGTCAAGGAAGTAGACGATGGGCCACACCCCGGCCGGCGCCTTGGGTGGGTTCAGGGTGTAGATCTCGTTCGACCTCAGGGCATTCTGAATGTTCACGGCCATCAGGTAGGGGTTGGTGGTCGCCCCCGCCATCGCCACCGCGTCCGCGGCCAGCTGGTTCTCGGCCAGGAAGCTGCCCCCGGGCGGCAGCGAGGTGTCGGCCTCGACCCAGGCAGGGTAGTTGGTGCCGGCGGCCTCCAGCTCCGCCGGGGTGGCGGTCGAGATGCTGCCGTAGGTGGTGAGGCTTTCGGAAGACGGCAGCACGGCCGAGACACCTGACCTGGGCACCACTGTGGCCACCGTCAGCAGCTGGTGCCCGCTCAGCTCTCCGTTGGCGACGTAACGGCCCCGGTCCTGGGGCGTCTGCAGTGGGCTGCCGGGATAGAGCAGGTCGGCGACCGCCTGGGCCCCCGAGTTGATGTAGGTGACCCGGAGCGAAACCTCCCGGCGCCCGGCGGCGATCGCCACGGTGCCCTGGTCGGGTTGCTCGCTGTAGGGGAGGAACTGGCCTGGCCCGAGGCTCTGCGGGGACGTTGCCTGCTGGTACCAGTTGCCGTTGCTGAACCTGGTCAGAACCGCCCCCTGGAGATAGACGGTGCCGCCCGGAGCGGATGTCGTGTAGCTGAGGACAGGGGTCTCCACCTGACGGATGGGGCCGCCGGGGACAACCGCCGTGGAGTAACCCGATACCGTCGCGACCCGCTCACTCTGAAGGACGGTCGGCGGGACCGGGGGGCCGGAGTGGAAGAACCGCTGGCTGATGTTGTCGCGGCTGAGGGGTGGGATGATGAAGGCGAGGGCGCTCAGGCCGGTCGCGCAGGCGACCACCAGCGCTAGGCTGCCGCCGGGACCGATGCCGACCACGGGCACTCCCTGACGCGCCCAGCGGGAGAGGCGGGTCTCCTGGTGGGTCCAGCCCACCAGCGCCAACCCCGAGACCACCGCTCCCAGGACCGCCCAAAGGGGTGCCCCCTGCACCGCCGGGGGGACGTTGACCAAGTCGGCGATGAGCAGGACCATGGGGGCACCGGAGGCGACCGCGGCCGCCCGTTCGCGGATTGCCCACCAGCCCACCCAGGCGCCGTTGGCCCAGCAGACGATCAGCAACGCCAGGGGCTGGGAGAAATTCTGGTTGGTCCCCCGCAGTTCCCGACCCAGGACCACGATCGGATTGAGGCCCACTGGCGCTGCCGCCACCTGGCCGCTGAGGAGCGCGGCAACCACCAGACCGCCGGCCACCAGGGCCGCTAGCCCCGACCACCGCCCGGGCAAGGCGCGAGCCGAGGCCGCCGCCATCAGGACGCCAGCCGACCCGGCCAGGCAGCCCACCCATCCCAGGGGACCCAGCAACGTGACCCCGATCACACCGGCACAGGCCAGCCCCAGCAATGTGGCCAGACCCACGGTCGCCATCGGTGCCGGGCTCCAGACGCGGGCCCTGGTCGATGGCTGAGATGGCGGCCGCAGGACGGCCACCGCCGACCCCAGCGTGAGCAGGATCAGGAGGGCCAATTCCAGCTCAGACAACGGCGCGCCCCACGATCGGGTCCAGGCGAGCGAGGTCGTCCCCCTGCCGGACCATCCAGATGTCCAGGATCAGCCGCCATTGGGCCGGGATCCGGAGAGTCCCAGGCTGGGGAGCGAAGCTGCTCGCGTCGACGAAGACGGCTACCGCGCGCCGTCCGGGCTGGGAGGCGGCGGCGATCGCCTCCACCCACTCGCCGGAGGGGTCTGAAGTGATCAGCACCACATTGCCCCGCGACCGCCAGGCCTGAAGGTGGCGAGGCAGTACCTCGGCCAGCTTCGCCTGGCCATCGGCTTGAGCCAGGGCCAGGGTCTCCATGATCAACTCCCGCTGCGGCTCACCGCGGCTGGCGGGGATGTTGAGGAGGAAGCGGTCGGTCGCCAGCAGGGCGACAGCCCGTCCGTGGCGCAGGGCGCTATGGGCCACGGACGCCGCCATCGTGACGGCGTACTCCAGGGAGCTCTCCGGGGCGGTGCCGTGATGGAGGCCGCGGCGCAGGTCCAGCACCACCAGGAGGTCGGCGCCCTCCTCGGCGTCGAAGGTGCGGCTCATTAGGCGGCCCTTGCGAGCGGTCGAGATCCAGTGAATGCGGCTGATGCCGTCGGAGGGATCGTGCTCACGGATGCCGGACGCACTCGGGGGTAGATCACGAGGCCGTCCACCCCAGTCGCTGTCGAGGCCGGCGTGAGCGCCGCTGAAGGCCAGGTCTGGCATTGGATACACGGCGGGGTAGACCACCACCGTGCCCTGGGCAGCGAACCGCACGGTGCGCGGGAAGAGCCCGAAGGGGTCGGCCAGGCGCACCTCGGTGGGACCCAGGTCATAGCGTCCCCTGGCCAAGAGCCTAACCTCACTCTCCCAGCTAATCGTCTGCCGGGCGTTGAGGGACAGGCCGCAAGAACCCTGATGGCCTGGGAACCCCGCCAGGTCCCTCACCTCCAGCAGGGATATTGGCAGCCGGGAGCCGTTGCCCAACGTGAAACGCTGGGCGAATGTCTCCCCCACCATCTGGATGCCCCCGGGGGCCTGGCGGGTGAATCTGAGTTGGCGCGCGGTGGCCCAGCTCCAGAGGAGTGCCAGCAGACCGACCAAGACCGCCGCGTAGACCACCACGAAGGCCAACTCGACGCCGTTGATGTAGGCGAAGAAGCCGGTGACCACCACCACCGCCAGCAGGGATGCCCGCAGCATCTTCGTCTCTGCCCCGACTCGAGCGCGCCCGGCTCAGCCGGCCGCCCGGCGGCCGCCCACCGGCACTGCCTCGGTATCAAGAACTTCTTCCAAGATGGCCTCTCCAGTGGCGCCGCGGAGTTCCGCATTGGCACGCAGGACCAAGCGGTGTAGGAGCACCGGCGAGGCGAGCTCCTTGATGTCCCCCGGGGTCACGTACTGGCGGTTTTCCATCAGAGCCCGGGCCTGGCTGGCTCGCAGCAGGCCGAGGCTGGCCCTTGCGCTCGCTCCCAAGGCGAGGTCGGGATGGCTGCGGGTGCGTTGCACGATCCGCACCAGATACTCCTTCAGTTCGGGATCGACGTGCACGGCGGCGACCGCCTGGCGGAGGTCCGGGAAGTCCTCTGGACGGGTGACCGGCAGCAGTTCGTCGAGGGGAGAGGAGACCCCGAATCGGTCGAGGATCTCGAGCTCGCCGGCGAGATCCGCATAGCCCAAGGACACTCGCATCAGGAAGCGGTCTACCTGGGCCTCGGGGAGAGCGAAGGTGCCCTGGTATTCGATCGGGTTCTGGGTCGCCAGCACCACAAACGGATCCGGGAGCGGATGGGTTGTGCCGTCGACCGTCACCTGGCGTTCCTCCATCGCCTCCAGCAATGCCGACTGGGTCTTGGGAGTCGCCCGATTGATCTCGTCAGCGAGCAGGATCTGAGTGAAGACCGGGCCCTGTCGGAACTCGAAGACACCCTGGGTTGGGTGATAGATGTTGGCCCCAGTGATGTCACCGGGCAGCAGGTCGGGGGTGAATTGGACCCGGTCGAAGTGGCAGCCGGTGGCCCTGGCGAGAGCCTTGGCCAGCATGGTCTTGCCGACCCCCGGGACATCCTCGATGAGCACATGGCCACCCACCAACCAGGCGATGGTGCACAGGTCGATCTGGCGGCGATTCCCAACAATCACTGTGCTGACCGCGTCGGCCAGTCGGCGCACCGTGTCGGTGGCGGCAACTCCCACCGGATACTCCCTTCGCTAACCGAATCCCGACTAACCAGCCAGGATCCAGCGGCAGTATAAGGCGCGTCTGGGACCGGTCCTCAAACTCTGACAACTGCGCCACGGGTCTGAGGACCACCGATCGAGCCGGTGGGCTCCGGGGCGATCCCGGTTCCTGCTTCACGGCCACCTGCCGGGTGAGGCCCGGTCTTACGGTCGGCTCCCCAGGCAGTTAACGTCTCCGCCGCACTGGCGGTGACGGCCGGGTGGGCCCACCCGGCGAGGTTGATCGCGGCGTTGAGGTCTCGGTCCAGGACCAGGCCACAGCTCTGGCAGCGGTAGGTCCTCTCCGAGAGCGACAGCTCCGCCTTGACCGTCCCGCACCCAGAGCATCTCTTAGAGCTGGGGAAGAAGCGGTCTGCGACCACCAGCTCGGAGCCGTACCACTGGCACCTGTAGCTGAGCTGGCGGCGGAACCCCCCGAACCCGGAGTCGGAGAGCGCTCGGGCCAGCTTGTGGTTGCCCAGCATGCCCTTGACATTCAGGTCTCCCACCACGATCCGGCCGTGGGTCTTGGCCAGGCGGGTGGTCAGCTTGTGGAGATGGTCACGGCGGAGGTGGGCGACCTTGGCGTGGTGGCGGGCCAGCCGGCGAGCGGCCCTGGCCCGATTGCGCGAGCCGCGGGTCTTGCGGGAGTGGGACCGAGAGAGGCGGCGGAGCTGGCGCAGACCCCGGCGCAGCGCCTTTGGCCCTGGGGGATCACAGTCTTGTCCGAGAGGGTGGCCAGAGAGAGTACGCCAAGGTCCACCCCGAGGGTGTCCCCGGCGGCTGGGTGAGCGGGGATGGCCCGCTCCACCTCGACGGCCAGGGATACGAACCAACGGTCAGCCTCCCGGCTGACGGTGGCGGAGGTGACCCGGACACAGCCCTGGGCCATCCGCTCCACCCACTTGCTGGCGTCCTCCAGGGTGCGGACCGTGCCGATCCTGGGCAGGGTCACGCAGGAGGGGTGGAGGTGGATGGATCCGGTGAGCCGGAAGCTGTCCCGGCATCGGCCCTTCTTCTTGAATCGCGGGAAGTGGACCTTGGGTCCGGGCCGCTTCCCGGCCCGGCTCTCCCAGAGCGCCCGCATCCCCCGCTCCAGGTCCCGGAAGGCCTCCTGCGCGACGCACTTAGAAACCTCTTTCCACCAGGGAACTCCAGCTTTTCCACTCCTTGTGCTGTCCCATCGCGGTGGGCATAGGGACAGTGCTGTCACCCGCCTGGAGGGCGTCGAGGGCGGCCTTCTCCCGCTCCAGCCCCCAGTTTATAGGCGAAGCGCGCTGCTCCGGCGTGGCGGGCCAGGCAGCGGCGCTGCTGGCTGTTGGGATCAAGGGCGAAGCGCAACGCCTGGCGGACCGCGGCCATCATCTGGCCTCCACCGGCTGCTCCGCACAGCGCAGCGCCCGGTGGGCTCTGGTGTGGGCGGAACGCCGCCCGTACAGCCGGGCGCCAAGGCTGGTGAGCACCTCGGTCATGTCCCGGACCAGGTCGTGGCCGGCAGCCCATTCGACCAGCCGGCCCAACTGCCGCTCCAGGTCAGAGCGCTGGTCATGCGACGCAACCCGGGCGTACAGCGCCACCTTGCCGGCTGGCGGGGACGTCTCCTCCACAAAGATGGTGCCGGAAGGCAGACGGCGAGCTGAGACCGGCAGGGTGCCGGCCTCGAACCACCTCTGGGCGGTGCGGGGGGTGAATGTGCTGCTGGCGTGCCCAGTCACTGATCTTCACCTCCCTAGCCCACCACTACAATCATCCGTTTGTACGCCTATGGCATGCCATCGGTGAACAGCTTACGAACCACTTGCCTGGCGCCGAGGCGGAGCCAGGGGTCCGGCCCCAGTTGCCTAGCCAACCGAGTTCATCTGTTTCCATTGACCGGGCTCCGCAGCCAGCTGGCCAGGTGCTCCCAACCGCCTGGGCGCAGATGGACCCGCGCAGGCCACTTCACCGCTGCCAAGCCTGGGGTCGCCCTAGCCCAGCGCCACCCGGGGGCGCGATCAGCCGCAAACAGCCCATCCACCACCCGAGCAACGGCTTGCCGCGGTGGCGCTGCCCGGAGGGGGGGATCGAGCACGACCGCGGTATCAACGCCGCCAAGAATCTGGCGCGGATGGCGGTGCGGTCCACGCCCCTGGCCGGTCGAGAGCATGGTCCTTATGGGGCCGACAGCGGCCGCGAAAGTCAGCCTGGGTCAGGAGGAAGTTGGCAGCGGGGCCCTGCCCGGCTCGAATAGCCGCTGCTAAATCGCCCAGGTCCTTTCGCAACCGGCCCTAGATGCGCTCCACCCTGCCCAGTTCCAGCACGAAGACCGTGGCCCTACCGATTTCCACCTCCACCTCGGCGTCCGCTTCGGGCCCCGATGTCTTGCCGCGGTTGGCGGATAGCTGCTCGTGGCGGGGGCGGCAGACCGCGCGCAGCACCCCGATCGCGTCGTCCACCAGGCTGTCATCGAGCGCCAAAAGTAGCAGCGAGTTGCGCCGCTCCAGAAAGCCGCCCTCACTGGCGAGCCGGGTCACTCCGAAGCCCTGGGCTCCCAGGGCTTCGATGCCCCGTGCCGCGTCCTGCTCGTGGACGATCGCCAGCACCAATTTCAATCCGATCTCCTTGCGGCGAGGCGCTCCCGGGCCACTCGCTGACATTCCATCGCTAGGTCTCCCGGGCGCTGATCGGCCTGAAGCAGGACCGCGCGGGCTGGGAAGGTTCGAGCCACCGCTTGATATCCGGCCCGGACCCGTTCATGGTACTGGTTGGACTCGGATTCCAACCGGTCGGGCGGCGAATCGCTGGCACGCCTACCCCTGGCCGTGGACACCGGCATGTCCAAGATCAGGGTGAGGTCGGGGAGGCGTTCCACCTGACAGACCCGGTGCATAGCCATGATTCCCTCCCAGGGCACCCCCCGGGCCCCCTGGTAGACCAGGTTGGAGTCCAGGTAGCGGTCTGAGACCACCAGTTCACCGCGGGCCAGGGCTGGATAGATCACCTCGTGAGCCAGCTGGACCCTGGCTGCCAGGAAGAGGGCGGCCTCCGCCCATCCCTCCAGCACCCAGCCGCTGGTTGGCTCCAAGAGCAACTCCCGCAACCGCTCACCTAGGACCGTGGTGCCAGGGTCGCGGACCACCTTCACCACGTGACCCTCCTTGCTGAGGGCCTCGGCCAGCAGGCCGGCCTGGGTGGTCTTGCCCGAGCCGTCAAGGCCCTCCACTGTGATGAAGAAGCCGCTGTCAGAATCCGTCACATGGCCGCCTCCAAATCGGTGAGCGGTGATCCTGGCACGGGCTGCCGCGGAGCCGCAGTGCTCAGGACGCCTGGCTGCCCGGGTAGATCCGCAGCCGCCGCCGAGGCTCCTTGCCGGTGCTGCGGGCGATCAGGTCATGCTCCTCCACCAGCTGATGCTGGAGGCGTCGCACATAGGCGTTCTGCGGCGAGAGCTCGACCGCGGTGCCGCCGCGGGCCCGCTCGATCCCGTCCCTCGCCTCGCGGAGCGCGGCGTCGGTGGGGTCGACCTGCTCGAGGTTGTAGAGCTGGCTCAAAAAGGCCCGGATCTGAGCCACCGTGTTGCTGCGCAGAACCGAGATCGGAATGCCCTCCGCCTCCGCCGCCCGCAGCGGCGAATCCTGGCGCCGGTAGTAGTTCTTCAGGGTCAGGACCATGTCAGCGTCATCGACGTGATGCTGGATGCGGACCGGCAGCTTGAGCTCCCTGACCGCTTGCTCCAGGTAGACGCGGGACACCCCATAGGGAAAGACGGACGTGTCCGACACGGTGCCCGCGCTGCTGTGGCCGTTGACCAACTCGGCCAGTGACGTGGGGCGGCGTCCCTTGCCCGCCGGAGGCTCCAGCCCGAACAGCTCTCGGGAGCCGCGATCGTCGAACGGAGTCGGCTCGACCAGCCTGGTGGTGAGGCCCTTGCCGCCGCTCATCTCGCGCAGCTGGGCTGGGTGCGGGCGTCCCCGGAGGGCGTCGTCGACCACGTCTGCCAGGGGCATGTGCACCGTCACCCGGTGGCGGTCGACGATCTCCACCAGGGCGTCAAAGGTGGGGGGAGCCTTGCGCTCCAACACTGACTTCTGGGTGCCCCTCCGACGGGCCTCCTCATCGGAGAGGGTGACGGTCTGGATCCCTCCCAGCAGATCGTTCAGCGTGGGGTTGACCAGCAGGTTGTCGAGAGTATTGCCATGGGCGGTGGCGACCAGTTGGACGCCCCTTTCGGCGATGGTGCGCGCCGCCGCCGCCTCCAGCTCGGTGCCGATCTCGTCGATGACGATGACCTCGGGCATGTGGTTCTCCACCGCCTCGATCATCACCCCGTGTTGAAGCTCGGGCCGGGCAACCTGCATGCGGCGAGCCCTTCCGATTCCGGGATGAGGGATGTCGCCGTCACCGGCGATCTCGTTGCTGGTGTCGACGATCATCACGCGCTTGCGACTCTCGTCCGCCAGGATGCGCGCCACCTCTCGCAGCATGGTGGTCTTGCCCACGCCCGGCTTGCCCAGCAGCAGCAGGCTCTGGCCGCTGACCACGATGTCGCGGATGATCTCCACCCGACCGGTGACCGCCCTCCCCACCCGGCAGGTGAGGCCGATAATCTCGCCGGAGCGGTTGCGGATGGCGGAGATCCGATGGAGGGTGCGGGCGATCCCGGCCCGGTTGTCTCCACCGAAGGCCCCGACCCGAGCCGCTACTCCGGCGATGTCGTCCATCGTCACCGAGGTGTGCCCCAGGAGAATCTCTCGGCCTTCAAAGCGTGCCTCGGGCTCGCGTCCCAAGTCGAGCACGATTTCGATCAGATCGCCCGCGTCCTCGGGCAGGGCGTGGACAGCGTCCCGCAGGGGCGCGGGCAGAGTGCCGACCAGAAGTTCCAACTCCTCTTCGAACGAGGGACCGAATGGAAGCGGAGAAGCGGTCAGGCGCATGCCTCCTTAGCGGCTATGGAGGACGTAACCCAGGCCCGAGCGGGCCGGCCGACTCTGGCTGTCATGCCTCCCGTCGCAGGACGGCCTGGATCGAAAGGCGAGCGCCCGTCAACCGACCTCCTGTCACACGCTGAATATAGCGCACGGCAACCTCTGCGGTGGGCGGATCGGTTCAGGGGCCGCCGTCGCCAAGCGACCGGGCCTGAATCACCGGAATGGCCCCAGCGATCACCCGCTGCGCCGGCTTGAGGGCCGGCTTGGCGCGCAGCTTCATGGGCAGATCCCTGGCCATCAGGAGCTGGGTGGCGACCGCTTCGAAGCCGCGGGCCGCAACCGCCCTGGCCAACTCGCCGTCGTAGTGCCGAAGCAGACAAATGGTGGCCCCCTGGGGCAATCTTCCCAGCAGGCCATGGACCGCCTCCACGGCCATGTCCTTGTGCTGCGGGTCGAGCATCATGCTGATCTGGGTGGGCCGGGCCCGGGCTGCCGATCGCACGCCAGCCCAGGCCACCACCTGTCCCTCGCGCTCGATCACGTAGTGTCTGGAGTCACCGCTGCGGGCGTCCAGTCGGCTCAACCAGCCGAGCTGGAACGTGGCGCGCCACTGCTTTAGGGACGGCGCTTCCACTGCCGCCACGGCATGCGGGGCGGTGCGCAGATAGAGCAGGTAGACCCCGAGGAGGTCCTCCCGCCGGGCCGGCACCCAGGGCTCGGGTGGCGGGTGGGGAGGTTGGGGAAGCTCTCGGAAGCTGATCTGTTCGCTGGCATAGGGCTGGAATCCCTGTTCCCGCAGCAGGCTGGCCAGCGCGTGCCCCTCAGGGATTCGCACCAGAAACCGACTCACGCCCCGCGCTAGCCCCTCGTTGAACAGGTACTGCAGCAACGGTACGCCCGCGAAGTGGCCCTCGGCGCTGGGATCCAGGCAGAGGTTGATCACCTGCCAGGCCCGGCCCCCGGGCGCTGGCTCCGCCTGCACGAAGCCGATGATTCGACCGTGATGTTCGGCGACGAAGAGCTGGTCGCCGACATCCGCCAGAGGCATCAGGGCGGAGAGGCTCTTGGTCAGGATCGACCACGCCCGCGCCAGCCCGGCCCCTGGGACGGGGCTGTGGGGGCCGGCTGCGGCCAGCCGCTGGGTGAGTTCCTCCTCCACCTCCATGGTGGTCCGGTAGAGGTCGTCAACCTGGCCGAGGTCGCGGTAGCTGGCCGAGCGCACCTGCATGGCCTAAGTCTGCATCGCGGACGGCCGTGACGTCAGTCACGGCGGCGGCCCCCGAGCGCCGCCCGGCCCGCAATGGGGATCAGGCGGCTGGTCCGCCGGCCGTCAGTGGGCGGATGTTGGGGCTCGCAGCCCGGCGAGGAAGAGCTGGTGGAGTCTGGGGTCTCCGGTGATCTCAGGGTGGAAGGTGAGGGCGATGTTCCGTCCCTGCCTGATAGCCGCGGGCTGACCATGGTGTCGGGCCAGGACCTCGACCTTCGGCCCCACCTCCTCGATAGACGGTGCGCGGATGAAGGCGACCAAGATCGGCTGGGGGCCGATGGCGGGCACCTCCAGCCAGACCTCTCCCGACTCCTGCTGGCGGCCAAAGGCGTTGCGCCGGACCACGATGTCGAACAGCCCCAAGGTGAACTGTTGGGGCAGGCCGTCTCGGATCTCGCGGGCAGCCAGGATGGTGCCCGCACAGGTTGCCATGCAGGCCACGCCATGGGCGAAGGCATCCTGGAGCGGCTGGCGCAGCGAGCGGGCCTCGATGAGGCGGCCCATGGTGGTGCTCTCACCACCGGGCAGAACCAACCCCGCCAGACCGATCATGTCCTCAGGAAGTCGGACGGTGCGCGCCCTGACTCCGCACTCCTGGAGCAGGCGAATGTGCTCGCGAAAGTCGCCCTGCAGCGCCAGCACCCCGACCTCCGGCTCGGTCAAGGAACCAGGTCCGAATTCAGTCAGATGCCCCTCACCGCCAGCAACTCCTCAGGGCGCAAGCTGGAGGTGCTGATGCCCACCATTGCCTCGCCCAGGTTCTCACTGACCTCAGCCAGGATTTCCGGCTTGTCGAAGTAGGTGGTGGCCTGGACGATTGCCTTGGCACGGCGCAGGGGGTCGCCACTCTTGAAGATCCCGCTGCCCACGAAGTTGCCGTCGCAACCGAGCTGCATCATGAGAGCCGCGTCGGCCGGCGTGGCGATCCCACCCGCGGAGAAGTTCACCACTGGGAGGCGCCCCGTCTCCGAAACCTCCCGCACCAGCTCCAACGAGGCTCCCAGCTCCTTGGCGGCAGAGGCTAGCTCGTCGGAGCGCAGGCCGTGCAGCCGCCTGATGCCCTGGCTCACGGCCCGCATGTGCCTGACCGCCTCAACCACGTCGCCGGTGCCGGCCTCGCCCTTGGTGCGGATCATGGCCGCCCCCTCCGAGATCCGCCGCAGAGCCTCCCCTAGGTTGCGGGCGCCACACACGAAAGGCACCTTGAAAAGCCACTTGTCGACGTGATTCTCCTCGTCAGCCGGGGTGAGCACCTCCGACTCATCTATGTAGTCGATCCCCAGAACCTCCAGGATCTGAGCCTCGACGAAGTGCCCGATGCGGCACTTCGCCATCACCGGGATCGAGACGGCGCCCATGATCGCCTTGACCAGTTGCGGGTCGCTCATGCGGGCAACCCCACCTTGGGCGCGAATGTCCGCGGGCACGCGCTCGAGGGCCATCACCGCGACGGCTCCCGCCTCCTGGGCGATCTCAGCCTGCTCCGGGGTGACCACATCCATGATCACGCCGCCCTTAAGCATCTCCGCCAGGCCTCGCTTGACCCTGGCGGTCCCAGTCTCCACGTGTCCGTTCTGGCTCATCTCATCCCTTCGGCCCCGGCATGCCGAGGCCGCCTCCTGCAGTTCCGCCGTGAACCTCGATTGTAGTCCAGCCGGCCAAATGACCGGATCGGCAGGCGGTGTTCCGGGCGGGCAGGTGGGGCTCGATCGACCCGCGCCCGTACCCAGGGGCCGCCGAGGCGGCCCCTGCCCGCCAGCGAGACACGGCCGATCGGTCCCACGCTTGCGAGGGCGGCTCCAACAGCCGGTGTCGCGCGCTTGCGAGGGGCCGGTCGAAGTGACATCGGCTAAAGCCCAGGCTGGCCGCACCGACGTCTGCCCTACGACGCCATCGGCGGTGCCCTCTGGGAGTTGGACGGTGGCCGCCCGTGTGGTGCGTTAGGCTGCTGGGGAGCCGCCATGGCGCAGTGGTAGCGCAGGGGCCTTTTAAGCCCAGGGTCGCAGGTTCGAATCCTGCTGGCGGCACCACATCTCCGATCTCAGAGCGGGCGTCTGCTGCCAAGACGAGGCGGGCTCCAGGACCGGTTGACAGCCACTTTGACAGCAATTGCGGCCTGCCCTCGGCGCACGCTGGCGACCACCGGCGGACGGAGGGCCGCTGGGGAAACCTAAAGGGATGCGTCTACCAGCGGGCCGACGGCAGGTGGGTGGCCCAGGCCACCTCCCCTCGGGGGGGAAGCTGTATCGATACGCCAGGACCAGGGCGGACGCAGCCGCCAAGCTCACCAGCGTCGTGGCGGCGTGATCGGAGCATCGCACCCCGCGTTCGCCCCCACCCAGTCAGTAGAAGGTCTTCTGGACGTATGACAGGGCCCGATCAAGCAGAGCCTGGGCCCGCTGATTGGCGCAGTGGTCGCGAGAGTCCCGGGCCGCGCTGGCAACGCACACCAGATTGACCATCGCCAGTGCCGAGCTGGTTGCGGATCCTCCGACGCTGTAGGACGCCACCAGGCCGCCCATGACGTAGTCGGTTCCCGGCCGACTGCCATCCACGCCAACGACGATTGAGACGACCTGATGCGCGGGAACCACGTACCCGCTCAATGCTGCCAACGGCCAAGTGCCATTTGGGCCCGGACCGCCACCGGGCGGTGGCGGCCAGCCATGCTCATTCTCCAAGGTGTCGAGCCCGGGAAATACTGCGAAGTGCGCGAGGGTTGGAGCCGCCAGCCCGGGCACGCCCAGTAGGGTCACGCGTCGCAGGGTCACGTTCTGAGCGGAAGTGTTGCGTGCCTGAACCGTGAAAATCACAACGCGGCCCGGGTTTGCTGGCGCGCCTGCCCCGACCGTGCCCGGTGTTCTAAGCACGCCGAGTTCTACGCCGCCGCAGCCGGCCAGCATCGCCACGAGCGCACACCCGATCGCTGGTAGCCACCTCCAACTCACCATCAGGCCACTGCTAATGCCAGGCGAAGCGCGGACGCGTCGGTATGGAATAGGGGGTTCGGGGCGGGGGGAGTCAGCGTCGAATGTAGTTCTGATCCGGTCATGCCCCTGGGAGTGCGAGAGCGGAAAATCCCTGGGTCCGAACCACTCTGGGCAGGCATTACGGCGGTCATGACCCGGGCAGCATGAGCATCTCCGATTGAAACGACGAGGTCGGACTGCCTCCGTCGGCCCGTCGTTTGCCGGCTCCGGGGATCAAGGCAGGGTGGCGAGGGCACGTTCGAGGTCGCGACGGTTGACAATGCGGTCGATCATGACACCAGCAGGGTCCGAGAGGTAGAGCACCCGCCAGTCACCCACCCTCAGTCGGTACCATCCCCGATGACCAGCTAGGGCCTTGATATCGGCACTTGGATGTTCGTCGGCGAGGGCGTGCAATCCCTCAAGTATCGCGAGCCGCTGTTTGTCAGGGACGCGACAGATGTCGCGTTCCCCCCAGGGGGAGAGGGTTATCGTCCTCGGCAAGGCTCACGCCTCGGAGTCGAGCTCGGCAACCATCTCATCCAATAGCCGGCCCCTCTGGCCCTTGGCCACCTCGGCTTCGGCCAGGCTCATCGAACGGAGGTACTCCGGGGCATTGGCAAGAATGTGATCCAGCAACTCGTCTTCGTCGACGGCGATGAGGGCAGCGACGGGGTGCCCCCGCCGCGTTACCAGGGTCGGTCGGCCAGTTCGAGCCACTTGCTCGACGACTGCGCTGGTTTTGTTGGCCAGGTCGCGGATCCCGATCGTTGCCACTAGCCCACTCCCATTCTCGATGTACCTGCTTACGTAGCATATGGGCAAAATAACGGTTGTCGGGGCGCAGGGGCTGGACTCGGGCGGATCAGGGCATCTCCAGGAGACGACGCACGTCGACAAGCTGGACGATGATGAGCCGGTCTCCCAGTACCCGGTAGAAGACGCCAAGAGGTGGGACCGGCCAATAGCGAACCCCCGCTCGTCCTGTCGGCTTACCCAGCGACCGGCCAATCTCCACCATGCGTTCCATAGCTGCCACCACGGCCGATGCTTGTGGGGACGACCAGGCCGCCGCCTCTTCCAGGTCCTGCTGGGCGGCCCTCGTTCAGACCAGCCTCAACGGCTGGAGTTGTGGGGTTCGCGAGCCTCGGGCAGGCCCAACTGGTGTCTGACCTCGGAGTGGGGAATCAGGTCTAGCTCATCGGACTGGAGACGCCGCTCGAATTCCGTTAGCCGTTCCTGGACGGCGGGGTGGGCAAGCAAGCTCTCGAGTTCGTCATCGACGGGGTCGGGAACGGGATCAGGAATGGCACCCATGAAGTGGATGGTACCCCTTTGCAGGAGGCGGCAGTTCCTTGTTTCCAGCTATCACAGGCCGCGTCCAGTCCTCGGGGCCGAGGCACGCACAGGTCGGTCGGCGAGGCCGCAGTTCGGCCAAGTCGACGCCACCAGCAATTGACATCACAAAGATGCCAGGGAACTATTCTGGGTGCAGGAATCGACCGGTACCGGAGCCAGCACGGTGACCGTCTTGACAGCAATTTTGACAGCAACGCGGACGAACACTGGCGGGCTGTGGCGGACGAGACCGGTATCCGCGGGTGAGATTTTGAATTCAACCGAGCCACTGGCGGACGACCATGAACGTGCCCAGGGCGACCTCATGTGCTCAGAGGCCCTCAACCCTGGTGCTGCCTATCGTATTGCGTGAACCCGTGGCGTCGTGATATCTTGACACCGTGACCAGGCAGACAACAGTGCGGCTACCGGAAGAGCTTGCCGATCGGGCGGAGGCCGTCGCGCGTGTTCGTGGGACGAGCGTGAACGCCCTCATCGTGGAGTCGCTCACTACCGCGATCGATCTTGTTCGAGCCGACGATGACTTCACTGACCGTGCTCGCAAGCTACTCAAACGCGACAAGGAGTTGCTCGACCGGCTTGCTCGGTGACGCGGTATCTCACTGTCGCGGAGTACCTGTGGCTCGCCGAGCAAGTAACAGGGGTCGAAGCAGTGGCGCTGGCCAAGGCGAGCCGCACAGAGCTTGCAGACTCGGCGCTGCATGCCCCTGAGGCCACCTTCGGTGGCCACGAGTTCTACCTGGAGCTGGCTGAAAAGGCGGCGGTGCTTGTCTGCCGGCTGGCGTGGAACCATCCCCTCCCCGACGGGAACAAGCGGGCGGCTTGGGCTTCGCTGGCCATGTTCCTCGACTTGAACGGAGTGCGCTGGGATCCCGACCCTCCCGATACCTCCGAAGCGGAAGCGGCCATGCTGGCTGTCGCCGCACACGAGGTCAACGAAGCTTGGGTGGCTGACTGGCTAAGATCCCGGGTGCGATTCCCAGAGATCACTCACGCTGGGTAGCGCATGCCCACGAAAAGTGACAGCAGTTTTGAGGGCAACGGGAGTGTACTTGGGCGGACATGGGGGACCAAGACTCGATGCGGGTCCATCGACTCAATCTCGAGGTGGCCCTTTGCGGACGCCCACGGACGGCAGCAAGGCGGCCTTTTAAGCCCGGGTCCGCAGGATCGAATCCTGCTGGTGGCACTACATTTCGGATCTCGAAGCAGACAGCTCTGCGCATTTCCAACCGGCCTCTCGAACCGGTCGGCTCAGGCCGTGCTGGACGTGGCCCACAGGTTGATGCCGCTCTCGGTCGCGTAAACGTCGACCTCGTCAAGCTCGGCTGGCGTGAATCCCGTCGTCCCAAGGGCGGCAACATTGGTCTCGAGCTGGGCCACGCTGCTCGCCCCGATCAGAGTCGAGCTGACACGGGGGTCCCTGAGGGTCCAGGCCACCGCCGTCTGAGCGAGGCTCTGACCGCGTCTGGCCGCGATCTGGTTGAGCCCCCGTACCTTCTTCATGTTCTCATCCGACAGCAGGCGGCGATCCAGGGAGCCGGACCGGCTCGCCCGCGAGCCCTCATGAATGCCCTCCAGATAGCGGTCGGTGAGCATGCCCTGGGCCAGCGGGGAGAAGGTGATGCAGCCGATCCCGAGTTCCTCCAGCACCTCCAGCAGACCGTTTTCGATCCAGCGGTTCAGCAACGAGTAGGACGGCTGGTGAATCAACAAGGGGACCCCCATCTCTCGCAGCAGCTTCGCCGCCTCCCGGGTGTGCTGGGGAGAGTACGACGAGATTCCGACGTAAAGGGCTTTGCCCTGCTTCACCGAGCTGGCGAGGGCTCCCATGGTCTCCTCGAGCGGGGTCTCCGGGTCGTACCGATGGGAGTAGAAGATGTCCACGTAGTCCAGCCCCATCCGGCGCAGGCTCTGGTCGAGGCTGGCGACCAGGTACTTGCGCGAGCCCCACTCCCCGTAGGGGCCAGGCCACATGTCATACCCTGCCTTGGTCGAGATCACGAGCTCGTCGCGGTAGGGTTTTAGATCCCGCGCTAGGACCAGGCCAAAGGTCTCCTCCGCCGACCCGTACGGCGGCCCGTAGTTGTTGGCGAGGTCGAAGTGGGTCACGCCCAGGTCGAACGCCCGGAGCAGGATCGCCCGGCTGGTCTCCAGACGCTGTTCGGCTCCGAAGTTTTGCCACAGTCCCAAGGAGATCGCGGGAAGCTTCAGACCGGAACGACCGACCCGGCGGTACTCCATCTGCTCATATCGCGCCGCAGCCGCCGTATAGGGCAGCGCCATCCACTTCCCACCTCTGCTAGGCCGGATGCCAACGCCGTTGACGCCAGCTTACTCGCAGCCGGGGCCGGCACTGCGGCCGGCTGAGGAACAGGGCCCGAGGGCCGCTGGCCCGATGGAGGGGGAGGGTGGTGGCCGCCCCGGGCAGGAGCCAAGAGATGGCGGTTAGTCCTGGCCAGGTCGCTCCCTGGCTCTTGGCCGCGAGCTCGAAGGCGGACTCCGCAGGGCCGCCGGGCCAGGGCCGGGGCCGGCCCTGAAGGACGCCCCGGATCCACTAATGTGTTGGTCGATGAGACTGGTATTCCACCTCTTCCAGAAGGTCGGCGGCACATTACGGACCAGTCGGAGGTGAGCATGCGGTATGACCTCGAGCGCTACTCCAGGGCGGAGTTGCAGGGGCGCACCGGGGTCAAATGGCACCGCGATGGGTCGGCTGCGATCGCGGCCTGGGTCGCCGATATGGACTTCCCGATCGCACCGGAGATCCGAGCGGCCATCGACGCCCTGGTGTCGAGTGATGATCTCGGCTATCCAGACCCCTCGCTTGATGCTTCGGTGCGGAGTGCCTTCTCCAGGCGGGTGAGGGCCCGCTATCAGCTGGTGGTCGATCCGGACCGGGTGGTCGTGGTGTCCGATGTCGTCCAGGCAATCTATGTTTGCGTGCTCGCCTTCACCGAGCCGGGGGACGGGATCGCCTGTCTCACCCCGGCCTACCCCCCCTTCTTCAGCGCGGTGGCGGACACCGGGCGGCGCCTGTTGGCTTGCGACCTGGTGGCTGGAGAGGAGCGCTTCGAGGTCGACCTGGCAGCCCTCGACTCCCTGCTCCGCGACCAAGGAGCGCGGATGCTCCTGCTCTGCAACCCGCACAACCCGACCGGTCGCAGCTTCACCAGGGCCGAGCTGGAGGGCATCGCCGCCATCGCCCGCGACCGAGACCTCACCGTTATCAGTGACGAGATCCATGCCGACCTCACCTTGGCGGGGGCGACGCACCTTGCCTTTGGCGCCCTTGACAGTGCGTCATCGGAGCGCACGGTGACCCTCTCGTCCGCCAGCAAGGCCTTCAATTTGGCTGGCCTGCGCTGTGCGGTCGCCGCCTTCGGCTCGGACTCGCTCCGGGACCGGTTCGAGCGCTTCCCGGCCCACGCCAGGGGGAGCGTCTCCGTTTTGGGGATGGTGGCCGCCCTGGCGGCATGGGAGGGAGCCGGCGCCTGGCTGGAGGCGGCGCTCCGGGCCCTCTCGTCGAACCGGGATTTCCTGGTCGCTTACCTCGCCCAGCATCTGCCGAGAGTGGCGATCCGCCCACCCGAGGCGACTTACCTCGCCTGGCTCGACCTGCGCCCGCTGGGACTTGGAGACGACCCCGCCGGATGGCTGAAAGAGCACGCCAAGGTCGCCCTCTCCCCAGGGGCCGACTTCGGTGCCTCCGGCTCCGGCCACTCCAGGCTCAATTTCGGGACGACGCGGCCGGTCCTGGAGGAGATGCTGGCCCGGATCGCAGCGGCTCTGGCTTGACCGCTTTCGAAGCTCGCCGCCTGCCCAGCTGAGCGGGCGCGGACGCCGCTTGACGGTCGCCTTAGACCAGACTCCATGGTGGTCGCCATTCTCCACCCTGGATACTTGCCTGGCGGTAAGCAATAATTAAGGCATGCCCGGGGAGCCCTCGCCACGACCGCCGGGAGACCTTCACAGCCTGACCCAAGCTGGGCCGGACCCCGCCGGAGGGGCCCGGCTGCGGGCGGCGATCCTGAAGCTGGGGCGGCGCCTGCGCGCGATTGAGGGCGGCAGCGATCTCACCCAGGCGGAGTTCTCGGCGCTGGCCACGATCGTCCGGCGCGGCCGAATCCGGCCGTCAGCGCTGGCCGAGGCCGAGGGCGTCAACCCCACCATGCTCTCCCGAATGCTCTCCCGGATGGCGGCCACGGGGGTGGTGACCAGAGCCATCGACCCTGAGGACCATCGAGCGGCCGTGGTGGAGGCGACCCCCGAGGGTCGTCGCCGGCACCGGAAGTTGCGCTCGGTGCGCGCCCATCGGCTGGAGGCGGCCCTGCGGGAGATGCCCGACGCTGAGCGCCAGGCGGTGCTCGATGCCCTCCCCGGCCTGGAGTCACTCGCTGACCTGCTGGGCCATAGCTGGCCATGAGCTCCACCCCAACCGCTCTCGCCACCGAGCCCGACCGGCCCCCGCGCGGTGGCTGATCGGGTGCGGGCCTGGCTCCGTTTGCTCTGGCCAGAGTGGATCGATCCCAACCTCAGGGTCGTGCTCGGGGCCAGGCTGACCATGAGCGCAGCCAGGGGCATCGCCGGGGTGGTCACCGCCCTCTATCTGGCCGCCGAGGGCTTCTCGGCGCTCGAGCTCGGCTTCCTGTTCCTCACAGTGACCGCCACCTCGGCGGCCATGGCGACCCTCATTGGCCTGCTCTCGGATCGGTTCGGGCGCAAGCCCTTCCTGGTGGCCATCCCTCTCCTGGCGGCGGTGGCCGCGCTCGTCTACGCGCTGTTCAGGGAGCCGATTGTCCTGTTCGTGTTCGCGGCACTCGGGACCTTCGGACGAGGAGCGGGAGCCGGCGGCGGAAGTGTGGGTCCCTACCAACCCGCCGAGTCCGCTTTCGTCGCTGAGAGCGCTCCCGGACCAGTCCGCGCGGCGGCCTTCGGGAGGCTGGCGTTCGCCTCCGCGCTCGGGGCCCTGTTCGGAGGGCTGTTGGCCGGGCTGGCGCACACCCGTCCCCATCTCTCCCTGGCCGCCGCCACCGTTGTCTACCGTCCGGCCTTTCTGGCGGCCGCGGTCCTCGCCGCCGGGGCTGGAGTGATGGCTCTTTGGCTCCGAGAGAAGCACCAGCCCCGCCCACCCAGAAGCGGGCGGGCCCGGATCCGCTGGCCCCGCCGCTCCTGGCCGGTGCTCTGGCGCTTCTGGGTGACCAACAGCGTGAACGGCGTCGCCATCGGCATGTTCGGCCCCTTCATGAGCTACTGGCTCTTCGTCCGCTACGGCGCCACGCCAGGAGAGATCGGCCTGCTGTTCGCCCTGGTCAACCTGGGCTCTTTGGTGTCCACCCTGTCGGCGGCCTCGATCGGACGCTGGCTGGGGACGGTTCCAGCAATCGTGGCGGTGAGAGCCGTCACCGGAATACTGCTGGTGCCGATGGTCTTGGCCCCCGCCTTCTGGCTGGCCGGGGGGATCTACTTCGTCCGCATGGTGGTCCAGAGAGTCGGGCTGCCCCTGCGCCAGTCGTTCACTCAGGACATGGCCGATCCGCAAGAGCGCGCCAGTGTGGCAGCACTGTCAAATCTCCCCGCCCAGGGAACCATGGCGGGGAGCCAGGTGCTGGCCGGCTATCTGTTCGACGAGGTGAGCCTGGCGGCGCCATTCGAGCTGGCGGCGCTCTTCCAGCTCGCCAACGCGGTGCTATACGGGGTGCTTTTCGGCCCCTGGAGGCCGCAGCCCAGGCGGCAGCCAGCTCCATCTCCTCCAGAGGGACGCGACGGGCCGCCTCCTCGACTCCCAAGCTAGCCGGAAGCTCCCGCGGGCGACAGGTTCCGCCAGGCGTCGGTGCTGAACCAGTGACACCGGCGAGCAGAGCTGGACCCGGAAAGCTGGGCCGGGCGCCCAGGAAGGCGAGGCGACCACCTCCTCCAGCCGATGACCGCCTCGACCAGTCGGTTAGCGATGACCGCCATGTGCGAGATCCCGGGCTCCGCCGCGACCCTCGAAGAGCGGGTGATCCAACCTGGTGCCACAATCTCACGGCGGAGCTGGCGCGGCTGCGCGGATTGACTCCTCAACGGAGGCCGCGGATCGGAGGCCAGGGTGTGCTCGGCTCGAGAAGCTGGTTGGCGGCGGCGTTGATCGGGGCCGGTGGGCTGCTGCTCACGGCCTGCGGGGCTGGGCCAGGGCATCCGGCGCCCGCCCGCCATTTGGCACCCGGTGGTGCGACCGCCACCGAGTCCTTCGTCGCCATCTCAGTGGTGGGGACGGGTCGCCCTCACCTGGAGAGGTTTTCGCTCCCCTCGGGCCGGGCGCTGGGCCAGATCCAGTCCGCGCCAGCCGGGACCCAAGTGGTCAGCTCGGTCACGTCCAGTTCCGGTCAGATCTGGGTCACGACCGCCTCCGGGCCCCGCTTTCGCAATGACACCGAGGGAGGCGATCCCGCCCCCAACAGCTGTCACTCGTCAATCCTCGAGCTGAGCCCGGGCGGCTCTCGGCCGTCCAGAACCTGGAGTTTCGGCAACTCGCAGCTGGTGGGCGACGCCGTGCCCAATCCCGCTGGGGATCGGGTCGCCTACCTGGAGAGCGGCTGCACGACTTCCTTCGCCGATCCCCACATCGTGATCCGCTCCCTGGCTGGCGGGCGCGATCTGACCATCGGGGCCGACGCCGCGCCGTGCCACCAGATGTCCCCGCCCTCCTGGAGTGCGAGCACAGCTCAGCTCACATTCACCTTCAACCCCTCGTCGCTCGCCCCCGGCGGCGGTCCCCTGATCCAGGGAGCGTGTCCCGCCTGGCATCTGGGCGAGCTGGCGGTCGCCTCCACCGTCCACTCCTCGGAGATGGCGGGAGTCCGACTGGTGGCCGCTCCCAGCGGTTGCGGCTACACCGCGGCCGCGTTCGACGCCTGGGGAATCGCGGCGGTCGAGACCTGTGGGTATGCAGGCATGGGGCCGGCCCACCTGGTACAGCTTTCGGACCGTCTCTCCGCGACCGCCACCTTCGCGCTGAAGCCCGGCTCCGACCCGACCTGGCTGTCCGTCGCCGGGGGCGGCCGATCGGTTCTGGTGGATCAATATCAGGCTCCTCCGGCCACCGGGCCGGGCGGCCAGGCCCGAGACTGGCTGTACGTCTTCGATGGGGTTGACCTGCACCTCGTGCACGTCTATCCGGACGCCAGCTACGGGATCAGAGGGGCATCCTGGTGAGGCCCAGGACTGCGCGACCGGCCATCCCCTCACAGGCCGATGGTCAGCGCGCGGGTCGGCCCCAGGCCCGGCAGTCCAGCGCCGGATCGACGGCTCCAAGTCTCTGCGAGGTCGGTCGACGGGACGAAGACCCTGTTCCGCAGCGGGATCGACTACCGGCCGCGCGGGGAGGACGAGCTCTTGGCGCGCGGCGATTTCGCAGCTTCGCTTGGGTGGCCGGGATACCGCGCCCCACTGCAATCCGAAGTGCCGGCAATTGTCTCCCGTGCCAACGGGAGTGGAGGGGCTGGCGACCGGGTTAACTCCGCTCTGAGCTGCTGGAACGGACCGGAGCTTGACCTGCCCCGGGTCAGGTGCTCTTGTCCTCTATCTCCCAGGCATGGTCGAGCAGGTGCCAGGCGCAGCGCTGGGCGGCTTGACGGACGGTCCAGCCGCCCGCACTGGATCCCGATCCAATCGCGGTTGCCAGGGCCGAGCGCTGCTCCGGCCAGGAGGTGCTCGGGCCCAGCATCAAGCCCAGCTTGCGAGCGTAGCTGCGCTCTCTCTCGCGCACGTGCTCGATGACGGCATCGCGGTCGCGTCCGCCGCCCCGGGGCCCCTTGCGCAGGGTCTCAGGGGCCGATTCGCGGACCCTGTCAAGGCAGCCCCAGCAAGCTTCCACAATCTGGGCAAACCGGGTCGCCTCCGCCGCGCTCAAGGGCTCGCTGTCCCAGGGCTCGGCCGGGCCCGGCGCCCCGAAATCGGTCCATTTCGCACCGGACACGTGGCCGACCACCTGGAGCGGCTCGGCCGAGAACGAGGGTCCGATGGCGGCCGCGTAGCGAGGTGCGTGGTCGACCAACGCCTGCAAGGCAGCGGCCTCGCCGCGGCCACGACGGCACCATCCGGGCCACTCCAGGGCAACCGCGAACACCCAGGTCTTGCCACTCTCCAGGTAGACCCGGCAGGAGCCACGCATGTGACCATGGTGAGGACCATGGTCGGCTGGGTCAATCGACATCGGCAACCTACGGTCCCCCTGGGGCGCCCGCCAGAGGCCTGTACCCCGTGGATTCGGGCGGGCGCGTTCCAAGTGGCCCTCAGCTGGGCGGTGCGAAGACTCAGAGGCAGCGGGCCCAGTCGCTCCGGGAATTGGCCGATCCCGACCACGGTATCCTGGGACGGGCGTCGCCCCGGCGGAGGTGGTAGCCCCGCGCCGCCCGGCGCGGGCCCGTCGGGCAGCGATCAATTGGGAGGCGATATGAGAGCTTGCACCGGCACCGACCACGGGGCGGCCGCCCTCTCGTCCGAGCTGAGGAGCACTTGCCCATGAGCATGGTCTACCGTCGCCTGGGCCGATCCGGTCTCAGGGTCAGCCTGCTCTCGCTGGGGTCATGGGTGACCTTCGGCAACCAGATGGACGAGGAGCTGGCCCTGCAGTGCATGACCGCGGCCCACGATGGCGGGGTCAACTTCTTCGACAACGCCGAGGTCTACGCCCGCGGCGAGTCGGAGCGGATCATGGGCCAGGCGCTGCGCCGCGCCGGCTGGCCGCGCCACAGCTACGTGGTCTCGACCAAGTTCTTCTGGGGCCTGCACCAGGGCGTCAACACCGAGAACACGCTCAACCGCAAGTACCTGCTCCAAGCCATGGAGGCGTCGCTGGAACGCCTCCAGCTCGACTTCGTGGACCTGGTCTTCTGCCACCGACCCGACCCAGAGACCACGGTCGAGGAGACGGTCTGGGCGATGCACGACATCGTCAGTCGGGGCCAGGCGCTCTACTGGGGAACGTCGGAGTGGCCGGCCGGCGACATCCGCGCCGCCTTTGAGATCGCTGAGCGCCATCATCTGCACAAACCGGCGATGGAGCAGCCCGAGTACAACCTCTTCAACCGCGTTCGGGTCGAGGAGGAGTACCTCCGCCTCTACGGCGAGTGTGGGCTGGGGCTGACCACCTGGAGCCCGCTGGCCTCGGGAGTGCTGACCGGCAAGTACCTGGACGGGGTCCCGGCGGACAGTCGCGCCGCGCTGCCGGGCTACGAATGGTTGCGCGAGGAGCTATCCGACCCGACTCGCAATGCGGCGGTACGCCAACTGCTCGATCTGGCCCGCGAGCTCGACTGCACCCCGGCTCAGCTGGCGATCGCCTGGTGCGCTCGCAATCCCCATGTCTCCTCGGTCATTACCGGGGCCACCAGCGTGCAGCAGGTCGAGGAGAACCTGCAGGCGCTGGCGCTGCTGCCCAAGCTCACCGATTCGGTTCTGCAGCGGATCGACGCGATCATCCAGGAGGCGTGACCGGCGTCCGGAGGCATGTGAGGGCGGCCTGGCGCTGCGGTAACCTCTGGGAACGGCATGAGCAGGAACAACGCCGCGCCCGCCCGCGATGAGCCTCAACTTCGACGCGGAGCTTCACCTCCGGCTCGCCGGCGAGGCGGCGCTGCTCTCCCCCAGCAATTGGCCTACTCGAGTGGAGCCCCTGATCGAGTCGGCACGCGCCCTGGTGGCGCTGGATCTCCTCAAGTTTGAGTTGGCGCAGGGGATCGGGGCCGATTACGGGCTCGCCCTGAGCATGCGCGCTGGGGAGCATTTCACCGTGCCGCGTCCACCTTCGCCGCAGCCTAGCCCGGCGACCGCACTGCCGCCGCCGCGGGTGGTCGCCTGGACAGTCGGACCGCAGACGCTAAGGGCACGATCCAGGTTCACTATTATGGGCACGCAGTAGGAACGGTTATGGCAAGACTTGACCGCAGGCGCTGCCGCACTCTCTCAACTTTTTAGCGAGAGCGCCCGGGAAAGTTCCTCGATGTCAGACAGCACCAACTCGGCCTGCGGACCTACGGGCGAGGGGACTGCCCCTGAGCGCCCGATGAACGCCGCCCGGCAGCCGACGGCCAGAGCTCCGCTGACATCCCAGGCGTGGGCGGCCACCAGCATCACACAATCAACCGGGACGTCCATGCGCTCGGCTAGCAAGCGGTACGGCTCAGGGGCGGGCTTAAGGCGGCGCACCTCGTCGGCCGAGATGGTTTCCTCGAGGAAATTGAGGATGCCGGCATTGCCCAGCTGATCGATGGCGACGGCCCGGGGGGAGTTGGTGAGCG